>CACEPG010000004.1 GCA_902561355.1 uncultured Alphaproteobacteria bacterium
CTCATAATAAGTTCATTCCTATGGCTCGAGCATTTAAATTAAATAATTATGGGAGATTAATAAATAATATAAAGCAAGTACGTTTTCCTAATTTTAAATTACTAGTTACTGGGGATGGAAGGGTTGCAAAAGGTGTATTAGATGTTTTAGGTAAAACAAATATAAAAAGAGTTTCTAAATCAGAATATTTGAATAAAACATTTAATGAACCTGTATATTGCAACTTAGAAACAAAAGACTATTTAACTCATGATAGAATACAAGATTTCAACTTAAAGTATTTTATAAAAAATCCACATGAATATCAAAGCAATGCAATGAAATTTTTAAAAGAAAGTCATATTTTTATAAGTGCACATTATTGGGATCCAAACTCTCCTAAAATTTTTAAAAAAAATGAATTGAAGGATTTTTCACAACTTCAAATAATAGGTGATATAACATGTGATGTAGATGGGTCTGTTCCTTCAACTATTAGATCTACAACAATTGATAAACCTAATTTTTATTTGGATAAAATTAATATGATAGAAACAAATGATGAAAAAAACAATCTAGGTATTATGGCTGTAGACAATTTACCTTCAGAGCTCCCAAGAGACTCGAGTACTGAGTTTGGAGATGGAATAGTTAATGAAGTTTTACCATATATTCTTGAAAAAGATGATGGCAGAATATTAAATGCAACAATAGCAAAAGCAGGTTATTTTCTAGAAAAATACTCTTACTTAAAAAAATATATTAACTCTTAATGAATTTATCCAAAAAAAATAATCTAGTTTCATCTAGTAATTATAAAAATTTTAAGATTGTTAGTGATTTTAAATCTAGTGGTGATCAACCAGGAGCTATAAAATCTTTAGTGGATAATTTATTAAAGGGTGAAAATGAACAAGTTTTATTAGGTGTAACAGGTTCTGGCAAAACCTTTACAATGGCTAAAGTGATTGAACAAATGCAAAGACCAACTTTAATTATGGCGCCTAATAAAACATTAGCAGCACAATTGTATGGAGAAATGAAAAGTTTATTTCCTGAAAATGCTGTGGAATATTTTGTAAGTTATTACGATTATTACACTCCTGAAGCTTATGTACCTAAAAGTGATACATATATTGAAAAAGAATCATCTATTAACGAGCAGATTGACAGACTTAGACATTCAGCTACTAGATCTTTAGTTGAAAGAAGAGACACAATTATTGTTGCTTCTGTTTCATGCATATATGGTATTGGGTCTGTTGAAGCATATTCTTCAATGTCATTTACTTTAGAAAAAAAACAATCCATTAATCGTGATATCATAATAAGAAAACTAGTAGAGCTTCTATACAAAAGAAGAGATATGGATTTCAGACGAGGGAGTTTTAGAGCAAAGGGAGATATATTAGAAATATTTCCATCACATCATGAAGATATTTCTTGGCGAATATCAATGTTTGGAGATGAAATAGAAACTATAATAGAAATTGATCCATTGACTGGAGAAAATCTTACTGAACTTGATGAAATTCGAATATTTGCCAATTCCCATTATGTAACTCCAAAACCACGAATTAAAAAAGCTATAACATTAATAAAAGAAGATCTCAAAAAACAATTATCAGTATTTGAAAAAGAAAAAAAACTGCTTGAGCGACAACGTTTAGATGAAAGAACAAACTTTGACTTAGAAATGATGGGAACTACAGGTAGCTGTAGTGGAATTGAAAACTATTCTAGATATTTATCAGGAAGAAAACCAGGTGAACCTCCGCCCACATTGTATGAATACATTCCTGAAGACTCATTGCTATTTATTGATGAAAGTCACATAACGTGTAGTCAAATATCAGGTATGTATAAGGGTGATTTTTCAAGAAAATCAACTCTATCGCAGTATGGTTTTAGATTGCCTAGTTGTGTAGATAATCGTCCGCTTAAAAGAGAAGAATGGGATGCTATGCGACCTCAAACAATTTTTGTTAGTGCAACTCCAGGTCAGTATGAACTTGAAAAAACAGGGGGTGTTTTTGTTGAACAGGTAATAAGACCTACAGGCTTAATTGATCCACCTATTGAAGTAAGATCAACAAAACATCAAATTGATAACCTGATAGATGAATGTAGAAAAACAATATTAAATGGATATAGGGTTATAATCACAACCTTGACTAAAAAAATGTCAGAAGATCTAACTGAATTTATGCATGAAGAAGGTTTAAAAGTTAGATATCTTCATTCAGATATAGAAACATTAGAAAGAATTGCTATCATTAGAGACTTAAGATTAGGGGTGTTTGATATACTAGTTGGTATTAATCTCCTTCGTGAAGGTTTAGATATTCCTGAATGTGCTTTGATGGCAATTTTAGATGCTGATAAAGAAGGCTATTTAAGATCAAAAACAAGTTTAATTCAAACTATAGGGAGAGCAGCAAGAAATATAGATAGTAAAGTTTTAATGTATGCAGATACAGTAACAAAAAGTATGAGAGAGGCAATTGATGAAACTAATCGTAGAAGGGAAAAACAATTATTATTTAATAAAGAAAATAATATTACACCTCTAAGCATCAAAAAAAATATTGAAGAAATTTTAGAAACTACAGCTGAGCAAGATCATGTGACAATTGAAATAGAAAATGCAAAAGAATTAGTAGGTAAAGATCTTAATAAACATATTGAACATTTGGAAGAAAAAATGAATGATTTTGCTGCAAAACTTGAATTTGAAGATGCGGCACGAATTCGTGATGAAATTAATAGACTGAAAGCCAAAGAAGTTGGTTTACCTGAAAAAGTATTAAAATTTAAAAAAAAATAAATGGATATAAATTTTGAAATTAAAAATAATACTGGTTTAATAATTTTAAATCGTCCAAAATCACTAAATGCTTTAAATCTTAAAATGGCTCAGGATTTTGCATTAAAATTAGACGAATGGAAAAGTAATAAAGCTATTCATAGAGTATTATTAATTGGTGAAGGAAATCATTTTTGTGCAGGAGGAGATGTTAAAAGTGTACATTTATCAGGAAATTTATCTGATTTAAAAAAACAATTTTTTTTAACTGAATACAAATTAAATTTATCAATCTACAATTTTCCAAAACCTTACTTATCAATATGGAAAGGTGTTGTGATGGGTGGTGGAGTTGGTCTTTCGTTATATGGTGATTATAGGGTAGTTACGAAATCTTCAAAGTTTGCAATGCCTGAAACTGCTATAGGTTTTTTTCCAGATGTTGGTGGAAGTTTTTTTTTATCTAGATTAAATTATAATATTGGTGTTTTTTTAGGGTTAACTGGACATGTATTAAATTCATCTGAAATGCTAGAACTTGGATTAGCTACCCATTATTGCCCAGAAGACGAGATAGATAATCTTGTTCAGCATTTTATAAACAGTGGAGACATAAAAAAATTTATACAAAATTCTCAAAATAAATCTGCAATTTTTGAAAAAAGAGAAATAATTGATAAATGCTTTGCTGGTAACATAAAAGATATTTTTAATAATCTTAAAAACAGCTCTTTAAAAGAATACTATTTTGATAATCTAATTAAAAAATGCCCTATGAGTTTAGCTGTAACTGTTGAGCTATTAAAAAAGGGTAAAAGTAAAAGCATACAAGAGTGCTTAGAAATGGAATATAAATTAAGTCAAATGATGGTAAATAGAAATGATTTTGCTGAAGGAATCGAAGCTGTCTTAATAAAAAAACACCATAATCCTAAATGGAGCCCTAAATCTATTGATAAAATTAATTTAAAAGAAATTGATGATTTTTTAGAAACTAATACGAGTCAAATTTTTTAATTATTTAATATGAATGACTTGATACTAATTATTTTAAACGTTTTTGGATTTGTTATTATTGGATACGTAATACAAAAATTAAAAATTTTCCCAAATTATTTAGTTAAATGGTTTGACTTTACAAGTTTTAATGTTTTATTACCCTTGGCTCTGATTACATATTTTTGGAAAATAGAATTTCCTAATATTCCTATTGTAAATTTAATGTTTTCATTTTTTGGAGCTGGAATAATAGTTTTTGCAATTTGTTTTTTTATATCTTTAATATTTTTAAAATTTAAAATAGATAACTGTGCATTGATGGGATTAGGTTCTTGTTTTGGAAACTCTGTTGCTCTCGGAATTCCTCTTATGTATTCCGTATTAGGTCCAACTCAATCTATGCCTTATATGATTTTGGTTTTCTTTCATGGATTTATTCATTTTACTTATACAACTGTCATAATAGAAGGGTACAGAAACAGAAATTCATCATATTTATTAATAATTTTAAAAACTATTTATGGTTTGTTTAAAAACATAGTTCTCTTTGGAATGTTTATAGGAATAACGCTAAATTTTTCTTCAATCAATCCCCCAAAAACACTTGGTTTATTTTTAGATATGTTGGCAATATTTGCCTTGCCTGCAGTTTTAATTTCTTTAGGTATGGCATTATCTAATTTTAAAGTATCTCAATACGTTAATTTTTCATTACTATTAACTTCATTAAAAAACTTTGCTCATCCATTTATTGCTTTTATATTAGCAAAGTATATTTTTATTATGTCTCCAACTTTGATTTTTATTATCACATTAGCGGCAGCTCTTCCTAGTGGGTCACAGACATATTATTTTAGTTATCGCTATAATGCTATAAAAGAAATAATTTCAGCAAATATAGTAATTAGCACTTTTGTAAGTTTTATTACCATTCCAATAATATTATTTTTGTTTGGATATTAGGCTGATTTATTTATTTGACTTAATAAACGTCTTTTCTTTTCTATAATATTTTTACTTTTGGGAAAAATTTTAATAATTTCATCATAAATTTCTAAAACTTTAGTAAACTTTTCTTGGTGCAAAAATATTAAAGCCATTCCGTCCATTGCTCCAAAATGGCGCGGTTCTAATTTTAATGTTTCATTAATATCAAGCATAGACTTATCAAAATTTCCTAACAAATAGTAGGCTGTAGCTCTTTTATTCCAAGCTTCAGCAAAATTTGGATTAGTTTCAATCACTTTAGTAAAATAATTTATAGATGTTTCTAGATTGCCATTATACATTAAACCTATGCCTTTAAAAAAATCAGAACTAATTTTAGGATCATTTGTTTCATGCCAAATATCCCAAATATCAATAGTTATACTTTCTATTTCAGTTTCAATTTCAGTTTCTTGAAGCTTATTAAATAAATTTTTTAGACGCAAATCATATTGATCAGCCTTTAATGGAAAACAAATACAAAAGAAAATTATAAAAATTTTAAACATATAAATAATATGTTAGAGTAATTTAAGTTTTACAAAAAATATATTATTTTATGATCAATTTATACACTTGGCCAACACCCAATGGACGCAAGATAAGTATTTTATTAGAAGAGTTAGAAGTGCAGTATAATGTTATACCCATAGACATTCAGAATGATGAACAGTTTTCAAAAGAATTTTCACTCATATCACCTTCTAATAAAATCCCAGCGATTGTAGATACAGATAAAAATGAAAGTATTTTTGAAACTGGTGCTATTATGCTTTATTTGGCTAAAAAATATAATAAATATTTATCAGAAAAACATTATTGGGAAATAATGAAGTGGTTTTTTTTTCAAATATCACAAGTAGGTCCTTTCCTTGGACAAGCCCATCAATATCTACATTACAATATTGGTAAAAGTGAGTTTGCAGAAAAAAAATCTAAAGATTATGTAAAGCGTGTTTATTCTACATTAGAAAAAAGATTAGTTAACAATACTTACTTGGGTATTGAATATTCTATTGCAGACATTGCCACATGGCCTTGGATTGCACGTTTTGAAATACATAAAGTTAACTTAAGCGATTATCCAAACGTTTTAAAATGGTATAAAGAAATAGCGAAACGACCAGCAGTTATAAAAGGTTATAATGCAATTGGAGATAAAGTTGATATCCCAATGATCTAAGCTTTATATAATAAAACAGATACTGCTGTTAATATTAGTAGTAGAGCAAGCAACCATTCAATAATTTTCTTTAATCTAACATTGCTAAGATACTGTCTAATGACACTTCCAGCAAAAGCCCAAATACTAATTGATGGTATATTAATGACAGTAGACATAATAACCATAAAAACAGTACCAACAAATAAATTTTCTTTTTCTGGATAAAATAATGAAACAGCAGTAATACAAATCACCCACGCCTTAGGATTTACAAATTGAAATAATATAGCTTCATAATATTTTAATGGTCGTGATTTTTCTTCACTAGAAGTAACATTTAAAGAGCCAAACATTTTATAAGCCAAATATAAAATGTATGCAGCTCCAACATATCTCAAAATATCTAACAATATTGGAAATGTTGTAAACAAACTACCTAAACCCAAACAAACTAATGCCAACTGTAGACCATGACCGGTTGGGATACCAAAAATATTAGGTACAGATCGAAAAAAACCAAACTTTACTCCTGAGGCTGTAAGGATGCTATTATTTGGTCCAGGTGTTACGTACATAACAAAATTATATGCACTGATTGCTAAAATTAATTCCCAAGTTATCATTAAGTTCAGTCGCGAAAGTTTACAAACTGTATAGGAATACCAATATTTGAATCTTTGATCATCTGCATTACTGTTTGTAAATCATCTTTCTTTTTTCCATCTACACGTAACTCATTGCCATTGATCTTTACTTGTACTTTTATTTTTGATGATTTGACATCTGTGGTAATTTTTTTAGCAATTGTTTGTTCTATTCCTTCAACTAACTTGTACAGTTGGCGAACTTTGTTTCCACCAGCTTTTTCCATATTTTGTTTATCCAAACATAAAGGATCAACTTTTCGACGTACAAAATGGGTTACGATTAAATCATGAACTTGATTTAACTTTAATTCATCATCAGTAATTACTGTAATTTCATTTTCTTTAAGTTCAATAGAAGTATCAGATCCTTTAAAATCGTATCTGTTTAATATTTCCCTAGTTGCATTACCAATAGCATTATCAATTTCTTGAAAATCTAATCTATTTACTACATCAAAGCTTGGCATAACTATTCTTTACTTTCTTTAGCAGTATCTGGCAATTTTTTATTGGTAGGTATGTTAAATTCTTCTTTATAATTAGATAATTTTTTAGTGACTTCTTTTACTCTTGTTTCAAAAGTTTTCATAAAAACTTGAGCATCCTTTATGCTTTTATCAGCCTTTTCAAAAGACTCATGAACATTAACAATACGATCATGAACATCTCTAAAACTTTGAATAATTTTTTGTGTATCTTTATTTTGTTTAAAATTTGCCCAAGCATTCTCTATAATACTTAAATACGCATATAAAGAAATAGGGCCTACAGGTATAATTTTTTTTTCTAATGCCTCATCAATTATAGATTTTTTTGGTTTTTTGTCATTTTTAGAAATTACTGAAAACATAAATTCATTTGGCATAAACATTAAAACAGCATCTATAGTATTAATACCTTTTAGGTTTTGATATTTTTTTTCTGAAAGTGAAGATATCTTGTCTCTTACTAGTTTAATGTGATTTTCTAATCCCAATTTTTTTTCTTCTTCATTTTCTGCATTAACATATTCTTCCCAACCACTTAATGATACCTTGGAATCAATAATTACATCTCTATTTCCTGGCAAATGAATAATAGCATCTAAAATATACTTCGTATTATTAACATCATAATATGCTTTTTCTAAATGATATTCTTCATCTGGTCTAAGTTCCATTTTTTCTAAAATATTCTTTAGTTGCCATTCACCAATCTTTCCTATTCTTTCTGGGCCTCCTTTCAGAAAAATATTTTGCATATTTTCTGCTGATTTGTTTAACTCAGTTCCGGCTTTAGTAAAATTAGTAAATTGCTCATCTATCTTTCCTTGATTAATTTTTAAATCACTTAAAAAATTATCTATATTTTCTTTTATTTTTGCTGGTCCTTTACTAACATTAAATTGCCAATAAATAATTCCAACAATTAATGCCCCTAAAGTAAATCCTGCTACAAATAATATAATTTGTTCACTCATAAAATTTTTTATATCTTAAAATATATCTATAGCCCATAATATTGAAAAATATATTACCAAATATCTTCCTACTTTCCCAATAGATACGAATATTAAAAATGGTATCATAGGATAGCGAAGAGTACCAGCAACAAAAGTGATCGGATCTCCTATAAAAGGAACCCAAGACAATAATAAAGACCACTTACCATATTTATGAAATATTTCAGTAGCCCTAGTAATCATATTTTTTTTAATTGGAAACCAAGATTTATTGATAAAATAATTAACATAATAACCACATATCCAATTAAAGAGTGATCCTAAAATATTTCCAGTAGATGCAGCAAGCAATAATAAAAAGTGATTATATTTATTTAGAGATAAAAGTGATGCAAAAAACACTTCTGAACCAAATGGAATTATTGTTGCAACCATAAAACTTACAACAAATAATGAAGTATAAATCACAGAGTATTTTTTAGACTAAAGTGGGTGTTTCCCCAATTATAAATTACAGTTTTATAAAATTGACTCTATTTTAGGCATTAAATGTATAAGTTCTTTTGTATATTCATGAGTTGGATTATTAAATAGATTCTCGGTATCATTAACTTCACAAACCTTTCCATTTTTTAAGACAGTAATTCGTTCACACATTTGGCGGATAACGGGTAAGTCATGACTAATAAATAAAATAGTTAAATTTAGTTCATCTTGAAGATCTTTTAATAAATTAAGAACTTGAGCTTGAATACTTACATCTAAAGCAGATGTTGGTTCGTCACAAATAAGCAGTCTTGGTCTTGTTGCTAATGCTCTTGCAATCGAAATCCTTTGCCTTTGACCTCCTGAAAATTCATGCGGATATCTATCTAAAGACTGTCTTGTCATTCCCACTATGTCAATTAAATCATTAACATTTTTATCTACATCGGCTGAGTTAATATTTCTTTGAAAAAATTTAATTGGTTCTGCAATAATATCTTTAACTTTAAAGCGCGGATTTAAAGAAGAATACGGATCTTGAAAAATCATTTGTATTTGACCTCTATATTTATTCTTAATTTTTTTGTTTTTTGGATCATGCAAAGAAATATTTTCAAAAAACACTTCTCCAGCAGTAGGCTTAACCAAATTCGTTATAATTTTTGCAATAGTTGATTTACCTGATCCAGATTCCCCTACTAAACCAAATGATTCACCTTCATAAATTTCAAATGAAACATCATCTAAGGCCTTAAGTTTATCATTTTCTTTTTTTGACATGACAATTGATTGTTCATCAAAAATTTTTGTAACATTTTTAAAATCTAATAATTTTTCATGAGAAATATCTCTTACTGCCCAATTTTTTATAATACTGTTTGTAAGATTTAAGGAACTATCACTTAACTCTCCTCCGTCAGGGTTTAACAATTTAAATCTATCAATTTTTTTGTTTGTTGGTGGAACAGACATAACTAAACTCTTACATTCATTCGACTGGGGATTAGTAAGAATATCTTGCGTTTTACCTTGCTCTACTATTTTCCCATACCGCATAACAATTACTCTATCTGTTGTTTCTGCAATCACTCCCATATCGTGGGTAATAATCATTACTGCTAAGTTTCTTTTCACAGTTAGATGTTTTAATAATTTTAAAATTTGATGTTGAATGCTTACATCTAGTGCTGTTGTTGGTTCATCTGCTATAATTAAATCAGGTTCACAACTTATTGCTAATGCAATAACTACCCGTTGACGCATTCCACCACTAAATTGATGAGGGTAATCTTCAATTCTTTGTTCAGCATTTTCTATGCCAACTTCTTTTAATAGCTGAATAGACCTTTCTAAAGAATCTTGATAATTAAGATTAAGATGCGTTTGTATCGTTTCAATAAGCTGATCTTTAATCTTAAATAATGGGTTTAAAGATGTTTGTGGGTCTTGAAAAACAAAACCAATTTTTTTTCCTCTAGACTTTTGAATAAATTCTTCATTATTCCTTAATTCATTACCATCTATTTTTATTGATCCATCTGTTATTTCTCCTGGAGGATCTATTAGGTTTATAATTGCGTTAGCAATAGTTGATTTACCTGAACCCGACTCTCCAACAATACCTAATATTTCACCTCTTTCCAAAATAAATTCAACATCTTTACTAGCAACTATTGTTTCTTTTCTAGTTGCATAACTTATATTTAAATTTTTAATTTCTAAAAAACTCATCTCTTTTTTAATTTTGGATTTAACGCATCTCGCATCCAATCTCCTAATAGGTTAATTGATAAAGCCAAAACAACTAAAAAAATTGCTGGAAAAAAAGTAATCCACCATTCACCTGAAAATAAAAAATTATTTCCAAAGCGAATCAATGTTCCCAAAGAAGGTGTTGTGGGAGGAACTCCTACTCCCAAGAAACTTAATGTTGATTCTGTAATTATTGCTAATGCTAATCCAATAGTTGCAATTACCAAGATAGGTCTGAGTATATTTGGTAAAATATGCTTAAACATTATTAAAACATTTGATAACCCTATTATTCGAGAAGCGGATACATATTCTTTATTTTTTTCAACTAAAGTAGAGGCTCTTGTAACTCTTGCAAACTGAGGCCATTCAGAAATACCAATTGCAAAAATTAAAACATAAATTGCCATTTCATCATGCATTGATCTTGATATAATAGCCCTTGCTATTCCATCAACTAATAAAGCCATTAATATAGTAGGAATAGTTAACTGCACATCTGTTATACGCATCACAATTATTTCATATCTACCACCAATGTAACCAGCGGTTACACCCAAAAAAACTCCTAGAATCATGGCAAAAATAATAGATGCAAAGCCAACTATAAGAGAAATTCTTGAGCCATAAATCATTGTAGAAAACATATCTCTACCCTGTTGATCAGTTCCAAGAAAAAAACTTGAATTTCCTCCTTCAGACCAAATTGGTGGCGTAAAAGCATCCATTAGAGAAACACTTGCCGGATCAAAGGGATTATAAGGTGCCACTAAACCAGCAAAAAAAGAGCATAGAAAAATTATAAAAAAAATACTTGATGAAATAATAGCAATTTTTGAGTTAAAGAAACTATAACCAATATCTGTATCATAGATTTTATTAAAAGTTTTTTTAATCATACTTAGCTACTCTCTTCCTTGAGTCTAATTCTTGGATCAATAAAATAATAAGTTATGTCGACTATAAAATTTATCATAACAAAAATAAAAGCTACCATAATCATGTATGCTGACATTATAGGTATATCGACAAAATATACTGCGTTGATAAACAAAGACCCCATACCAGGCCATTGAAAAACAGTTTCAGTTATTATAGAAAAAGCAATTAAAGTTCCAATGTTGATCCCAGTAATTGTTATCACAGGAATTAAACCATTTTTAAGAGCGTGCCTGTAATTTATAATATTTTTTTTAATTCCTCTCGCTCTAGCAAACTTAATATAATCAGTTTGTAAAATTTCCATCATTTCTGCCCTTACAAGTCTAATAACATAAGTCATTTGGAATAAGCTTAAAGTAATCGATGGAAGAATAAGAGCCTTTAAACCAGATATAGACAGGAAACCAGTTGTCCAAAAACCTAGGTCGGTTACTTCCCCTCTTCCAAAAGATGGAAGTACTCCTAATATTACAGAAAATAAATATATTAATAAGATTCCAATAATAAATGTTGGGAGTGAGACCCCGGCTAAGGAAATAACAAGTATTACATTAGAGACAAAGCTATCTCTATGAATGCCTGTATAAACTCCTAAAACAGTACCTATAATAATTGCTAACATCGCTGAAACAAAAACTAATTCAAGAGTAGCTGGAAGTCTTTCCCCTATCAAATCTGAAACTTCTCTTTTCAATTGATAGGAAATACCAAAATTGCCTTGAACTATATTTCCAATAAATCTTGAAAATTGAACATAAACAGGATCATTTAAACCTAATACTTCCCTTACTTCAGCTCTTCTTTCATCTGAAGCATCTTCACCAGTCATACTGTTAACTGGGTCTCCAACAAAATTAAACAATGAAAATGAAACAAAAGCTACAACAAACATTACAAGAATAGATTGTAATAGTCTTTTTAAGAAATAGCTGAGCATGAAATGTTTTATCTGGCCAGTAAACTGGCCAGATATTTAAGATTAATTAATATACTTTTGCAAATCTAAATAATGGTTCGTTGTTCATTCTAATTGGAACATCGACATTACTTAAAGCAGCTTGATTAACAACTTGATGATGTAAAGGAAGATAAGTTACATCTTCTTGAGTAATATCCCAAGCTTCCGCAATCATAGCATTTCTTTTATCCATGTCAGTTTCAACGCCCATTGATGCAACTAATTCATCTACTCTAGCATTGCTGAAATTTACTTTGTTCCAGCTACCAGAGCTTTCAAATAGATATGAGTATACATAATGACTATCAAAAGTTGGAACACCCCAACCTAACATATACATATCACTAGTCATTCCGTTTGCATCACCCTCTTTTACTTCAGAGAAATGCTGACTCTTAGTTTTAGCATCAAGATTTACTGTAACACCAATTTTTGCAAACATACTAATAGCTGCTACACAAATTGCCTCATCATTAATATAACGATCATTAGGGCAATCTAGAGTAAGCTCAAATCCATCTGGATAACCAGCTTCAGCTAAAAGTTTTTTTGATAATTCAGGATCATAAGGCAATCTTTGATCACGCTCTGCAGTATGACCATTAACACCAGGTGCAGTAATAATTCCTGCAGGCACACTTTGTCCTCTCATGACCTTGTCCTTAATAGCATCCATATCTAAAGCATGATACATTGCTAAACGAACTCTTTTATCTGCAAAAGGATTTTTTCCTTTTATATTAGAAGAGTTTAATTCAGCAGAACCTTGGTCCATACCAAAGAATATAGTTCTGTTTTGAGGTGTCATTTTTACAGTATGTCCAGCAGAAGAATTAATTCTTGCAATATCTTGAACTGGTACAACATTAGTATAATCGATTTCCCCAGAAAGAAGTGCTGCAACTCTAGTTGCATCATTTTTAATAGGAAGTAATTCAATTTGATCTATGTTGTGGGTACTGTGATCTCCCCACCAATCATTATTCTTTTCAAATACAGTTCTAACATCTTGTTCCCTAAAAGTAATTTTGAAAGGTCCAGTGCCGTTAGCATTTGATGCACAATAAGAAGTTTCTCCAGCATCCCAATTATAAGAAGTTTCACAACCGTTTTCTTTTGACCAAGCTTCATTCATTACGAAAATTTGAGTAAGTTGGTTTAAAAGAATAGGGTTAGGACCCTCAGTTTTTATTTCAAGAGTATGATCACTAGTAGCAGTTGCTGATTTTATACTTTTAATCAAATCAACCATATCAGATGGAGCAGTTTTAGCTCTATTAATACTAAATGCGATATCGCTAGCTGTTAAAGATGATCCATCATGAAACTTAACACCCTTACGAATGTTAAAGACCCATGTATCTGCACTAGTTGCATCCCATGACTCAGCAAGTTGAGGAAGTATTTCCATGTTTATACCTGGAGTTACTAAACCTTCATATACTTGGCGAGAAACCATATGGGTAGGTCCTTCATTTTGTGCATGAGGATCTAATGTTAATGAGTCACCAGGCATTGACCACTTAATATTAGCAGCAAAAGTAGGTGAAACAAATCCAATGATCAAAAATGCCAAAATAGTTTTTATTACATTTTTCATATATTTATTTCCTCCATAGAAATTCAATAAGTTATCAATACAACCAAGAAATTATAATTCAATATTAATGTTTATCTATTAAAAGAATTTTTGACCTAAAATGGTTTAAATACTACTAAAATAATAATAAATGCAAGAATAACTGCTGGAACTTCATTAGTTATTCTAAAAAACTTAGGGGAATATATGTTTTGATCTGTTTTAAATTTTTGCAAGCATACTTGGCAAAAAAAATGGTAACCGGTTAATATAAATACAAATAAAATTTTTAATATCAGCCAAATATCCAAGCCTAAGTAATGAATCATTGCTAACCCAGTTAACCAGGTCAAAACAAAAGCAGGCGTCATTATAAATTTAAATAATCTTCTTTCCATTATTTTAAATGTTTCAGATGTTTCTTTAGTAATTTTTTTATCTGCATGATAAACAAAAAATCTTGGAAGATATAATAAACCAGCCATCCAAGATATTACACTAAAGATATGAATAGTTTTTAATATATTAAATAACAACTATTACTCCCATTTTGCTAGTGGAGGCATCGACATTAAAATTGCATCAATATTTCCACCTGTTTCAAGACCAAATTTTGTTCCTCTGTCATGTAGCAAATTAAATTCTACATACCGACTTCTTTTTTTTAATTGAATTTCTTTTTCTTCTTTAGTCCATTCTAGATCTTTTAATTTTAATAAAGTTTTTTTGACAAAGTTTTTAAAATAAACTCCAACTTCTTTAACAAATTCAAAATCTTCAACCCAATTGTTGGTATTTAGATTATCAAAAAAAATTCCTCCAATTCCTCTAGGTTCCTTTCGGTAATGAAGAAAAAAATATTCGTTACACCATTTACTAAATTTATCATAATATGTAGAGTCATAATGATCACACAATGATTTTAAACCCTGATGATATGTTGTATTGTCTTCAAACTCTAAAGCTGGCGTAAGATCCATACCACCCCCAAACCATTCATTAGAAGTTTTTAAAAATCTTGTATTAAAATGCATTGAAGGTATTTTTGGAGATAAAGGATGTAAAACAACACTTATGCCAGTTGCTAAATAGTTTGGGTTTTCATTTGAAGTGCCGGGAATTTTACCTATCATTTCATTTTTAAATTTACCTGAAACAGAAGATATATTAACTCCACCTTTTTCAATTACAGAACCTCTAATTTTACTTATAATACCACCACCTCCTCCTTGGTGATTCCATTCTGTCATTTCAAAAGAATTACCATCAATTTTTGAAATTTCTTCAACTAATTCATTTCGAAGATTCTTAAAAGACTGCTCAGCAATATTAAAATTTTCATTAACTTTCATTTTTTCCAACCTTGAGTATGTTTAGTAATTAATTCACTAATAAAATCTATATGCTCCTGACTATCATTTAGACAAGGTATATAATTATAAGAAGCGCCTCCTGCTTTAAGAAAATATTCTTTGTTTTCTTCTTCCAATTCTTCTAAAGTTTCCAGACAATCTGCACTAAAACCAGGAGAAATAATATGAATATCTTTAATATTTTGTTTAGGTAATTCTTTTAAAGTTTCACTTGTGTAAGGTTGCAACCATTCTTCTCTACCAAATCGACTTTGAAAAGTTGTCATAACATCTTCATCATTTAACTGCATATATTCTTTTACTAAACGCGTTGTTTTTAAACAAAAGCAATGATACGGATCGCCATTAATTAGATATCTTTTTGGTATTCCGTGATAGCTAAATATTATTTTTTCAGGTTTTTTGTTTTTTATCCAAAACTTCTGAATGGAATTAGATAAAACTTTTATATAAGAGTTTTCTTCAAAATATTGATTAATAAATCTAACTTCTGGTATCCAACGCCATTTCTGCAGAACATTTGTTACAGCATCAAAAGTACTTCCTGTAGTCGCAGCACAGTATTGAGGATATAGTGGGAGAATTAGTAATCTTCTAACATGTTGAGACTGTAATTTTTTTAAAGCATTTTCAATTGAAGGGTTTCCATATCGCATACCTAATGCGATAACCATATTTGGATCAGACTTAGATAGCTTGTTTTTTATTGCGTTTAATTGACGAATAGAAATATCTAAAAGAGGAGATCCATTTTCTGTCCAAATTTTTTTATATGCCGCAGCTGATTTACTTGGTCTTATTTGTAAAATAACAAGTTGTAATATTAATTGCCAAATAAATTTAGGTATTTCAATTACTCTAGGGTCTGATAAAAATTGATTAAGATATTTTTTTAACTCTTTTCTTTTAGGTGCATCTGGCGTTCCTAGATTAGTAATTAATACACCTGTTTTATCGTCACTACCGTGTTCATAATTTTTTTCACCAAAATATTTAACCATTTTTATTAACCAAATTCTTTTCTTATATTTTCAACAAATAAGTGTACATTTTTTTCTGGTGTATGCTTGTTTACTCCGTGACCTAATCCACAAACCCATCCGTTAATATTTTCAATTGATTTTATTGTGTGAATAAATGATTTTAATTCTAATAAAAAATCTGACTCATTAAGAAGCATTAAATTTTCATCAAAATTACCTTGTACAAAACCCATATTAGATTTTAAAAAAACATCACTTAATAAAATATTGTGATCATATCCTATTCCAGCTAATGGCAAATTCATAACAGGTATTAATTCTTTAATTTCTTTACCCCTGGAATAGTAGCCAACTTTGTTGGGAAATTCATTCGTTAAATCTTTAAGTAAAGCAAAATATTGATTATTAAATGTAAGTGAATCTAGATCATACAAACTACTATCAAAAATCATTACTATTTCAGCGCCCGATTGTAATTGCAGCCCTATGTTCATTTTAAGTAAAGGTGAAATTACATTTTTCATATACTCCATATGAAAATCTTCGTATTTAAGTTTTTCTTTAGTTTTTCCTGTAGCAAATCGAAGCAAAGTCCATGGTCCGCCTACAAAACCTATTAAACTTTTATCTTGAGGCAGCATGTCTCGAGTCAATTTCAGAGCATCAGCTTGAAAACCAATATGATTAAACGCGTATTCTAAATTAGAAAAGTTTTTATAATTTTCTTTATTTACATATTGTGAAAAAATTGGTCCTGGATTAAATTTAAGACCAAGACCCAAACCTTCCAATAAAAAAAGTATATCACTGAATAAAATAGCCACATCAAAATCAAATTCTTTTATAGGTCCACAAGCCACTTCCGCTGCAAGTTCTGGAGTTTTGCATAATTGCTCAAAAGTATACTTTTCTTTCAATTTTTGATAATGCGAATGGTATCTACCTGCTTGACGCATAAACCAGATCGGAGGAATAGATTGGTTAACTCTTTTTAAAGCGTTTTCAAAATTTTTGTTACTCACTTATTCCTAATTCTTTCGATTTTCTTGCTCCATAACTAATGATAAATTGTGCTCCAGCTCTTTTCATTACATGCCAACTTTCTAATAAAGCATTATTAAAATTTAAAAGCTCTTTTTCGGCTGCTAAAGCAATACCAGCATATTCACCACTAACTTGATAAGCGCCTACCATTAATCCAGTTTTAATTTTAATTTCTTGAATAAGATCTATTGAACCTTGTCCTGGTTTTACCATTAACAAGTCTGCACCTTCTTCAAAACATCTTACAGATGCTCTTATTGCTTCAGATTTATTTCTATAATCTAGTTGATATTGCTTTCTATCTCCAAATGAAGGCGCAGAATCTGCTGCATATCGAAATGGTCCATAAAAATTACTAGCAAATTTACTACTATAACTCATAATAGGAACTAAATTATATTTATTATCATCTAAAATTTTTCTTATAGAAACTGTTCTCCCATCCATCATATCGCTTGGGGCCAATCCATCGACTCCTGCTTCAGCATAATTTAATGCAATTTTTGATAGAATAGAAAGACTACTACTTAAATCAATATTTTTGTTGTTATCAAATAAGCAGCAATGACCATGCGTAGTCATTGAACAAAGACATACGTCTGCCCATAATAACATGTCATTTTTAAATGTATTTTTAATTGTTGAAATGACATTTTGCTGAAAATTAAAGTTAAAGTCGCTATCCTTTTTATCTTTAGGAATCATAAATAATAAAAAATTTTTTTGATTATTTTTTAAATCTAATTCTATTTGCTGAATAGATTCTTTTAAGTTCATAACAAAATTATTTGGAATACCAGGAATCTCTTTTTTACTTTCTAAATTTTCACTTACAAAAATTGGTTGAATAAGTTGATCATTTAAAAATGTAGTCTCTACGCACATATTGCGTAAAATTTTATTTTTCTTTAATCTCATCAACATATCACTCATTGATTAATCCGTTCTTCCAATCTTCATAAGATAAATATACATGTAATTTCGCTGGGTCTTTTATCATTTTTTTTATTTGTTTATAGGTATTACCTGGTCCACAAGCATGATATGCATCTAATATATTAGGATTTTTATTAATAGCTAAATAAAACGCAGAAAAACTCATCCAATAGAAATATTTTTTATCCTTAAAATCGTAAGAATTCCCTTTTTCTATTAATTTATATGTTTTAATTGTATTTTTAATTCTACTTTCGGGAGCTGCTTCGTGCGTTAATTTAACCCAAGGAAAAGAAGTTAAAGAAGATATATTTGGATCTAAATCTTCACCTAAACCTTCTGCGCTTCCATTAACCCAATAACCTCTTTCAGCTAATTTTTGCCATGTTTTAAGCCCACTTGCCCAAAATATATTATTTTTTGAAATTATTTTTTTTTCAGGCAATGATGAACTTCTAGTTATCCAAATACAATGATTATTAATTGAAGATAATTTGTTTGAATTTTTTTCAACTTCTATTCTATCAAAAAAATTATATTCGTTTAGATTATTAGGAAATATAACATCATTATGTACTTTTTTATCTTCAATTTTATTATGTTTATAAATTTCCCATTCAGCAAAACTGTTACCATCCTCTGTTTCACCTTTTTCAGAATGAATTAGACCAGCACTAGTTGGGAAAAAACTAACTCCTATCTTTTGATGGCAGCCTCCACCATAATTTTTTAAAATATCTCTCTCTAGATTAACACATTTTATATCTATTTGAGAAGTGATAGAAGCAATCTTGCTATTTAAATCATTATTTTCTTTTTTTGTTTCTATTCCCAAGGCTCCTTGACCAGGAGAAGTTGGATTTTCTGATAATGGAGTGATCATCCATAAACATTTTTCAATATTTTTTTTAATTTCAAAAGATAAATTCCTATACTCTTCAAATGAATTATTAATTAATCGGTCAATAGCTGCTTTTGCTATTACAATTGCATCAAAATCATTATCTAAAAATTTATTAATACGAGTAGGAATATTCCCTCTTATATTTTGAAAATTAATATTATCTAATTTAAAAGGAAGATATTTTGGTAAAAAATATTGTAAATTGTAAATTCTTCTAGGAGAAGAACTTAAAACATTTAATGTTTTAGAATTTTTTATTTGTTCTAATTTTTTTTTATTAAAAAAAATTATATCTCTTTGATCAGCTCTTTTTAAAGTACCTGATATATAAGATTCTTTTCCCAAATCAATAGGGAGATCTTTCCATGAATGTACAATTAAATCACACTGATCATTTAAAAGATCTTTACGTAAATCATCAGTAAAAACTCCTGGTTCGGACATTTCGGATAAAGGTGTTGTAAGATCTTTATCACCCGAAGTAGATTTTGTAATATACTCTATAGATAGTTCAGGATATTTTTCTTTTAAGAGCAATCCTACTTCCTTAGCTTGAATATTTGCTAAATCACTTTTTCTAGACAAAATTCTTATTGTATTTAATAACTTCATTTCAGAAATAGATATAACAGTGCGACTAAAAAGCAAATAAATTAAAAAATCTATTAAATGACTTTTTAATTAAAATAACTATATATTTGTCAATATATGAAATACATTAAAAAAATTGATAAATTTAAGCTCAATATTGATAAGATTAAAGCAGAGTTTTTAACAATATTTTATCAAATGAAAAGCTGGTCAAAAGATGATCCAGATTTGTATGATTTTAATGCAATATGTGTTAATCAAAAACCTAACGATCCATCATCTATCGCAGGTGGAAATATTAGAGGTAAATATTGGACTTATCCAACTTCTGAATGGAAAGAAGAAGAAAGATTAGTAACAATTGATGAAAGTGAATACTCTGAAGTATGTGAACCATTTAAAAATACGTATATTGAAGAGGTATATGATCTAGTTAAATCTGAATGGAAAATAGGAAGAATGAGATTTCTAATGAAGCCTCCAAGATCTTGTTTGAGTTGGCATAGAGATCCAGAAAAAAGACTGCACATACCAATAATTACAAATCCTGGTTGTAGAATGGTTATAGAAGATGAGAGTTATCATATGCCCGCTGACGGATCAATTTATATAACTGATAATACAAAATATCATAATTTTTTTAATGGTGGAGAAATAGATAGACTTCACTTGGTATCAACATTATTAAAATAATTTAAGGAAGTATTGGTTCTCTTTTTCTCCTACTTCCATAACCATGAAAGATTACTGCAAAAGTTATAACTACCCCGCCTATAATTACCGTAAGTGATGGTGTTTCATTAATTCCAAATATTGGAAGCCAAACCCAAAGCACTCCACCTACTACTTCCATTAATGATAACAAAGCTAACTCTGCTGCAGGTAAATACTTTGCACCTAAACTATATAATATTAAACCTGAAGCTACAAATAAACCATGCAATAAACTCAGATATGAATTTTTTACAGGCATAGTGTTAAAAGGCTCAAAAGAAAAACCTAAAAAAATAAATGAAAAAAAAGTACAAAATAAACCTGCAAGAACAACTGTGGTAAATTTTGGAGTTTCTGGTTTCCAACGAATAGTTACAGTATATAGAGCAAAGCCAGTTGCCGATACAAATCCTAGAAGTGCACCTAACACAGTACCTGTAATAGAGTCATTTATAATCATTATACAGACTCCTATAAAAGCAATAACCATAGAAATTAATGTTGAACGTCTAAGTATTTCATTAAGAAAAAAATAACCAAATATTGCTGCAATAAAAGGCATAGCAGCCAACATAAAAAGTGTCACCGCTGCGGAGGTTATAGTTATAGAATAAATGAATCCTGTAAAAGCTATGGCCAGAAAAATCCCCCCCATAACTCCAGAAATTCCAATTTTTAAAAAATTCTTATAAAAATTTAATCCTTCAGTAATAAATAAATAAATTAAAAGAATTAATGCAATTGAAATACCTCTATAAAATAAATATTGGAAAACATAAGAATTAGCTTCGTCCATATGACGCACAACAACCGCGCCAAAACTCCAAGACAAGCCAGCTAAAAAAACTACAATAAAAGCATAAAAATACGAATTCTTAGTCATTACTAAACAATATGTGTATTAAAAAAATTGAAATGTAAATTATAATATCAAATTAAATTAAATAATTATAGATTAATTACAAGTACCTATTGAACCTAAGGAACATTTAGTACCATCTACCCAAATAGCATTAGATAAATTAGCTTCTTCAAATGTAGTACCTGCAATATTTGCTCCCAAAAGATTTGCTTCATATAAATTTGCACCCTTAAATGAAGAAGTAAATAAATTTGCACCTTCAAAATTAACTTTTGCTAAATTAGCATTTTCAAAATTAGCATTATTACAATTAGCACCCTGTAAATTAGCTGCATATAAATTAGAATTACTAAAATTAGAAAATATAAAATTGCCAACAGAAAGATTAGCGTTATTAAGTTGAGATTTTTCAAGATTTGCTAAAGATAAATTGACTCCAGACATTTGAGCATTTGCCAGTCCAACTCCTTTTAAATCTAAATTTTCAACAAAATTACAATTTGTCCAATCCACTTCATTAGCTGGTTGATCATCACATCCTGAATAGGCTTTACTAGAGAACATTAAACTTAAGAATAAAAGGATAATAAATTTCATACAAAGATAATTAAGTAAAATTTATGTTCAATTTAAGGCAATTACTTTGACGTTAGTTTAAGTTCTATTCTTCTATTTTGTTGATAATCCTCATTTGTTTCTCCATCACTAATAGGATAAAATTCACCATAACCAGCAGCAGCTAATCTTTCAGGTTCAAAACCTAACTCTAATAAAAGTTTTAAAACTGAATTAGCTCTTGCCGTAGATAACTCCCAATTAGATGGGTATTGAGCTGTATTAATAGGTCTTTTATCGGTGTGCCCTTCTACTTGAATTATCCAATCAATTTCTTTTGGAATTTGAGAAGTTGTTTCTTTAAGAGTTATTCCAATTTCTTTTAATTTTTCTTTTCCTTCTATTTGTAAGACAGCAGATGCTGAGTCAAATAATAATTCAGACTCAAATATAAATCTATCTCCCACAATTTTTATGTCCTCTCTATCGCCAAGCAAAGATTGTAATTTACCAAAAAATTCAGATCTATATTTTTGTAATTCAAAAATTTTAGATGTAAGAGCTTTATTTAATCTTTCTCCCAAAACTTCTATTTCTAAATTTTTAGATGCTGTTTCAATTTCACTTGCTTCTAATGCTTTGTTTAATATCAAAATTTCATTTTTTAAATTATCTATTTCAGCTGATAATATTTCTACTTGCTGTAGTGTTTTTAATGAACGTAACTCCATTTCTTGAATTTGCTGTATAGATATTTCTTTTTCTGATTCACTTAATTCTTGCAAAGATAAAATATTTTTTTCAAGCATAGTTATTTGTGATTCTTGAGCTAACTGAGTTTCTTGAGATATTGAGAGAATATCATTTAACTCAATGATTTTTCCTCTCAAATCAATAATTGTGTTATCTTTTTTAATTAGATTAGTATTTAATCTAGCTAGTTCTTGATTTTTAAAACGAATTGCTTCAAGTTGTTCTTGTAAAGAAGCATCCTTTAAACCTAAACTATCATTAATTTCTAATAAATCATTCATTAAGTTCTGATATTGAGATATTTGACTTTGTAATTCTTCATCTCTTAAAGCGAGTTCTGTATTTGCATTTTGTAATAATTGAATCATATTTTTTGTTTCTTCTTGAGATAATATTAAATCATTATTTAATTTAATTAATGCGTCATTTTTTTTCTTTATAGCATTTAACTGCGCTGCTAAATCACCATCTTCTATTCCTAAACTTTCATTAATTTTTATTAAATCATTATTTTTATTATTTAATTCAGTAATTCTTAATTCTAATTCATTTTCATTCTCAGTTAATTTGTCATTAAGCAAATTAAGTTCATTAATTTTTAAATTTAAATTATTTTCACTATCAGCTAATTTTTTATTTGTTATATCTAATTCATTATTTAAAGTTTTAAGCTGAGCAATCCGAGTAGCTAAAGCTTGATTTATTCTTTCTCCAAGACCTTCAGTTTCCAATGAAACATTATCAAAACCTTCATAAGTTTCTAATGCATTTGAAACTATTCTTAATTCCTGCAATAAATTTGTAATTTGTTCAGATAAACCTATTATATTTTGCTCTTGTACGAATATTTCTGAACGTTTTTTTGCTATATCTGCTTGGAGTTCTTCACTTAAAAGTTCCTGAGTTTTAAGACTTTTACTTGTGATTCCAAGTTCCTCTTGAGTTTGTGTTAAATCAGTTAAAGCTTTTTCTTTTGAAGTTTTTTCAATTGATAAAATTTTGGAAAGCTCATTTATCTGATTACGCAAATCTACAAGAGCTTTGTCTCTGCCAGAAATAGCGTCACTTAAATAAATTTGTGAAACAGTAAAAACCATTAAAATAAAAATTATTACAATTAATAATGTTGCTAAAACATCTACAAAACCTGGCCAGATATTAGTATTTTCTTGAAGTCTATTTCTTAATGACCTGGTTGTCATTTTTATTTTTTATTCTTTGAAATAAGTTGCTTTATCCCCTTATCTAAGTTCTCAAATATTTTTTTAGTTTTTTTATCAATTAATCCATTTTCATTAAGTTGATTAGTTAATTGGAGCATACTAGATTGAGTGTTAAGCTGTGTAGACAAGAAGTTGGATAATTTTTTATCAAGTTCAACAGAGTTAGAATTTATTTGTTTAAGGATTTCATTTAATTTTTCAAAATTAGAATTAAGTTGGTTTTGATTCTGTGAAGTTTCTTTTAAAGAAAACACTATGTTGTCAAGATTTTCATAAATTTTTTGAATTGATTTATCTGTGGTGTTATCAGATTGTAAAATTTTTGAAAATTCTGGTGAAGAATTAAGATTTGCTATTTTTTCAAAGTATTGACTAAACTTATTCTGTGCTTGGCCTAAATTTATATCCATAAATCCTAATATTAATGATCCAGCTAATCCAAGTAATGAACTGCTGAATGCAATGCTCATTCCTTGCAGTGGCGCATTTAAACCATCTTTTAATGAATTAAAAAAACCTGCAACATTAGTATCGTCAATGCCTAATCCACTAATCACATCTCCAACAGAACCTATTGTTTTTAATAAACCCCAAAAAGTTCCAAGAAGACCTAAAAATACTAATAAGCCTACTAAGTATCTTGAGGTTTCACGGATACTGGATAGGCTCATATCCGTATTTTCTATTAATCTATCAACCGACGAACTTTTAAAAACAAATCGACCATCTAATTCTTTAAGCTCTGATAATATATTTTTTAAATTTCCTTTTGAATTAAGGAATGATTTTGGCGATTTATTAATATCAAAATTTATGAGTGCTATATAATCAGTATTTAATTCTGTTAACTTCAATAAATTAAATACTATACCTATAAATAATGCTCCTATAATTATGATATTAATAAAAACATTTGATAAAAAAGCAGATTGCAAAACAGGGTAAAGCAAAACAACAAAAATAAATATTAAAGCTAAAAATAATGATACTCTTAAAATATATTGATTTAAACTTTCCTGCATAAATAATTAATTAGATTTATAAGTTGTTTAGTAAAAAAATTATATACAAATTGTGTCAATTATAAATATAATTTCTTGTTAAAGGTAAATTTTGTATATTTTTTGCAATTTGAATCTGGAAAACTACATTACCCATATTAACAAATGAATATTTACTTGCTAGTAAATAAAATTCCCACATTCGAAAAAAACGTTCATCAAACATTCTAATAATTTTATCCTTATTTTTAATTACATTTTGATACCAATGCGTTAGTGTATGCGCATAGTGTAAGCGCAAAATTTCAATATCTGTGATATTAATATTTAATTTTTCACAGTCTTTAATAATATCAGATAAAGAAGGAATATAACCTCCAGGAAAAATATATTTTCTTATCCAAGGACTAGTTGCGGTGGGTATCCCTCTTTGTCCTATGGTATGTAATAAAAAAACTCCTTTATCATTTAAAATGTCATATGTTTTTGAAAAAAAAGTTCTAAAATATTTTACTCCAACATGCTCAAACATACCTACTGAAACTATACGATCATAATTTTCTTTTTCATCTCTATAGTCTTGTAATTTAAAAGTTACTTTTTCTGACAATCCTTCTTCTTGAGCTCTTTTTGAAGCTGTAGCTAATTGATTTTCTGATAACGTAATTCCTTTAACATATGCTCCAGTTTGCTTAGCAATTTCTATTGCCATACCGCCCCAACCACATCCAATATCTAATACTTTCATGTTTTCAGAAATTTGAAGCTTATTTATTATGTGATTTTTTTTATCAATTTGAGCCCGATCTAATCCGATATTTGCATTATGATAATAACCACATGAATACTGCATATCTTTATCTAAAAATAAACGGTATAAATCTTCTTTCAAATCATAATGGTGTGCTACATTCTTTTTTGAATTTACAAATTCATTAATTTGCTGAAATGTTTTGAAATATCCAGAAAATTTTTCATAAAGTTTAAAATATTTATTATGCTTTATAAAATCATCGTATGCTGAGGTTACTAAATCTACTAACTGCTCAATAGTTCCTTCTTCAATTACTAATTCTTCATTCATATAGCCCTCACCAAAATGAAGGCTGGGATTTCTAAACAATTTTTTTTCTATTGATTTATTTTTAAGTTTTACTCTGACTAATGGATTACCTGATCCATATGTAAACTTTGTATTATTGGAATCAATGAATTCAAGAGTTCCATTAAATTTAATTTTATTTAGAACTGAGAAAAGCATAGCTAAAAGTAAATAAATATTATTTTAAGAAAATGATTAATAAAGTCAATAGATTGAAATAAGGCTATATAAAATATAGCCTCAAAAATAAATTATATTTGCTAAGCTGCTATGCGACGATTTTTTTGAGCTTCTTTTACTTTTTTGAGCTCTTTTTCATCAATATAAGCTACATTACAATGATCGTGACAATATGGTTTTCCTGGAACTGTGTCTAAATCACAAAAATGAAAATCTTTTTCTTGAGGATCACCAATTGGCCATTGACAACTTGAAAAGGTATGGGTTACCTTGTTTTGTTTAAAGTAATTCTTAATAATTGACATCTATTTTTCCTAAATTTGATTGAAAATACTTTTTAAAATCAATTAGTATATATGTTTCAAAACTGCATTATTCAATAAAAATTAAAAAAAATCTTTATATCCCAATATGTTAGTATAAAAAATTACTATAGCTACTACATATAGATATTTTATATATTTTATTTTAATTTAAAAACGAATCGGGACTACCTAGAAGATACAACAAAGCTAAAATTATTAAAAACATTCCAAATGAATAAAGTATTAATTTATTGGATAGCTTAGACTTCAAGGGCTTTCTTACATAAATAAATACCACAATAAAAAACCAAAAAATAAATAGAATTAACCAACCTGTTATAAGAGCAATATAAAAATCTTCATTCATTTATATTTTAATTTACGTCAAAAAATTTAATATTTTTAAACAAAAATTTTCTGCTTTTGTACAAAATTTTGATGATATTCTTCTGCTTTAAAAAATTTATCAGCTTTAGTAATTTCAGTAACAATTTTATTGTTAAATTTCTCTTGATTATCTAATTTTGATTTTTCAGCTATATCTCTCTGCTCTTCAGAAAAATAAAAGATAGCTGATCTATATTGTCTTCCTATATCAGGACCTTGTCTATCTAAAGTGGTTGGATCATGACATTTCCAAAAATGATTTATAATATTGTTATATGATATTATATCTTGATCAAATTCAATATAAAGAACTTCTGCATGCTCTGTATTACCTTGACAAACGCTTTCATAAGTTGGGTTTTTAGTTATCCCTCCTGAATAACCTACTTCTGTTTTATTAATACCCTCAATTTTGCTAAAGTATTCTTCAACTCCCCAAAAACATCCAGCTCCAAATATTGCTTTTTCCATAATTATTTCAATATATAAGTAATTATTATATTATCAAATTCAATGAAACCTAAATACAAAATTATCAATAAAAAAAATATTTATAAGGGATTTTTTGAGTTGAATAAAATTGAATTTAGTCATGAAAAACATGATGGGACTTGGAGCGGCCAAATTGAAAGAGAAATATTTGGAGGGGCGCATGTTTCTTCACTTCTTCCATATGACCCAATAAAAAAAGAAATTGTATTAATTCAACAATTTAGAGCTGGAGCAATATCAAGATATGATAATAGCTACTTATATGAAATAGTCGCAGGAATAATTGGAAAAAATGAAAAACCTGAAGAAACAGCTCTTAGAGAATGTGAGGAAGAAACAGGATGTGTAGTAAAAAAAATTACTCCAATATATAGTTATTTTCCAGCTCCAGGATCCTCTGAGTCATTTTATCATCTCTTTATAGGCGAGGTTGATTCTTTTGATGGTAAAAGAATAAAAGGACTAAATAATGAAAATGAAGACATACTTGTCTCTACTTTTAAAGTAAGTGAGGTACATGCAATGTTAAAAAATAAAATGATTAAAAATGGTGTAACATTAATAGCTTTGCAATGGTTTTTTCTTAACTACTTTAAAGATTAGGTGCCTAGACCTCTTTCATAAGGCTGAACTAACTGCCTACAAACCAATTGCATATCCAATGTTTCGAGGGTTTGATCTAAAGTTTGATATTCTTGACATTCATAAATATCATCGTTTTTTTGCAATACTGTTACAAACAAAAGTAACATTAGTCCATTATCTGTTTCTATTTTATTAATACCATAACCTTTAACTTCAAAACCTTCATCAACCAAATCTTTATAACTTTTATCTGAGTCCATCCACTGATCAGCATTTGGATTAGCAAATAGTAAATTTGAGAAAAAATAAATAAATATAAAAATAAAAAAAATATTTAATTTGTTTTCAGCCATTCTATTAATTCATTTATGTGATTTTCTGGAGGAAAGATAGGATAAAATACTTTTTTAATTAAATTTTTTTCAATTACTAAAGTTAATCTTTTAATATAAATTTTTTCTTTAATTGAAAAAGTTGGAAGATTTAATAAATTTTTTAATTTTAAATCAGCGTCACTTAAAATGTCAAAAGGCACAGATAAACGAGTTGTCATTTCTTTCAAGTCTTCAATACTTTGTGTTGACACACCAATAGGAACAGAATTTAAGCTTATAATTTCATCATACTTATCTCTAAAACTGCAAGTTTGTGACGTACATCCTTTTGCACCTGGTATAAGATTCCAATCAATTGGCAATGATCTATCTGGCCTTCCTGTCATTGGAAAAAAATACAAAATTATTCGAAAAGTATCAGTTCTATTTAGTCTCAAATCATTACCATCTTGATTTGGTAGTGAAATTTCTGGCAAAATTAAATTTGCAAGATGATTACAGCCACCATCATCCTCTGGAACTTGTATATCTTTTAATAAATCTGAATATTCCATTATTTTTAATGTTGTAATATTACTCTCTTTATATCATAACTATAAATTATGACTCAAATAAAACCTTTGGAAGGTATGTTGACACCTCGCTTTGCTGATATTGCAACTTTTTTTCGATTACCCATTATTAAAGATTTAAGTAAATTAGATTATTGTATTTGTGGAGTTCCATGGGACGGAGGAACCACAAACAGACCTGGAGCCAGGCATGGTCCTAGAGAAATTAGAAATTCATCATCTTTGGTAAGATTATACCATCCTAGATCTTTAAAAAGTCCATATGATAAATTTAATGTAGCTGATATTGGAGACTGTCCAGTAAATCCAGCTGATTTACAAGATTCATTATTAAAAATTGAGAATTTCTATAATAAAATTTTACAATCAAAAACTATTCC
The DNA here is from genome assembly GCA_902561355.1 of uncultured Alphaproteobacteria bacterium. Lineage (GTDB taxonomy): Bacteria > Pseudomonadota > Alphaproteobacteria > HIMB59 > CACPNW01. The sequence continues at coordinate 29,019 of CACEPG010000004.1, forward strand.
TATTTCAATAGGTGGTGATCATTTAGTTAGTTTACCTGTCTTAAGAGCTTTAGCAAAAAATAAACCTGTTGGTTTGTTTCAATTTGATTCTCACACAGATACTTATGATACATATTTTGGAGGTTTTAAATATACTCATGGCACACCTTTTAGAAGAGCTATTGAAGAAAACTTAATTGATCCAAAAAAATACGTAATGTTAGGAATTAGAGGATCATTATATCACCCTGACGATTTGAACTGGGCAAGAGAGCAAGGTGTTACGATAATTACTATAGATGATTTTCATGAAATGGGTTTTAATAAAGTAATAGATACAATTTACAAAGTACTTGGAGATGTATCAACTTACTTAACGTTTGACATAGATGGAATAGATTGCACTTATGCGCCAGGCACAGGTACTCCTGAAGTAGGAGGATTCACTGTTCGAGAATCACAAACAATTATTAGAGCCTTAAATAAAATTAATTTTATAGGAGCTGATGTGGTAGAAGTATCTCCTCCATTTGATATCAACAATATGACGTCGCATATAGGGGCAACAATAGCATTTGAAATTTTATGCATGATGACAAGGACAAATTAAAATGATTAATTCTTCTAAAAAACATCTTGAAAACGCTAGAGAAAGTTATTTTGAACATATGTTTTTTGCTTTAAAAATTTCTATTAATTTGATTTTAGGAGGTTTTATGGCGCTTATACATTCTATAGTTCCTGGAATTTTTACTAAAAATGCAAGTACTATAATTTTAAATTTGTCTGATCAAATTAAAGAAAGAAAGAAAGAAAGATAATTAATTTTTTTTGAATATTTGACTATAATTTTTTAACTTTATATTTAAGTTTTTTGGGAGTTTTAAATCTATTTTTTCTTTCTGAGGTTTTCCTTTTCCTTTCTTTATAAAAGATAATTCAATTTTTTTTCCATTAATATTTATCTTAGGAATTAAGATTAAATTTTTCCCTTTTTTATAATTCACAGTTAATCCGTCATCAAAAATTATTGGTAAATTATTTTGGATAAAAACCTTACTTGTTTTGGAAGGGTATATTTCAACCTCTTTTATAGGTGCAAAATGTGGTTTACTTAATGAAAATTTTAATTTTGGAACTAATGTTCCTCCTCTTATTAGAATAGGTATTTTATATAATGGAGCTTCTAATTCCACAGAACCTCCACAGCTAATTAATTTTTTTGAAAAATAATCAAACCAACCCTCGTTACAAAAAGGTAAAAATATTTTTTTTTTAAATGTATTTTTATGCAAAATTGGAGCAATAATAATTCTTTCATTAATTGAAAAAACCTCCTCTTGATTAAAATGTTCTTTTTCAGGAAAATCAAAAAACATCGGTCGTACTATTGGTTCTCCAGAATTAAAATATCTCCATATAGCTGAATATAAAATTGGTAAAATTTCATATCTTAACTTGATAATTTTACTTACTTCTAAAATGCTATCTTTATAGTTCCAAGGAAAATTAGTCTTATTTAGAAAGTCTGTAGATGTTTGTTTACTTGTCTGTTTATTTAAACCAGGCTTCCATGAGTTCATTAGAAATCTAGGATGAAATAACATAAGTTGAAAAGATCTAATCAGTAATTCTTTCTCAGTTTTTTTTCCACAAAAACCCCCTATATCATGACCAAAAAAACCAATACCTGAAAGCGAAAGGCCTAGACTTATTGACATACTCCATTTCAAAGAATGCCATGAGGTTTTATTATCACCTGTCCAAGTCTCAACATGATTTTGAATACCAATACTTCCTGATCTTGTGACTCCATGATTTCGGATCATCGGGTAAAATGATTGAGTAGCTTCTGAACTACTTTTTGTCATCATGTAAGCTTGCAAGGAAATGAAATTTTTAGTTGCTACTTTTCTTCTATTGAAGTCTGAAAAACCTATGAAATTTTCTAAGTCATATTCATTATTATCATTCCAAATAGCATCAAAACCCTGGGATAAAATATATTTTTTTATATTTTTTTTCCACCAAGTTTGTGAATCTTTTTTTAAAAAATCTATAAAACTTCCTTTACCGCCCCAAAATTGTATCAGAAGAGGATTATTAAATTTATCATTAATAAATAAATTTTCTTTTTTTGCTTTTTCATAAAAAGGGTGATCTTTCAATAACGCTGGTTTAAGATTGGCAACTAAATAAATACCCTTTTGTTTTAGTTTTTTTAAAAAATTTTTAGGATCAGGAAATTTTTTTTTATTCCATATAAAGACGTACCTTTTATTATTATGCAAACTATATCCTGAACTAAAATGCAAAGCACTTAAAGGAATATTATATTTTTTACATTTATTTAAAAAGTCAATATATAAACTTCTTGAATTTTTGTGATCAGCTATTTCCATAGATGAAAATTGAAAACCTAAACTCCATTTAGGAGGCAAATACCTATTTCCAATCAAATCATTTAATGTTGATACAATTGTTTTTTTAGAATTTTTTAAAATTATAATTAAATCTATTCCTTTTTTTTGTGTCTCATAATACCGATATGGTTCATGATAATTTGAATGTTCACTTCCTAAATCTATTATTGATGGAGATAGCTGATCATAGAGAATGCCGTAATCTTTTTCTCTGTTTTTAGTATTAACAACATAAATCCATGGAAAAGATTTGTATAAAGGGTCACTTTTTTCAGCGTTATAACCCAAGGTATCTTTTTGAGACATAACAAATCTTCTAAAAGAACGATCAATAGAGCCTGATTTTTCACCTAATCCATAAATACTTTGATCATTATTTCTTAATTGATAATGGCTAGTTTTATTCTCTTCTTGATTCCAATACCAAGCTCCTGTGGGTCTATCTTGTTTGATTAAAATCCATTTTGATTTTATTTTCTTATAAAATTTTAAACATAATGGATTTTGATATAAATTTATTTTTAAATTAGTTGTTTCTATTGAATAGACTTTCCCTCTATTAATTATTGTGAAATTTTTACTTTTTATTTTTTTTCCAGAAAGCATAGTTATGCTTTCTAAGTTTTTTTCTTTATTAGGTTTAAAAGATATTTTGATTATATTGTCTTCAAAAAAATTTATTTTCAGACTCCATTCATAATCTAGTTGAAAAATTATTTTTTTTTCTACAACTTTGAAATCTTTAATAATATTAAAAGACAACATGTCAGTTAATAATTATATTGAAATACCGTCTTTATTAAACCAATGGGCATTTTCTTTTTCAAAACTTATATCAATTTCAGAATTTACTTTAATATCTGTTTGATGATTTAATTTAATTGATAAATTTTGATTAGATACTGTTTCTCCATAGAGATAACTATCTGAACCAAGCTGTTCGACATTTTTTATTTTTAATTTTAATGAATGTTCATTTCCAATATAAAGATGTTCAGGACGAACTCCAAAAACATTTGAATTACTAGGGGCAAAACTTTTAATATCATTTGGCAAACTTTCAAATTCTAAAAAATTCATTCTAGGTGAACCAATGAAGCCAGCAACAAATATATTTGCAGGTTTATTATAAAGATTGAGTGGTGAACCAACTTGCTCAACAATACCTTCATTAATTACAACTATTTTATCTGCCATCGTCATAGCTTCTACCTGATCATGAGTTACATAAATCATAGTATTGCCTAGTCTTTCATGTAGAGCCTTTAATTCAACACGTGTTGCAACCCTCAATTCTGCATCTAAATTTGATAAAGGTTCATCAAATAAGTAAATTGAAGGTTCTCTAACAATAGCTCTGCCAATTGCCACTCTTTGTCTTTGACCGCCTGATAATTGACCTGGTTTTCTTTTTAAATAATCTTCAATTCTTAAAAGTTTAACTGCTTGCATAATTCTTTCATCAATTTCATCCTTTTTCATTTTTAAATTTTCTAATCCAAAAGCTAAATTTTGACGAACAGACATGTGGGGGTATAATGCATATGATTGAAAAACCATTGCCAGACCTCTTTTTGCTGCAGAAATATTATTTACAGTTTTTCCATCAATTACAATTTTTCCTTCCGTAATAGCTTCCAGCCCAGCTATCATTCTTAACAAAGTTGATTTGCCACAACCAGATGGTCCTACAAGCACACAAAATTCACCATCAGATATTTCTAAATCAATACCATGTATAACTTGAAGTTTATCATAAGTTTTTTTTACATCTATTAATTCTAAATTAGCCATAATTTATTTCATTCCTGTAGTTGCAATTCCTGTAGTGATGTATCTTTGTAAAAACACAAATACTAAAGTTGTGGGTATCAAACTAACAACTGTCATAGCAAGTCTATAATGTTCTTGTGCAACATATTCACCTTGAAAGTCAAGTAAGCAAAGTTGAATTGTGTAAGCAGTTTTGGTAGTGGAAACAGCAATCATCGGTAAAATCAAGTCATTCCATCTCCAAATTATTGATAAAATTGCTAATACTGCAATTGCTGGAAGAGCAAGGGGAAAAACAATTCGCCAAAAAATACTCCACTCGCTAGCTGCATCCATCCTTGCAGCTTCAAGTAACTCATCAGGTATAGTAAGCATATATTGTCTTAACATGAAAACTCCTGTTGGAGTTGCTGCACCCGGTATAATGACACCCCATAATGTTCCTGACAAACCAGTTACGGAAACCATTTTAAATATTCCAACAATAAGAACTGAAGCAGGTACCATTAAAGTTGCTAAAATAATAATAAAGAAAATTATTTGTCCGTTAAATCGGTATTTAGAGAGAGCAAAAGCTGCCATAGAATTAATTAAGACGGTAATTATTGTAGCAACAATTGTAACAAAAACTGAATTATTTAGGCATTTTATTGCATCAAAATTCATACCTCTAACATTATTAGTCAAAGGATCAGAATAGTTTATCCAAGATGGTCTTAATTTTTTATTAACAATAATTTCGTTTGAAGGAATTTTTACAATGCCTCCTTGAGGGTTACTTATTAACCTTGCATTTATTGTTTCTTTGTTAGTATTTATACGATTAACAGAATATTCTTCTATTTCTTGTGTATCTGGATTTATTGCAGAAACCAATATTTGAGATGTAAATCCATTAGGTTTGTATGGTTTTAATACTAAAAATTCAGATAAAAGTCTTATCTCTTCTTCATTTAAGCCTTTTAAATATGTATCTGGATCATAATCTTTTTTTGCATTAGGAAACATGCTTGGATACTTAATTAACCATTCAGGTAAATTTTTATTTTTAATTAATTCTTTTGCATGTTTTGAAACAAGGCCAAGATGAGTTCTTAAAGCATAATATTCATTACCATCAAATTTTAAAATAAATGCCTCTGGATCATTTTTTTGTTTTTTGTCTTCATCACGCAATTCGTTCCAATATATTACCCAGTCTGGTAAATCTTTTATTATAAAAATTTCTTTACCTTCGGGTCCAAAAACTGTTGCTCTAACAACCCTATCATAATCTAGAGGCAGAAGATTGGTGTCTAATTTTTGAAGAAGAAATTGAGACTTAATTGAGTTTAAAAGCAACCAAGCAACAGGTAAAAAAATAATTAAAAATCCTAAAAAAAGATACCCATAAGCAATCCAATCAACAAAAGACAATTTTTTATGTCCTTGTGTTCTTGAAAAAAACTTTATTACAGCGCTCATAATTTTACCTGTCTTCGCGTTAAATAAAATTGAAGCAAAGATAAGAGTATTAACAATAATGCAACTAATAAAGATGCCATTGCCGCTATACCTAAACCAAACGTTGTTTTTTGCCCTCTTAATCCTGCTGTTTCAAAAATATAGGAAACTAAGGATATCCAACCTACTTGCAATGCAAATAATTCTTCAAAAGCCTGGAAAGCTTTTATCAAAGATAAAACTGTAACAACTAAAAGAATAGGCATTAGCAAAGGTAAAGTTATTCTCCAAAAAACTCTTTGATCTGAAGTGCCGTCCATTTCGGCAGCTTCATATAAATCTTTTGGAATAGATTGAAGACCCGCAAGCAAAATAAGCATGTAAAATCCTAAATGAGCCCAAGTATATATAAAAACTGACCAAAACATTGTCCATGAAGGATCAGTCAACCATTGAATTGGTTCATCTATCCAGTTCCATTCCATTAAAGTTTGTGACAATAAACCCTGTCTTTTTAAAATTAATGTCCATAAAAATGCTACAACTACTGGACTTAACATGACAGGGTAGAAATATACAGCTCGCCAAAAAGCCCTTCCTATTACTTCTCTATTTAAAACTATAGCTGTAATAAGAGCGACTACAATCATGATTGGCACCTGAAATAAAACAAAAACAAATGTATCAGCAATTGAAGATTTAAATTTATCATCTTCCATATTCTCGACACCAGTATCGATCTGTGTTTCTAATACTATTCTAGCTAAATTGTCTGAACCTGAATAATCTCTAGAAGAAAAATTAATGCTTTCTCCATCGGTCACAGAAAAACCAAAATTCATAAAAAGTGGTAAAAAAGTAAATAATCCAAAAATTAAAATATTTGGAAATAAAAACAAATATGGGAGACTCTTTGTTCCACTAAATCGTTGAGTTGTTTCAATAGGCCACCCTATTGTTGACATTAATCTAGGTATAAAACCTATTACGTCTCTAGATAGTAAAAAACCAATAAAAAGGTAAACAAATAAGACAAAATACCAATAATTAATATTAAAAATATTTTCAATCATCTATTGGAAAACTGCATGCAAGTTTTAAAAAAATAAGGCCGATAAACTATCGGCCTTAAATAAAAAAATAACTATTCAGCAATTTTTGCTGCTACATCAGCATCAATAGCTTTTAAAGCATCTTCTAGACTCATTTCTCCTGTTATAGCTTTAGTAATGTAGTCAGGTACAATTCCGTATATCGCGAAATTTTTATTATACCCTTGGAACCAATAAGCTTGAGGAGTTGTGTCAGCTGCTTTACCAGCATTAGCTGCAAATATAGCTAAACCTTCTGCTACAGTTGGACTTACACCAGAATAATCTATACCAGATTTTTGCAAACCTTGGTGAGCAGTTATATTGCTAGTGCTTGCTGCAAATGTTTCGGCATTTTCAGTTTGAGATAAAAAGTTAATCAATGAAGCTGCTGCTTCAGGATTTTTAGTTGATTTAAATGCAACAACACCTGAGCCTCCTGGCATTGCTCCACAACCTCCAGGTCCACATGGAATTGGTACTACTTTCCATTCAAAATCAGTAATATTTTTATCATAATTACCTAACATCCAAGATCCAGACATATGCATTGCTACAGTTCCATCTAAAAATAATGGTGCAGCATTTTTATAAGCTGTGCCTGATCCAGCTGGCCAACCTTCTGCTGGCATTAATCCTTCTTTATGCCATCCAACAAAAACTTCAGAAAACTTTCTAAAACCTTCATCAACTAAAATTGGAGTTCCATTTTCATGGAATTTTGCTCCATAAGAAAACGCAGGTCCAGCCCAACGATGAGCTGTTCTATCTAATGCAAGACCTGCTGTTAAACCTAGTTCTGATTTAACTTGTCTTAAAGCATCAGCCCAATCATCCCAGCTAGAACCTTCCTCGGGCATGTCTACTCCCGCATCTTCAAACATTGTTACATTAACATAAGGTCCTGTAACTGTAAGTTGCGTTTGCCATCCATAAATCCCATCATCACCTGAGGGTTTTCTATACCAAGGTAAAGTAGCTCCATAATTAGTTTCCCAATAAGAAGAATCTACATAAGGCTTTAGGTCCAAATAAAATTTATTTAAACCACCTAAGTTAGTTACCCTAGCTAAGTCTGGCGCTGCATCAGATTCTAATTGATTTTCAAGTTGCTCTCTAATAACTTCATAACCAACAGTTTCAATATTTAATGTGTGCCCTGAAGACGCTTCCCAAGGTTTTGCTATCTCAGCAATTGTATCACATTCATTAATATCCTGATAACAAACAAATTTCAATTCAGCAGAAATTGCTGAAAAAGAAGATGTTAGAATAACAGAAATAATTAAAAAAATTTTCTTCATTTTTCCTCCTAAATCACAAATATACTGAAGATACATAACATAGCAGGTAAGTAATGCAATTTTTAATGTTATAAAAAAAGCCAGAAAACTATTAAATAATTCTGATTTATTATTATTTATTCCAATATATTGATAAATTAATTATTTATATTTTAATTATAAATAATATTGATTAAATAAAATTCTTCAAACAAATCAAAAGGGTTCTAATGATTGGATATTTAGGAGTAGCAAGAGAAACTTTTGATATTAATCTTGCTAAAAAAAAATTTGATGAAGCAAAAAATTTAATTCATTCCTTAAACCCTAATAGCAAAGGTATTGATGAATTAATCACAAATAATGAGTCTGCTATAAAAGCAATAAATTATTTTAAGAAAAATAAATTCAAAAAAATTTTATTTTTTCAAACTACATTTACTGATGCAAAATTTATACTTCACTTTGCAATTACTATTAAAAAACCTATATGTATTTTAGCTTTTCCAGAACAAAGAACTGGTCGTCGGTTAAGATTAAATTCTATTTGTGGCTTAAATTTAGGTATGCATTCTCTAATTAAGAATAAAATTGTTCCTAATTTTATTATTATTGATCAAAACAAAAAAAATTATACTAAATATTTAAGTACTTTTATAAAAAAAAATAAAATAAAAAATAAAGTTGAAAACTGGAAGAAAATATTTGTTTCAAAAAAAAATGAATTAACAAATAATATTAAAAAACAAAAAATTGGAATCATTGGAATAAAACCTGAGGGTTTTGATACGTGCGATTATAAAGATAGAGAAATAAAAGAAAAACTTAATTTCGATCTTAAAAAAATCAGTCTTAATAATCTGTTTGAAGAATCAAATAAAATTAAAAAAAATAAAATAATTAAAACTAAATCAATGATAGCTAAAACTTTAAGGGATACAAAAAAATTAAATCAAAAAGAATTTGAAAAAAGTATTTCAATATATCATGGTTTAGAAAGTCTAAAAAATAAACACAATGTTCAAGCATTTGCAGTAAGATGTTGGCCTGAAATGTTTACTAAATTTGGTTGTGCATCATGTGGGCCTATGGCAATGATGAATGAAAAAAATATTAGTTGTGCTTGTGAAGTTGATGTTTTAGGGAGTATAAGTTGTAATATTTTAAATCAATTAAATGGGAAACCTTCGTTATTAGTTGATATAGTTGACATAGATAGTAAAGATAATAGTCTTGTATTTTGGCATTGTGGATTGGCGCCAATCAGCATGTCTAAAAAGAAAGAAGCAAGTGCAGATGTACATTCAAATAGAAGAAAACCACTTCTTCATAATTTTAGTTTAAAACCTGGAATAATTACTATTTTTAGAGTTTCTAAATCTTCTAATAAGCTAAAGTTTTTTGTAACGAAAGGAGAAATAAAAAATAGAAAAAATTCTTTTTCTGGGACTTCTGGAGTGGTTAGTTTGGGAAACAATACTATAAATAAAATCAATATGATGTTTAAGGGCGGCCTAGAACATCATGTTGCCTTTACGTATGGTAATCTTTATGATGAAATTATTAGTTTAGGAAAAAAAATGAAAATTCCAACCTACACAGTATGAATAAAAAAACAAAATATGCAATAATTGGATCAGGAGCAATGGGACGAGAACACATTCGTAACATAAATATAATTGAAGATGCAGAGGTTGTAGCTTTGTCTGATCCTCACAATAATTCATTAAAACAAAGTTTAGAATTATTAAATAAAAATATTCCGACCTTCACAAATCACATCGAATTAATGAATTCAAATCTTGCAGATGCTTATATTGTATCAAGTCCAAATTTTACCCATATAAATATTTTACAAGATATTATTGTTTCAAAAAAACACCTCTTAATTGAAAAACCTTTATGTACAACTACTGATGATTGTAAAAAATTTAAGGAACTTACTAAAAATTATCCTGCAGTTATTTGGACAGCTATGGAATACAGATATATGCCCCCAGTAAAAAAAATGATTAAAGCAATACATAATAATAAAATAGGTGATTTAAAAATGTTATCAATTAGAGAACATCGTTTTCCTTTCTTAAAAAAAATAAATGATTGGAATAGATTTTCTATTAACTCAGGTGGAACATTAGTAGAAAAATGCTGTCATTTTTTTGATTTAATGAGATTGATTATTAGAAGTGAGCCTGAAAAAATTTATGCTAGCGGTAAACAAGATGTAAACCATTTAAATGAAGATTATAATGGCAAAAAACCAGATATAATTGATAATGCTTATGTAATTGTAGATTTTAAAAATGGAGTTCGAAGTCTTTTAGATTTATGCATGTTTGCAGAAAATTCTAAATATCAAGAAGAGCTCTGTGCAGTTGGTAATTTAGGTAAAATTGAAACCGAAGTTCCTGCAAGTAGATCAGGTCTAGCTTCTTCAGAACTACGAATTGGATTAAGAGAAAACAATAAAATGGAAACCGAAGTTGTCGAAGTAGATAAAAAAATTTTAGAAGCAGGTCATCATCACGGTTCAACTTATTATGAACATTTAGCTTTTTTAAATTCAATTAAAAAAAATACAAAAGCTGAAGTTTCTTTAAATGATGGTCTTATGGCCGTTGCTATTGGTGAGGCTGCAGAACTGTCAATAAAAGAAAATAGAGTTGTATTTATGAAAGAGTTTAAATTATAATTTAAAAAACTCTTTTACTGAATTTGCAATAAATTCGCTTACTCTCGTATTAGACTCTTCAGTCACACCAGCAATATGAGGTGTAAGTATACAATTTGTATTACTTTTTATACTATTTAAAAAATTTTTTTGTACTGGCTCGTTATCATATACATCAAGAGCAAATCCCGTTATTAGTTTTTCATCATAAGCTCTTAATAAATCTTCTTCATTAATTATAGAACCTCTTGAAGAATTAATAATGATGGGTTGTTTTAGCATTTTCTTAAAAACCTCGTAATTCAATAAATTTTTAGTATTTACATTAAGAGGTAAATGGATTGAAATAATATCAGCTAGTTGAAATATCTCCTTTATATCAAGTAACTTAACATCAAATTTATTACCAACACTGGAATCAATAAATGGATCATATGCAATTATTTTAGCATTAAATACCTTGGCCAAGATAGATACTTTTTTTGCAATTAAACCAAAACCCAATAAACCAATTGTTTTACCTTGCAATTCTTTTGAAGCAATTGATGTACGGGGCCAATTACCTATTGAAGTTTCCTGATGCATTAAAGGGAGATTTTTTAATAAGGATAGGGATGTATTTATTACATATTCTGCGACAGAATCAGCATTCATACCTGTAGCTGGCTGCACAAAAATGTTATTGCTTTTACAATAATCAGTATCAATATTATCTAAACCGACTCCTAAACGTCCAATAAATTTTAAATTAGTTGCTTTTTCTAGCACTTCTTTTTTAACTTGAGTTTTATTTCTCACAATTAAAGCATCAAATTTACTAATTATTTTTTTTAACTCATTAGAGTTTGCTGATAAATCATGATCAACTGTAACATCAAAATTTATTTTTAGAACTTCTACAAATCTAACTTCCATAAATTCTGTGATCAATATTTTCATAAAATTATATTTTCCTTAACTGGATTTGTTTTGTAAAATTTTTAACAGATGAAAACGAAGGTAGGGAATAAATACCTCCATATTTGGTGCATTTTAAAGAAGCAGTGGCAGTAGCTAATTTCATTGTCTCAATAATAGAATACTTTTTATGTATAAAGGCTGCAAATGCTCCATGGAAAACATCTCCTGCACAATTAGTTTCAACAACTTTTATTGCTGGAGGTTTACAATTAAAAATAATACCATTTTCAATCCAATAAACCCCTTTTTTACCCGCAGTGATGGCATAGAATTTATTTTTTAATGAATTCATTTTCTTTAATGAACTAATTATTGATTTGGTTTTTGTATATTCGAACGCACCTGTTTCAGAAAAGATAGGATATGAAGCAAGATCTACAATTTGTTTTATTTTTGAGGTTAATTTATAATTGTCCAAATCAACAACATGTATTAAATTTTTTTTTTTACAATTTTTAGCAACATAAAGAGAGGCATCAACCCATCGTAAGTCAGTAATAAAAGTTGTATTTTTACTAAAAGAGATTTTAGGTAATTTTCTATTTTTCAATAATTTTTTTTCATTAAAAGCAGCTAGAAGTCTTTCACCTTGCTTATCTTCATAAACATAACTTTGTGATGTTTGAGCTCCTTTAATTGTTATAGAATCTTTGTATTTAATTTTAAATTTATTCAACTCTCCTGTTAAAAATTTAGACACATCATCATCTCCAAACCTACCAATAAATGAAGTGTTTATTCCAAGTTGTTTTATAGTAAAACAAGCTACAGCAGCTGATCCCCCAAGTCTCTTTTCAATTCCTTTAGCTAATATTTTTATGGGAGTTTTAGGAAATGAATCAATTTTAATGATATGATCTAGAAAAATTGAACCAACTGAATAAATCATAGTTTCTTATAAAGAAAAAATTAAAGGTACGAAACCAAACCTATTTTTTTCCTAAATCGATCTCTTATTGTTACAGGATTAAGCGGTATTGGTTTAACTGGTACATTTCCTGATTTAATCTTAGATATTATAACATAAGAATTATTTTTATCAGAAAGTGCTTTCTGTAAGTTTTCACTAGTTTCTTCTCCTGAGCATTGAATAACATTTTGGCATCCTGAGCCTTTTGCAACATCCTTCAATGAAGTACGCTCACCAGTAAAAGTTTTTTGATCACCAGTAGAACCATAAGATGCGTTATCAATTATTAATAAGGTATAATTAGAAGGCGCTCTATTACCTATCGTAGCAAGTGTATTCATATTCATTAATACAGATCCATCCCCATCTATACTAATAACATTTTTATTTATTGATAATGCTAGCCCTAATCCAATGGAAGATGATAATCCCATACTTCCAAGCATGTAAAAATAATTTGGTTGATCATTGATTTGATACAATTCTTGAGATGGAAGACCAATATTACAAATTACTAATTCTTCTTGAATAGTTTTTTGTAATAATTTTAAAAGTTCAAATCGATTCATTGATCATCTTTCATTAAATCAAAATTACAAAGAATGGCTACTGGACCCTCTATTACTTTTGCATGTTTTGATTGTGTTTCTATTTTATGAATATCGCTTTCTTTATTACAATGAAGTATAGGTATGCGAAGTGTATTAAGAATTTCTTCAGTTACACTAGCCATTGCACCTTGTGCTCCTACAGGTTCACCTGGCGTACCTCTATAACTAATTAAAAATACTATTGGCATTTGATACAATTGCAAAAGAGAGACGATGGAATTTACAGAATTACCAATACCAGTATTTTGCATCATTATACAAGGAAGTTTATTTCCTAAATAAGCTCCTGCACAAATTCCCATACCTTCTTCTTCTCTAGGTATTGCTGAATAAAATACTTCTTTGTCTGCCTCTAAGATTGTAATCATATTAGCTAAAAGTTTACACGGGACACTTAAGAAAAAATCTACTCCACCATCTTTAAGTTTAGATATTATTTTTTGGCTAATTTTCATTTATTCCCTAATAATTTAAAGCAATAATAAAACAAGAATTTAATAATTGAAATTGATTTAATTATATTTTTCTTTCTCTATGTTTAATAGTGATTTTTTGTTTAACATAAATAATTATACCACCTAAAACAATAAACAATGCGCCAGGAAATAATTGATCAATAGGCCACTCTTTAAAGAATATCCAACCTAAAATTAAAGCAAAAAATATTTCAATATAGTCAAAAGGCATAATTTTACTAAGTTCTGCTTTTCTTGAGCCATAAATTAATAATAAAACACCTGAACCACCTGCCAAACCCATTATAAACAATATAAGCAAATCATATAAACTTTTAAAATTTTCCCACATATTAAATGTAATAACTAAGAGTATTGCACAAATTAAAGTTCCAATATTGGCGTAAAGATTAATTAATGGCACAGGGGTATCATTTGAAAAATTTAAAGCTGTTACCCTAGCAAGAGAATAACCAAAAGCAGCCATTACTGGAAGTAACATATAATAATTAAAACTTTCAGACCAAGGTTGCATAATAAAAATTATGCCTACGAAACCTGTTAATACAGCTAATGATTTATACCATCCAAATTTTTCACCTAGTAGTGGTATTGCTAATAATGTAATCATGATTGGTCCTGTGTACTCCATTGTTGCAACCAAAGCGTAGGGTAAATAAAGATAAGAGGTATATAAACATAGTTGCGCAAAAGACATAATTAGTCCTCTTGCTAAGCCAAAGCGCCATCTTTTTATTACTAATTTTTTTCCACTAGCATGCCAGTCTTGTGAAAAATACAATGCAATAAAACATGGTATCATTCCAAACAGATTTCTAAAAACTGATAATTGTGCAGCTGGATAATCTTCTCTAAGGTATTTTATGGCAATGCCCATACAGTCTAATAAAAATAATCCAGATAAGGAAAGTACAACTGCTATAAATAAATTACTTTTCACCCACAATTAACACAACATTGATCAACCCAATGATCTGGTTCAACTTGAATTAAACCCATTTCTATATTTCCTTCTTTACAATCATGCGTTGGGTTTGGACATCTTGTTCTAAAGACACAGCCTGAAGGAGGATCCATTGCGCTAGGAATTTCTCCCTTTAACTCTATTGCAGTAGATTTATTTTCAGGATCTATTGATGGAATAGAAGATAATAAAGCTTTAGTATAAGAATGACGAGGATTAGAGAATAATTTTCTTGAAGGTGCCATCTCAACTATATGACCTAAATACATTACAGCAACAATATCACAAACGTGAGCCACAACACTTAAGTCATGACTAATAAATAAATATGTTAAATTTAATTCATTTTGTAACTGTTTAAGTAAATTTAAAATATCTGCTTGTATTGAAACATCTAATGCTGCCACACTTTCATCAGCAACTATAAATTTTGGATTACTTACAAGAGCTCTTGCAATAGAAATACGTTGTCTTTGACCTCCTGAAAATGCATGGGGATATCTTCTTAAATGCTCTAAATTTAATCGACATTTTGAAGCAATTTCTCTAACTTTTTCATCAGTTTCTTGACGTGAATTTGTAATCTTCATCACCTCTAAAGGTTCTGCAATTATATCCCTAACTGTCATTCTTGGGCTAAGAGCAGCGTATGGATCTTGAAATATAAGTTGTGCTTTTTTTCTATAATCTTTCATTTCTTTTGCAGTAATTCTTGTTAAATCAAAATCTCTTTCATCATCATGAAAAATCACATTTCCTTGACTAATTTTGTTGGCACCTAATATTGCTCTGCCTAGAGTAGTTTTGCCTGAACCAGACTCACCAACTAAACCAAAGAAAGATCCTTTTTTAATCTTAATATTAATATTATTAACTGCTTTTATTTTTTGTTTTTTTGATAAAAAATTTTCTTGATAATCAAAAGATACAGATAAATTATTTACTGATACTATATTTTCACTCATAACTTAACCGCAATTAACACAACATTGATCAACCCAATGTCCTGGTTCAACTTCAATTAAACCCATTTCTATATTTCCTTCTTTACAATCATGCGTTGGGTTTGGACATCTTGTTCTAAATACACATGCGCTTGGTCTGTCTAAAGGGCTTGGTATATTTCCTGGTATTGGTTTTAAAGGTGCATCAAGATTATTAATATCAGGTAGAGCGTTTAAAAGACCTTTAGTATATGGATGTTTAGGATTTTTTAAAATTTCATTAACAGGTCCTTTTTCTACTACACTACCTAAATACATCACCGCTACATCATCTGCTACTTGAGCAATTACACCTAAATCATGAGTTATAAAAATAACACCCATATTAAATTCTTTGATTATATCTTTCATTAAATTGATAACTTGTGCTTGTATAGTTACATCAAGTGCAGTGGTTGGCTCATCAGCTAACAATAATTTAGGCATTGTAGATAATGCCATAGCAATCATTGCACGTTGTCTCATACCTCCAGATAATTCAAATGCATACTGGTTAAATCTTTTTTCTGCATCAGCAATCCCTACTCTGTTCAACATATCTATAGATATATTTTTTGCTTCCTTTTTGTCTAGCGGCTTATGAAGCATTAATTGCTCAACCATTTGGTAACCAATTTTAATTGCTGGAGCAAAGCTGGCCATTGGTTCTTGAAAAATCATTGAAACTTTTCCACCTCTAATTTTTTTTAAGTCATTTTTAGAAGTAAATTTTAAAACATTTTCATCATCAATTATTATTTCCGCAGTATCGTTATAAATTGTATTTCCTGGATTAAGTTGCATGATTGATTTAGCAGTAACTGATTTACCAGAACCTGACTCACCAACAATCCCCAAAACCTTACCTTGATCTAATGAAAGAGATACATTTTCTATTGCAGTAATGCGCCCTTCATCAGTATCAAATTTAACATCAAGGTTGTTTATCTCTAATAGATGAGCCATAATTATTTGGTTTTATGTGGATCTGCTGCATCTCGAAGACCATCTCCGACATATACAAATGTTAAAATTAAAACAACTAAGAAAAAAACAGGTATGAAATACCACTGATAGTTTAACAAAACATCTGCCTTAGTTGCGTTTTGTAAAAGTACACCCAATGAATTTACAGGCTCTCTTAAACCTAGCCCAATAAAACTAAGAGCTGTTTCTGATAAAAGCATGTACGGAAAGCTTATTACGAGATCAACTATAATATAACTTGTAAAACTTGGTAAAAGATGTCGAACAATAATATGTGTTGATGATGCACCACACATTTGAGCAGCTAAAATATATTCTTGACTTCTCTCACTTAGTAAATGTGTTCGAACACGCCTTGCTAATGTTGGCCATGAAATCAAACCTAGCAAACAGGATATAAAGAAAAATCTTAGTTCAGAACTCCATTCAAGAGGTGCAAAAGCTGCTAAACACATAAATAAAGGTATGGGTGGTACTGTTCGTATAGCATCAGTAAACATTTGCAGCAGACTATCAATCCACCCGCCATAATATCCTGAGATACCTCCAATAATTAAAGATAGAACAAAAGAAATAAAAACTCCCAATGTTCCGACTGCAAGTGAAATATAAATTGCACTTAAGGTTCTACTAAACAAATCCTTTCCTGCTTTATCTGTACCAAAAAGATGAATACCTCCTTCTTCAACACCAAATAAATGTGTATCAAATGATAATCCTGGAATAGTAAAATCTAATCTCTTACCAGGGAGATTAATTTTATAATTAAAATATTTATATTCCCAACCTTTAACAAAAAAATAAACATAACGTCTTTTCTCAGTATCAATTTTATATACCCATCTAAAATTTGTATCCGCACCTCTATATTTGCTTAAAGTATGAAGAAAAGGTCTTGGTGAAAAACCATTTTCATCCCAAAACATAGGAATCTGAGGAGCTCCATTTTCATAATCTTTGTCACGACCAGCAATTGTTGGATCATATGGAGAGAGAAAACCTGAAAATAAACTGCACACAATCATAAATAACAATATTGAGCCAGCAATCATCGCAGAACGATTTCCAAAGAAACGAGTTCTTACCAATTGCATTTGGGTAGCAGTATAATATGCTTCTTTCTTTTTTGAACTAACCTCCACCCATAACTCCTTTCCTTATTCTTGGATCCATTATTGCTAAAATTATATCAGTTATAAAATTTACAAATACTATTGTTGCAGTTAATAAAAAAATAATAGCGCCAGCTAATTGCTGATCATTAGATCTAGCCAAAGCCTCTATCAATAATGCGCCAGCTTCAGTTAAAATTAAAATCAATGCAACAACTGGAAGAGCACTAAATATTCTATTTAAATCAAAACCAATGGAATTGATTACTGGTCCAAGTGAGTGTTTTGCTGGGTAACGCCATAATAAACTCATACCTGATATTCCTCTAGCTCTTGCTGCCATTACATACAGTTTATCATTTTCATCTAACATTAATGCTCTTACGGTTTGAAGTGCAAAAGCAGTGGCATTCCATCCAAGAACAAAAATTGGTAGCCAAGCTCTGCTAAGAAAATCTTTTGCCTTATCAGCCGACCATGGAGCATTTTCATATTCTTGGGAAAATAAACCGGTCATCGTATCTCCAAAATATACTGTCATAAAAAGCATAATACAAAGTGCTACTAAAAAATTTGGTAAAGCTATACCAAGATAACTAACAAATTTAAGAGTCTGATCTAAAGAAGCATATTTTGTCGTGGCGGAAATAATACCAACTGGTATCGCTATTAAATAAGAAAAAATTAATGCTACTAAACATATAGTAAGTGAGAGAACAAACCTTCCACTAAGAAGTTCATTAATACTCATCCGAAGAATACAACTATCTCCAAAATCTTGTCTAACAACAATATCTGAAACCCATTTTCCATATCTATAAAAAAAAGGCTTATCTAAACCTAGTCGAACTTTTTCAGCTTCAATATCTTCAAATGTTATCTGGGAACCTTGTGTATTTTTAAATGCTAAATATCTTTCTGCACATGTACCAGGAACTAATTCCATTAATGAAAAAACTATAAAACAAACTATGAGCAATGTAACAATAGCTAAAAAAGCTCTGGTCAATGTGAATTGAATAAAATTAATCATAGTTCATTTCTCATAATTGATACTCAAGAATAATTAAAAAAAGAAAAGCGGCAATACAAAATTGCCGCTTTTAAACATATTTATTAACTTATCTTATTCGTCTAACCACCACTGAGTAGCTAAATACGGATAAGTTCTGTAATACTCATAAGAAGTTGTTTTGAATTGTGTAAAGTTTTTCAAAGCATTTCTATGATATGTTGGGAAAGGTGCTTTTACAGTACCAATTAACAGAGTTTGCTCTGTTAACATAGTTGTAATTTTTTGACCCCACTCATTTGACTCAGCAGTACCTAATTCATATGATTGGAATTTATCAATTCCATCACTTAAATCATATACCCACTTAGGAGGTTCTACACCATCAGATCCACCACTATCAATATAAGCTCCCCATAACATTCCTTGTGTATGGTTAAAGTAATTACCAAAAGGCGCTTTAAATGTTTCAGGATTACCTGCTATAATCGCTAATGGTTGTCCTTTGTCCCATGCATGAACATCAAGAGCATTAGATGATTGAGATCCACGATATTCATCTGGAGTTACCTCTTTAAAAGAAGTTTTAACCCCTACATCGTTCCACATACGAGCTACTAATTCAACTTCAACACCACCTATACCTTGAGTAGCATAGTCAATGTTCATTGCAAAAGGTGCTCCGTTTGGAAGTTCTCTAAATCCATCTCCATCAACATCTTTTAACCCAACTTCATCTAGAAGTGCATTAGCAGTATCTGGATCGTATTGAGTCATATGCATTTTGATTTCATCAGGAACAAAGTCAGGTGCAGGTGAAATACCTACAAACTGCTCTACCACACCCAAACCGTAGTAAGCTACATCATTGATCTCATTTCTATCAAGTGCAATTGACATTGCTTGACGGAAACGAATGTCACCATAAACTTTACGTTTTTCCAAATCTGGATGAGTAACGTTAAAGCTAAATAGTGCTGCTCCACAACCTGGATTAATTTGAAGGTTATATCCACCAGCTTCTGCTCCATCTAGTAATTGAGGTGCAGATTCAAGTTGTACTGATTGTGATTTATAATCAACTTCACCATTAACAAGTTTTAGAAGTCTAATCTCATTTTCATTGATATATCTTTCATTTTGATAATCAATATATGGTAATTGATTTCCAGCAGTATCAACTTGGTGGAAATATGGATTAGCTGCATACACTCTTCCTTCAGTCGTATCTTCAATAGTCATATACGCTTCTAAAGAAGGGTAAGCTGCATATTCTAAACCACCAACTAAATCAGGGTTTCTCAACATAGGAGTAGGAGTATCAGTCCAACCAGAGTTACCATAATAAGCTGCTAAAGCATCCCATCCATTTTCAAAACCAAGTGCTTGTGCATTAGCATCAGCATTTGAATCTATTTCTGGATGAAACTGTTCTAAGAAGTGTGCAGGTATAAATGCTTGGTTATAAGACCATGCAAGTGTTGCTAAAAGTCCTGGGAACGGAGATGGTAAGTTAAATCTTACAGTTGTATCATTAACTACATCTACGGTCATAGGCTCACCACCAACTAGAAGATAAGGATATGGTTTTTCTCTGATGTTTGTATTCATCATCATATCTTCATACCAAAACTCAACATCTCTTGCTGTAAACGGCTCACCATTTGACCACTTATGACCTTTTCTCAGAGTAAAAGTCAATTCAGTGAAATCACTATTCCATGAGTAATCTTTTGCTACGTTTGGAACAATAGTTGATAAGTCATCAGCAAAACGAACTAAGTTTACATGACGAGTTGATAGCATATCAGAAGTACCTGCTTCTGTTGCATTTGATAAAAAGTTAATTGTGCCCCCATATGATCCAATTGAATCATAAGGAACAATAACTAGCGGTTCATCAGGTAAACGATCAGCTACTCCTGCTAACCCTTTGTTACCTTGAATTGTTGCATTAATACTCGCAATATTCGGATTTTCAGAAAAGCTCATAGTACATCCGGCTGCACTTTCAAATTCTGATAATTCATATTGCTGAGGATATTTTCCACCTGTAAGTCCATCGTTCATAGTTGAACCTGAACATGCTGCATAAGAGTTTACACTCCACAACACAGTAGATGATGAAAATACCAATGCTAAAAATAATTTTTTAAACATATTATTTTCTCCTCTTTAAATTTAAAGTAATTCTAAACTCATGACATGAATAGGCAAAAAACACAAAAATTAAATACTAAATTATAGTAATTTTATTGAAAAAAATGTGTATTCATTCTTAGAGCCAAACTGGGTTTGTCCAGGCAAAATTCCCAGAATCATCAGCAATACTAACCCTAAACCACTCCGAAGGATAGTCTGTGAGATCAAATTCAGCGTTTGTAATATTTTTTCCATTCTGACTCATAGATTTGGCTCCTTGGCCAACTAAACACACTTGGTTTGAAGGTGAACATTGGATATTTACTTTACTATTATTCATTTCAAACTCAAAAATTTCAATTCCAGTAGTTGAATAATATTGCCCATTTTTTAAAGCGTTTAAAATAGATATTTCGGATAAATTATCTGCTGCAACCATCACCCATCCACCTCCAAAATCTTGCATTCTAAAATGTGAGTCATCAGTAGCAGTTAAAAATATTTTATTATTTTCTTGTAATAAATAATCTGCTGTCGCAGTACCAAAACCACGTTGAGCTTCTAAATGGCAAGAATGATTATAAATTTCAACTCCATGAGCATGACTTACAGAAAGACATTCATCAAACGTTAGAGTGTACCATTCTGGATGAGCAATTGTAACAAACGCACCTGCTTCAATTGCTCTTTGAACTAGATGAGGTGCTGTTTCTTTTTCATCAGCACATTTAAAATCTAATGGCAAACCATTTGCAACAATATGCCAAAGACCATCCCTAATATATTTTTTACCCTTACAATGAAGTTCTGCTGAGGGGATAGTGATAAAATCTTTTTGATTAAGATTTTTTGTTTCTAATACTGTTTCAGCTGCGAATTTACTCCCTTGCCATAAGTGATCTGAAAGACATGTAAAATCATAACCTATTTCTTTATACTTATTAATTACTTCTTGTGGATTTAAAGCTCCGTCTGAATGATTTGAATGTCCATGTAAATTACCTCTAAAGTATTGATGTGTATTTTTTGAAGGTAATAAATGCATAAATATTATTAGAATAAATTTTATTTATTTTTAATTAAAATAAAATCTATATAATTTAATGCATGTTAACAACCGTTATCGGGGCTTACCCTAAACCAAATTATTTAAAAATTACTGATTGGTTTAATGCTTCAGGAGGAACTGACACTCAATTTCCTACTAAATTTTATAATGATGAAATAAAAGAAATGGGAAGTGAAGCTGAAAAATTGTTTCTTCGTGCTACAAAAGAAATAATTCATGATCAGCAAGAGTGTGGTGTTGATATAATAACAGATGGTGAAGTTCGTAGAGAAAATTATATTCATTATCACTGTAGACATTTAGCAGGTATAGATTTTGATAATCTTACTGAAAAATTAGCAAGAACAGGAAATTATAAATGTTGGTTGCCAACAATAACAAGTAAAATATCAGCAAAAGATCCTTTTTTAGTAGATGAATGGACGCATAATCAAAGTCTATCTGATAAACCAATTAAAGTAACTATTCCTGGCCCTATGACAATTACAGATACTATTGCTAACACATATTACAAATCAGATGAAGAAATGGGTTATGATTTAGCAATTGCTATTAATACAGAAATTAAAAGATTAGTTGATAAAGGATGCAAATTTATCCAAGTTGATGAACCGTTGTTTGCAAGAAAACCAGAAAATGCCTTAGCCTTTGGAATAAAGAATTTAGAAAAATGTTTTGAAGGAGTTAATCAAAATGATGTAGAAAAAATAACTCATATTTGCTGTGGTTATCCAGATAAACTTGATGCAATAGATTATCCTAAAGCACCTTTAAATTCTTACAAAAAAATTGCTAAGGCTCTAGATGCATCAACAATTGATAGTGTATCTATTGAAGATGCTCATCGTAATAATGATTTAACATTGCTTAAAGACTTTGAACATACAAAAATAATTTTTGGAATCATTAAAATTGCTAGTTCTAAAATTGAAACTGTTGAAGAGGTTGAGGGTAGAATAAAAAATTCTTTAAAATTTATTTCTCAAGAACAATTAATAGTTGCTCCTGATTGTGGTCTTGGACATTTAACTAGAGAGCTTGCAATGAAAAAATTAAAAATTATGACTTTAGCTGCAAAAAAATTTAATTAATTTAAAGACCGTGTGATTGATTATATTGTGATACTTTTGGAGATTCCCATTTCTCTAAAACATCTGAATTAGACTTTAATACTGAAACTTTTAATGGATAACATCTGGCTTTATCAGATGAATGCTCACTACTACAGTCACCACCTGGACAAGCTGACAATACACCCATTAAATCAAGTTCAGCAAAAAATTCAATAAAGTCTCCTGGTCTTACAGGACTAGCCTTCATAAAATATTGATGAGTATCATAGGTAAAACCTGTACACATAAAAACATTTAAGACATCATGAACTAAACTCTCTGCTTCTTTTTTTTCAAGATCTTTTTCTTTTACTAATGCTCTAGTTAAATTTGAATGACAACAAAAATGATATTGATCATTTGAAATTAAATTTTTAGTATACGGATCACATCTAGTTCCAATTACATCATGAACAGATCCTCCATCTTGATCAAATCCATACCAATCTAGTGTGTCATATGTAATTGTTACAAGAGGTCTTAAATATGGAAATGAGCTCCACATTTGATCCTTTGTTGAGAGATGTGTTCCATGCAGTGCTCTTGTTTTACCTGAATAAAATTTTTCCTTATAATTATTGGAATTAAATAAATTAAGATCACCAACTTGCGGACCTTCAATACTTTCTATTCTAAAAAAACTACCTGCTTTTACTTCAAAACATTTTGCATCTCTTGGTTTGACAATAATTTCATCAATTTTTTCCAAACTCTTTCTTGCTAGTTGATAATTTTCCCAATGATCAACTATTATTTTATCACTTGGATAACATATAACAGGTTTAGTTAGCTTTCTATTTTCTCCATCTTCAGGTTTCTGATGTTGTGAATATTTTTTCATTATTTATAGGCAATAACACTAATTATCTCAAACATAACAGCTGCGGCTACCATAGATGTAATATTATTTTTTTGATCTTTGGTAGGCATTAAACATACCACGTCACCTCCAATTACATTTTTATTCTTAACTGATTGAATTAAAGCTTTTGCTTCATCGATTGTAAAACCAGTAAAACTTGGCTCTATGTTTGCTACAGCAGGAGCTACTGATGCATCAAGTGAATCTAAATCAAAGGTGATATATAAAGGATTGTCTCCAATTTTATCTAATAATTCTTTGATAACATCTTCAATACCTCTTTTTTGAAACTCATCCATAGTAACAACATTATATCCAAGATCGTAACTTGGCTGCAACCAGTCCAAAGTACGGGGATTACCACGCATACCAATTTGCATACTTGTTCTAGGATCTATAATGCCTTGTTCAACAAGATAAGCCCCCCAATGAGCGGCACTTTTTTTTGCTCCCATAAAATGATCAAGTTGACTAAAAGTATCTGTGTGAGCATCAATATGAAGGAATGAAATTTTTTTTCCTTGGGTCATCTCTAAATTATTAGACCCTAAACCTTGTAAGATACCGCCGGTAATAGAATGATCTCCACCAATCGATACAACAGGTTTATTTTCTCTTGCGATTCTTTTATAAAAATTAGTTATATCCTCTATACATTTTTCATTATTATTAGCTTGAGGAAGAGCAACATCACCAAGATCAAAAATCTTTTTCTTTTTCCACGGATTAATATTAAATTCTAAATGAACTCTTCTTAGTCCTGCTGAAATGTGGCGAACTGCCCTTGGTCCTAAATGCTGATCTCGTTCTGTTGTTCCATTACCCGTGCTATGTGGTACTCCAACCAAAGCAATATCACAATTTGATAAATCTTTATTATGCTCACAACGAAATAATGTTGGTACACCCCACCAATACATTGTTTCCATCATTAACTCATCATTTGAGTCAGTCATATAGATTTGATTAATTAATTGCCTTGCTTGGGTTTACAAACTCTAAACCCAAATCATCAGCTACAGCTTTATAAGTAACATTACCTAGACAAACATTTAAGCCTGCTAAAAAATTAGCATCACTTGCTAAAGCATTTTTATATCCTTCTTTTGCCAACTTTAAAACAAAAGGTAAAGTAGCAGCATTTAAAGCTAGTGTTGAAGTCATTGGAACACCGCCCGGCATATTAGCAACACAGTAATGTACAACATCGTCAATTATATAAGTTGGATTAGCATGTGTAGTTGGTTTACTTGTCTCAACACACCCTCCTTGATCAATTGCTACATCTACAACAACAGATCCTCTTTTCATTTCTTTAATCATTTCTTTAGAAACTAACTTTGGAGCATTTGCTCCGGGTATTAACACCCCTCCTATTAATAAATCACATTGAGTAACATATTCTTCAAGTTTTATTTCATCAGATAGAAGCGTCGTAATATTCTCTCCAAATTGAGATTTTAACTCATTTAATCTTGCCTCCGATTTATCAACTATAAAAACATTTGCTTGCATTCCTGAAGCAATAATTGCTGCATTCTCTCCGACAACTCCTCCACCTAAAATCAAAACTGTTGCAGGATTAACTCCTGGGGCTCCTCCTAGCAAAAGACCTCTTCCGCCTAAAGGCTTTTCTAAAGAACGGGCGCCAGCTTGTATTGACATTCTCCCAGCAACAGCACTCATTGGGGCTAATAATGGTAAACGGTTATTTTCATCTGTTACTGTCTCATAAGCAATACAAATAGATTTCGAATTGATTAAACCTTTTGTTAAATCAGGTGCTGCTGAAAGATGAAGATAAGTAAAAAGTATTTGATTTTCTCTTAGCATCGATACTTCTTCATTTAATGGTTCTTTAACTTTAACTATCATTTCTGCATCATTAAATACATCGCCAGCACTTGGAGCTATTTTCGCTCCTGTTTTTTCGTAGTCAGAATTTTCAAATCCTGCATTAAATCCTGCATTATCTTGGATAATTACTTCATGACCATAATTTACAAGTTCTTGAACACTTGCAGGTGTTAAGCCGACACGTGATTCTTGGGCTTTAATTTCTGTTGGAACTCCAACTTTCATTACCTATCTTTCATATAATTAGAAATACCGGTTCTTAATTTCTCGATAATTTCATCAATATGATTTTTTTCACAAACAAATGGTGGGGCAACAATTAAACAATCACCAGTTGCTTTTAAACTTAAACCAGCTTCAAATAGTTTTTTGAAACACGCATAACCAGCTTTACCTAGACGTTCATCCATTCTAATATCTATTCCACCCATCATTCCATAACCTCTTATGTCACCAATAATATCAAGATCTTTTAAGCTAAATAAACCATCTAAAAAATATGGTGACATATCTTTAGCACGATCAAATAGTTTTTCTTTTTCAAAAATATCCTGCATTGCAAGTCCAGCTGCCATTGAAACAGGAATAGCTGAATAAGTGTAACCATGAAAAAATTCTACTGCTCCAGTTGGTGAAGCATTAACAATAGTGTCATATATTTCTTCACGCGAAGCTACTGCTCCAAGTGGTACTACGCCGTTGGTAATCGCTTTTGCCATTGTTATCATGTCTGGTGTTACATCAAATGCTTGAGATGCAAATGGAGCTCCCATCCTACCCCAACCAGTAATTACCTCATCAAAAATCAAAACTATTCCATGCTTATCACAAATTTCACGTAATCTTTTCAAATAACCTTTTGGAGGAACAAGTGTGCCTGTAGATCCTGCTACAGGTTCAACAATGCAAGCTGCAATATTTTCTGCGCCAATATTGCCTGCTATTCTCTCAAGATCATCTGCTAAATCTGCTCCTTCTTCAGGCTCTCCTTTAACAAATAAATTTTGTGGTAAATGTGTATGACGTAAGTGGTGAACATTTGGCATTAAAATATTTGAGAATGTTTTTCTATTAGCTATCATTCCTCCAACAGAAATACCTCCAATATTCATTCCATGATATCCTCTTTCACGACCGACAATATGAGATCTGTGACCTTCTCCTTTTGCTTTAAAATATGCAATTACTGTTTTGATTGCAGTTTCAACTGCTGATGAACCACATATTGTAAAGAAAATTCTATTTAAGTCCTCTGGAGTGTGTTTAGATATTCTTCTTGCTAGCTCAAATGAGCCACTATAACCTTGTTGAAATGGTTGAACATAATCTAGTTCTTCCAATTGTTTAGATACAGCTTCACGAATTTCTGGTCTGGAATGACCTGCAGGGCTACAAAAAAGACCGGAGCTTGCATCAATTAATTTATTTCCATGATGATCTGTATAATAAACACCTTCAGCTTTTACCATCAATCTAGGACTGTTTTTATAATCTTTATTTGACGTGAATGGCATCCAATGTTCTTCAAGAGAATTTGGCAAATTGTTTCTTTTTTCTATATCCATAATTATTTTCCTAAAACTGCAAAATTTATTAAGCCATATAGGATAGATTGTCTTAATCCAAGCAGAATTCTACTTATATAGTTTAATTTCATAGGAAAAAATAAGAGGCTAGTATAGAAGGTAAAATATCTGCTATGCTTAGTAATTTAAAAGCTATTGTGCCTGAAAATTTGATTTCTTTGGCTAAGAAAACTCCAAAAATCCCTGTCGGTATCATAAGTGCGAATCACTACCCAGTTATTAAATCAGCTAAAGAAGCTTATGATTTAAATTTAATTAATCCAATTTTTATTGGTAATAAAAAAGAGATTATAGAGGAGGCCAATAAACTATCTTGGAATATTAGTGCTCACGAAATTTTAGAAACAAATAGTAACCTTGATTCTGCAACTAAAGGTGCAGAGCTTGCAAGAGATAATAAAATAAAAGTAATGATTAAAGGCAACCTTCATACAGATATTTTAATGCGCACTTACTTAAAAAAAGAATTTGGTTTGATTGAAGGAAAACGACTGAGTCATATATGGCACATGACAACAAATAATGATTCAAAACCACTTTTTATTACAGACGGTGCACTAAACGTTTCTCCACGTATTGATGTAAAAATGCATATTCTGAAAAATGTTATTGAATTTGCTAACAAAATTGAAATTCAGAAACCTCGAGTAGCGATTTTATCTGGAACTGAAGATCCAATTGAAAGCATGCCAAGTTCAATTGAAGCTAAAGAAGTAATGGAGCGTGCTACAAAAGAAAATATAAATGCTTATGTACAAGGTCCTCTTGCTTTGGATAACGCTGTCTCGCCTGAAGCTGCAAAAATTAAAAAAATTACAAATGACGTGGCTGGAAAAGCTGATATATTATTAGTTCCAAACTTAGAAACTGGAAATGCTTTATCTAAAATTATGGTTTATTTTATGGGAGCTTGTGCAGCTGGATTCATCGTAGGTGGAAAAGTACCAGTTGTTGTAACTAGTCGAGCTGATAATTCAGCTTCAAGAATTGCATCTATTGCTGCTTCTATAATTGCAGCACAATAGTGATAAAAAATAAATATCTCTATGTAACTTTTCTCGCTATCGGCGCGACTCTGTTTGGCTCCTTCATGGGCGCTGGTGTAAAACTTTTATCAGATGGTTTAAACCCAATTATTATTTGTTTTTACAGGTGTTTAATGGGATTAATATTAATAACACCATTTGTTGCTATCAACAATTTTAAAGCGATAAAATCTAATAATACAAATCTTCAACTAATAAGAGCAGCAATAAATATCATCTCAATGATTTGTTGGTTCAGTGCAATTGGTATAATGCACTTTGAAAAAGCAACAGCTCTTGGTTTTACGACTCCTTTATTTACAACTATTTTAGCAGTACTAGTTTTAGGTGAAGTAATTCGGTTTCATAGAACAGCTGCATTAATATTAGGTTTTATTGGAATAATTATCATTATTCGACCAGGTTATGTGCCCTTTGAGTTTGGGACAGTTTTAATGTTAATTGCTTCATTTAGCTTTTCATTTGTTTTAATTCTTGTAAAAAAATTATCAGCTACTGATTCAAGTCTCACGATTATATTCTGGCATTTGCTATTTATGACACCTGTATTTTTTATACTGTCATTATTTTTTTGGGAAAGTGTAACTTTTAACCAATTACTAATTTTTGTTTTTATGGGAGCAGCTGGATTGTTATCTCATTGGTGCTTAGCTCAAGCATTTAAATTATCTGACACTACCTTTGTAATGCCTTTACAATTTACAAAATTGATATGGGCATCATTAATTGGTTTATTCATATTTTCAGAACAACCTAATATTTGGACTTGGGTTGGCGGTGTAATAATCTTTATTTCGGTTGTTTATATAACTTATCGTGAAGCATTTAAGAAAAAAGGAACAGAAAAACCTATCCAGGTTGATAGGGCAATTATAAATTAATTTTTAAAAGACCTAAATATATATTGTAAATAAAGAAAGTGATTAAAAAATCAAAAGATTACTTATTATGATTATAAATAGCTATAGTGCCTGAAACAACTATAACTACTATTCCTATAATTGTTGTTGAGCTAATTTTCTCAGAAAAAAAAATTGTACCAAAAAGAGTAGCCCAGATTATTTGAGTAAAGAAAAACGGACTTATTATGCTGCTGTATTTTCCTGCAATATGAAATGCTGCATTCCACGCCCACATAGAAATCATTACAATAACACCTGCACAAACAAATAAAATTAACTCTATAAAAGTAGGAATAATAGGATCAAATATAAAAAATAAATAAGAAAAAAAAGTAAAGGGAATATATTGATAAAAAGTAAAGCCAAATGATGAGGCAATATGTGAATATTTACTCACTAATGTAAAGTTAAATGCATTATAAATAGCAACAAATAGTACTAAAAATACAAAAATATTTATATTAGAAGCACTAGGTTGCAAAACTATTAATACTCCACAAAAACCAACAAATATTGCAACCCAGCTTAATAAATTCAGTGTCTCTTTTAAAATAAATTTTGCAAATATTAGAAGAAAAAAAGGAGAAGTCATTAGCAGTATAGTAAAAATATTAATAGGTATGTAGTTAAGTGCATAAAAGATTATTATTAATATAGGAATAAAAGTTATGCCTCTCAAAATAGGTAAAAAATAAAAAATTTTTTTCTTCAAAAAAATATTTTTTTTTATTCCATCTGTCAAAAATAAAAAAAATAAAAAAACAATAATTGCTGCTGTTCCACCTATTGAATAATAATGATACCACTTGTAGTTGTTAATACTCAAATATTTTGTAATTGTATCAAACGTAGATCCAGCTAATGTGTTAAGGCAAACTAAAAAAATTCCTACAAGTAATATCTTCATCCAAATCTTTCATTTATTTAATAATAAAATATTAAATTAATATCTTATAACTATTAAAGGAATTTTATTATTTTAGATCTCCCTTTGAGCGCATTTCTTTTCGTATATTAGTTGCAGAAATTTTATGAATTTTTTCACCTAAATCATGCTCAGTAAAAGTATAACCTACTCCTCTTCCATAAGAAATATCAATGATGTTCGGGACTTTTATAACAACGTATTCTTTTCCTTCTGAATATCCGTAAGGGGCTAAACCTTCTATAATATTTTTTTTAACTTCTTCAAATTGAAAAGGATTGTCATTTTGTCCTGCTACACCAGCATCAACACCTCCTACATCTCGATACATAATACATACCTGGCCTGTTTTTTGTAATGCCTTTTTAAAAAGAGCTGTATGACCATCATGCCATGGTTGCCAGCGTCCAAGCATTTCAACAGTTGGTTTTTTCCAATCAAACATTTGTAATTTTCTCTGCTAGTTCTTTTATTTCTTTATCACTTAAAAAGGAAGTTATATGTATGTCTGGATTATTAGGATTTTCAAACATTTTATTTGTATCATCAAACTTTTTACTAGTAGATAATTGATCAGCATCAAAAGGCAGGTTATCTATATCTTTTAATTGATTTAATTTAGCTGAAACAACCCTACCTTCTTTAACAGTATCCATCCAAATTAAACAATCTGCTGCAAATGATTCACGAACTTTGTTAGTAGGAGCAACAAAATCACATATAACATGTCGTCTTTGAGATTTTTCAAAATCAGCAAAAGCTTTCATTCTATTAGCTTGTCGAATTCTTCCTTCAACTTCAAAATCCCAGTCGTTTGAATATTTTCTAACAAAATCAGCATTATACCACGCACAATTTTTTATATTCTTCTGGAGTCTTTCAGCTAACCAAGTTTTGCCTGATCCTGGAAGTCCACATACTAATATCTTCATAGAATTATTAATAAATATTAATTTTAAACAAGCAATAAATGTTTGTATTTAATAAAAAAAACATTAAGAAATTCTGGTAAAACAATACATTCAAGCTAAATACTTTATAATATAAATATGTTTAATATAAACCCGTTTGCTGATCTTGCTCAATCTATACCCAGTATTCTTATGCAAACCTTTGTATTACTAATGTTTCTATTAATAGTTATAGGAACGATATTTGATATTATTCATAAAAAAAATGTAAAATATTTTTTTGAAAATGCTAAAAAAGCAAAAAAAAATGCCAAAATAGAATTAAGCACATCAAAAAAAACATCAGTTATTTTAAAAACTGTTACTAATGAAATTTTAACTACTTCAGAGCTAGGAAGAGGAAAAAGAAGAATTGCTCATTTGCTAGGAATGTACGGAACCATATTATTTTGGGTCACATCTATTATTATGATTTTTTTTTATTCAGAAAAAAATTCAATTACACCTTCTATATATCCAGTTCTTTGGCATCTTGGTGCAGTTATGACATGCTTGGGCGGATATTGGTTTTGGTTTTTTTTAAGAGTAGATGTATCTGCAGAAGCTTATCCTTGGTATAGAATTATACAAGCTGATCTTTTTGTTTTATCTTTAGTCATAAGTGCAACTTTTGGAATAATCTGGTCTTTTCTTCAATCAGCTAACATCTTATTTTTTGATACGTTATTTTTTGTTTTATTTTGTCTATCCAATATAGTTTTATTTGGAGGAATATATTGGTCAAAATTTGCTCATATGTTTTACAAACCTGGAGCTGCTATTCAAAGAAATTTAGCAGAAGCAGATGGATCTAGAGATAATTTACCAGAACCTTCTAATAAACCTAAACAATTTGGTTTGGGAATAAAAAGAGAAGCTCCAAAGCATTATTAATATGAATTTTAATAGAACTAAATTAATAAATATTGATGAAAGGAAATAATTAAAATGTCTACTTTTGTATATATGACTAAATGTGATGGTTGCGGACATTGTGTAGACATATGCCCTTCAGACATAATGCATATAGATCCTGTTACTAGAAGAGCAGTTAATATTGAGCCGAACATGTGCTGGGAATGTTATTCGTGTGTTAAAGCTTGTCCAAATGAAGCTATAGACGCTAGAGGGTATGCAGACTTTGCACCTATGGGGCACAGTGTGAGAGTTCTTCGTGAAGAAGAAAAAGGTACTATTTCTTGGAGAATAAAGTTTAGAAATGGCACAGAGAAAAATTTTGAATCTCCTATAACAACAAAACCTTGGGGTGAGCATATTCCAAAATTAACAGAAGAAGCAGAGCCGGATCAAAAAGAAATCAATTCACAAATTTTATATTCTGAACCTGAAGGATTAAACACGAAAAAAGAATTACCCACTATAAGTAAAAGTTCTTTCAAAAAGGGAGTTTACTATTAATGCCAAAAAATAAAACAGTTTACGAAAATTGTGATGTACTTGTTATTGGGGGAGGAATGGCAGGAACTGGCGCAGCATTTGAAGCTAGACATTGGGGAAGGGACTTAAAAATAGTATGTGTTGAAAAAGCAAATATAGATCGGAGTGGTGCTGTTGCTCAAGGCCTATATGCAATTAATTGTTATATGGGAATGCAATGGGATGAAAATCAACCTGAAGATCATGTTCGTTATGCACGTAATGATTTAATGGGACTTGTTCGTGAAGATTTAGGATACGATATGGCTCGTCATGTAGATTCTACTGTTCATATGTTTGATGAATGGGGTTTGCCAATGATGCGCAATGAAAAAACTGGAAGATATCAACGAGAAGGTAAATGGCAAATAATGATCCATGGAGAAAGTTACAAGCCTATCGTTGCCGAAGCAGCAAAAAAATCTGCTGATAAAATTTACAACAGAGTTATGATTACACACCTCTTAATGGATGACAGTAAAACAAACAGAGTTGGTGGGGCAGTTGGATTTAACATGCGAACTGGTGACTTTCATGTCTTTAAAGCAAAAACAGTTATTGTCGCTGCAGGCGGTGCATCTCATATATTTAAACCAAGGGCCGTTGGTGAAGGAATGGGCAGAACATGGTATGCGCCATGGAGCAATGGGTCGGCTTATGCCTTACCAATTGAAGTTGGTGCTAAAATGACACAAATGGAAAATCGTATAGTTTTATGTAGATTTAAAGATGGTTACGGACCTGTTGGAGCATATTTTTTACATCTTAAAACATATACACAAAATGCAAATGGTGAAAATTATGAAAAGAAATGGTACGACCAAACAAAAGAATTAGTAGGTGAGTATATAGATCATCAACCAACTCCAACTTGTTTACGAAATCATGCTTTTATTCAAGAAGTTATGGCTGGCAGAGGTCCAATACATATGGTCACTAAAGAAGCTTTCCAAGATCCGCATTTAGAAACAATTGGTTGGGAAAATTTTTTAGGAATGACAGTTGGTCAAGCAGTAGTTTGGGCTTCTCAAAATGTAGATCCAAAATATCAAAATCCCGAACTAACTACTTCTGAACCCTACGTTATGGGATCACATGCTACTTGTTCAGGAGCTTGGGTAAGCGGACCAGAAGATCTATCTCCTCCAGAATATTTTTGGGGATATAATAGGATGACAACAGTGGAAGGGTTATTTGGAGCTGGTGATACGGTTGGTGGAAGTGCACATAAGTTTTCTTCAGGATCTTTCACAGAGGGTCGTTTAGCTGCTAAAGCTGCTATTAAATATATTCAAGATAAAAAAGCAGAGGACATAGAAGTTAATGATAGCCAATGTGAAAACTTTAGAGAAGTAATTTATAAACCTCTTGAAAATTATAAGGTTGGAAGAAATGAAATAACTGCTGGTACAGTTTCTCCAAGTTATATTCTTCCAATTCAAGGCTTACAACGTCTTCAAAAAATTATGGACGAATATGTTGGAGGTATATCTTTTAATTATATGACAAATGAAAATACTCTTAAAAAAGGATTGGAATTGTTAGGTTGGTTACAAGAAGATTTAGAACATGTTGGAGCTGAAGATTATCATCAATTAATGCGTGCTTGGGAATTAAAACATCGGACCCTAACTTCTCAGTGTGTAACTGAGCATACTTTGTTTAGAGAAGAAACACGTTGGCCTGGATATTATTACAGAGGCGATCATATGAAACTTGATGATGAAAATTGGCATTGTTTAACAGTATCAAGACGTGATCCAGAAACAGGTAAATTTACTATGGAAAAAATGCCTGTGTATCACATAGTAGATGAAGAAAAGAAAAAAGAAGCTTCATAAAAAATTAAAATAAAATGAATCTGCAAGATAAAACAGATGAAGAAATAATAAAAATAGCTAATCCTCTATGGGATAACCTTGTAAAAAGTTCAAATAATAAAGACTATAGTGGATTTACAAAAGATTTTTCTGCCGAAATGCTTTACGGCGCAAATGAAGTGGAAATTGGAAAGCAATGGGCAAATAATGATTTATTAGTTAATTTATCAAATGATAAAATTTGTCTTGGTTGTTTAAGAAGAAATGAATACGTAACAGTTTTATATAAACAAAAAAGTACAAAACTTTCTGGAGATTTTTTAGGACGTCTAGTTATAGGATCAGAAGAAGGTATTATTAAAATATTTGGGGCAACTATATTTTAATTAAATTATTTGAAGCTACAAATTCTGGGTTTATCAAACTATCTTTTGTGTTATAAAATATTTGTTTGTTGTTTAAGGTTAACAATGTCCCCCCTGCTTCTTTTAAAATTATATGACCAGCAGCAATATCCCATTCAGAAGTTGGCCCAAATCTAGGATAAAAGTCAGCATTGCCCTCAGCAATTTCACAAAATTTTAATGAACTACCTTTCTTTAGAAATTTTACTTTATCAAAATTTTCTGAAATCCAATTATTTACTTTGTCATTTGAGTGAGATCTACTACTTATTATTCGAGTCTCATTTAAATTTGTAAGTCTATTTACTTTTATAGATTGAGATTCATTCAAATTCTCAAAAATTTTGGAGCCAGTTAATTTAAATGCTCCATTATTTTTACTGGCATAATATAATTTTGATAGTGCTGGCGCATAAATTACACCAATAACTGGTTCATTTTTTTCAATTAAGGCAATATTTACAGTAAATTCATCATTTTTATTTATAAATTCTTTTGTCCCATCCAGAGGATCAACTAACCAATATTGTGACCAAGTTTTTCTTGTATTCCAATCAACTAAAGACTCTTCAGTTATAATTTTAATTTTTTTATCAAGAGAATTAAGTTCTTGAATAATTAAGTTGTTTGCTGCAAGATCTGCTTCTGTTAAAGGTGAAGAATCCTTCTTAAAAATAACTTCATTATTATTATTATAAAATTGCATGATCTCATGCCCAGCTTTTATAGATATATTACAAAGATTGAGTAACAAATTATCATATTTATTTTTCATTTTGATTTGACATTTATAAAGTCTAAAATAGTGTTTTAACAGATTTTTATGGTTTTAGATATTTTTAGTATTATTGATAAAAAAAAACTGGATGTTGTTGGTGAGTCTATTGAAAACGCACACGGTCTTCCAAATGAATGCTATTTAAATGGAGCCTATACTGAAATAGAAAGAAAAAAAATTTTTGAAGATAAATGGGTAACTATAGGTGTTGCAAGTTCGGTTCCAAATCCTGGTGATACAAAACCATTTGATCTGTTGGGAATACCATTAATTATAATAAGAGATAAAAATAATAAAGTTAGAGTATTCCATAATGTATGTAGTCACAGAGGATATAAATTAGTTCATGAAGAATGCTCTCTAAAAAATATTTTACGTTGTCCTTATCATTCATGGTCTTACGATTTCGAAGGTAATCTAGTTGCTACACCACACATAGGGGGCATTAATCAACATGATCATGAAATGTTTGATAAAACAAAAAGTGGTTTGAAAGAAGTTCGATCCACAGTTTGGTTAGATTTGATAATGGTGAATATTTCAAATAATGAAATATCTTTTGATCAATACATAAAACCTTTAGAAGAAAGATGGTCAGCTTTTTGGACAAAGAAAGATCAAGAAATGATATGTCATCCTAGAGATTATGGATATTTTTTATTAGAAGCTAAATGTAATTGGAAATTTGCAATTGAAAATTACTGTGAGAGCTACCATCTGCCTTTTGTTCATCCAGGTTTGAATGCTTATTCAAAAATTGATGACCATTATCATATTCAAGGACTGCCTAATAGA
Organism: uncultured Alphaproteobacteria bacterium; assembly: GCA_902561355.1. Taxonomy (GTDB): domain Bacteria; phylum Pseudomonadota; class Alphaproteobacteria; order HIMB59; genus CACPNW01. The sequence goes on from CACEPG010000004.1 coordinate 65,382, forward strand.
TTTGCTGGTCAAGGAACTCTAGTTTATAATCCACGATTTAAAGATAACAAACAATTTCCAAATTTTCCAGGTTGGTCAAAAGAAAAAGAAAAACATGCAGAATATGTTGCATTATTTCCAAATGTAATGCTTGGTATACATAAAGATCATTATTATGCTTATTGGCTTGAACCAGTTAATCATCAATACACTAAAGAACATATGGAAATTTATTATGTTGGAGAAGAAGCAGCTTTATCTGAAAAATATAAATCCCTTCGTGAACAAAATTTTAATCAATGGCATAGTATTCAATCTGAAGATCTGATGATTATAGAAGGTATGCAGGAAGGTCGTAATTCACCAGCTTATAATGGTGGTAATTTTTCTCCTGTACTTGATAATCCTACACATCATTTTAATAAGTGGGTTGCAAAAAACTTAACTGAATAAGTTGGGTAGTCAATATGAAAGATACTGATAATAAAATTCCAATTTACAAAATTAATTCTAAAGAACAAATTTTAGAATACTATACTAATTGGACCAATGATAATCAATATAACAAAGATATGATAGATTGGAATTACATAGCACCTAGCAATGCTGTAAAAATTTTTACCAATCATACAAATAATTTATCTCAAAAAATATTAGATGCAGGTTGTGGAACAGGATTAGTTGGAAAAGAGTTAAAAAATTTAGGCTTCAAAAATATTATTGGGGTAGATTTTTCACAAGACATGTTAGACCTTGTACCAAATAATATTTATGAAAAATTAGATCTAGTCGATTTAAATAATTCATTAGATTATAAAGATAATGAATTTGATAGTATTATTTGTGTAGGTACATTTACTTATGGTCATGTTAAAGCAAATGCTTTAGATGAATTTATTAGAATTACTAACTCTAATGGATTAATTTGTTTCAGTATAAATGAAGGAATTTATAAAAAAAATAACTTTGATAAAAAAATTCAAGAACTTGAAAATAATAAAAAATGGGAAATTTTAGAATTAGAAAAAACAAGTTACATTGTAAATAAAGATGTGGACGCTTGGTTTTGTATTGCCAAAAAAAATTAAATTAGATTTGTTCTAAAGGAATAGAAGAAAATAATTCTAAACCATTGTTTGTAACTAAATATTGATCTTCTAGTTTTATACCCTCTTTACCACCAACTTCACCTATGTAACTTTCAACACAAATAGTCATATTTTCTTCAAATATAGAGTTAAAATCTCCATTAGAATAATCTTTATTCGGATATTTAATAAAAGGCCATTCATCACACATGCCGATTCCATGAACTTGACAAGGGTAGTGATTATCATAACAACTATCAGGAAGTTTCCAGGATTTTTCTGCAAATTCTCTAAAAGTGAGACCTGGTTTAATTAATTCTGCATTAAATTTTATATGTTCCACCGCTAAATTATGTAATTTTTTTTGTTCATCACTGAACTTTTTACCTTCTACAAATGTTCGAGAAAGATCTGCACAATAACCATAAGGTCCGACCATGTCAGTATCAAAAGCAACTAGATCTCCTTTTTGAATTTTACGATTACTACATTCTTGAAGCCATGGATTAGTTCTTTCTCCTGAACACAGAAGTCTTGTTTCAAGCCATTCTCCTCCATTTTCAATATTAACTTTATGTAAATATGACCATAGCTCTTCTTCCGTTATACCCGCAACTAAACTCCTATGCATTTCTAATATTCCTTTTTCAGCAACCTTTATTGAAGCACGTAAACATGTTATTTCATCAATAGATTTTATTGAACGTGCTTTTTCTAGTAAACTTTGAGCATTAAATAAATTGTATTTATAATTATTATTTATAGCTTTGATTCCAACTGGATCACAAATATCTATTGCTAAATTTTTATTTTTAAAAGAATATTTTCTCATTAAATCATCAACTATTTTTGCAAATAAAGAAGCAAACTCATCTACCTTTTCACCTGTTGAAAAAAAATCCCAACTCACTACTTCTCTTACTTCATCAATAGTGTTTAAATGTTTTGAAAGATGTTCTGTTTTTGGATAATCAAATAAAATTACAGGCCCTGACAACGGTATATACACGTACCGTGCAAGAGTATGCATAGTAAATATACTCATGTTACGTGCATCAGTTGCATAACGTATATTAATTGGATCAAATAAAATTACTGCTCCTATATCTTGTAATTCCATTTGTTTACGAACTCTATTTAAACGATACAAACGCATACGGTCAAAATCGATTTGATCCTCAAAAATTCTTGGTTTTATATTATTAAAATTCTTATTTTGAGGATTAATTTTTCTCTCAATATTCTTACTTTTAAATAAATTCATATAGTTTTAATTTAATATTTTAAATTTATCTCAAGTGACAACTTAGTCAATTAAGATTATAGTTATAATAAATAGAAAAGAGGTATTATGGATGAAGAATTATTTAAAAAAGGTTTAGAAAAAAGAAAAGCAACACTCGGTGCAGAATATGTAGAAAAAAATCTTGAAAAAGCAGATGATTTTACATTACCATTCCAAAAAGCAATGACTGAATGGTGTTGGGGTTTTGGTTGGGGTGATGAAGTTATTGATATGAAAACAAGATCAATGATGAATCTTTCAATGATTGGTGCTTTAGGTAAAATGAATGAATGGGAAATACATTGCAGAGGAGCAATTACAAATGGAGTTAGTAAAAATGAAATAAGAGCTATAATTCATGTAATAGGAATTTATTGTGGAGTTCCCCAGGCATTAGAATGTTTCAAAGTTGCTAAAAAAGTGCTTGAAGAAGAATAGAACAATATTCTAGTTGTAGATATAAAATATATATCCAACATAAAGAATCAAACCTAAAATTCCATAAGTTCTATCAAGACATTTTTTGAATAACATAAAAAATATAATTAATAATGTTACAATTATCATGAAAATTAAATCTTGATTAACTAAATTACTTGGCATTTTAAAATTTCCAAAAAAAGATGAAATTCCAAGCACACCCAAAACATTGTAAATGTTTGAACCAAGTATGTTCCCAAGAGCAAAATCCACTTTACGCTTTAAAGCTGACATTATTCCTACTACAAGTTCAGGCAATGAAGTTCCAAAGGCAACAATTGATATACCTACAACTGACTCAGGTATATTTAATTGTTTTGCAATACTAATTGCAGAACCTACAAATAGTCTTGATCCATAGATAAGTAATAAAATACCAATAATAATAAAAACAATTGAAATAACAAAACTATAGGCTGCTTTATCTTGTACTTCATCTATTTTTGGTTGACTGTTTTTAAATTGCAAAAACATTATTGTTGACAATGATAAGATTGCAATAATACCAAAAACAAAATTAAAATTAATTGAAAAAAATCCCATTAATATTAAAGTGATTGCTAAAATAATATTTACAAATCCTTGATTGATTTGATTTTGACTAATATCATAAATAGGGATTAGTAAAGTTGTTGCAGCCATAATTAAAATTAAGTTCGCAATATTACTCCCAACTATAGCTCCTAAAGCTAAATTAGCATGCCCAGATGTAACAGCACTAATACTGCTAGCAAGCTCTGGCAGTGAAGTTCCTCCAGCTACAATTACGATACCTATAACAAATAATGAAATATTTATTTTTTTACCTAAGCTAACTGAACCTTTTATAATTATTTCTGCACCAAAAATTAAAGTTGCTAGACCACAAACAAGATATATTAAATTCACAACGATATAATTATCTTAAATGTTTTCATGAATATACTAAAAGTTTGAATTAAAATATTATTGAATTATTGTATCTTTTGCGTGAATTCCAGCAACTTCAACAGGCGCTTTCATTGCATCTCTTCTAAATGGTTCGCCTAATTCTTGATTTAAAATTACCTCTATAAAAGTTGTGATACCATTCATTTGATCTTCACAAGATTTTTTTAAAGCTTCAGTTAATTCTGATTGGGTATTAACTTGTATACCTTTAAACCCACAGGCTTCAGCTATCTTAGCATAACTAAGTTTAGTATCTAATTCTGTTCCCACAAAGTTATTATCATACCAAAGAATAGTATTTCTTTTTTCAGCTCCCCATTGAAAATTTCTAAAAATAATCATAGAAATATTAGGCCAATCATCTCTGTTGCAGGATGTCATTTCGCTCATACTTATTCCAAATGCTCCATCCCCAGCAAATCCAATAACTGGAGTATCTGGACATCCAATTTTAGCTCCTAAAACAGATGGAAAACCATACCCACAAGGACCGAATAAGCCTGGGGCAAGATATTTTCTGCCTTTTTCAAAAGTTGGATAAGCATTACCTATTGCGCAGTTATTGCCTATGTCACTTGAGATAATAGCATTGTCAGGTAATGCGGCTTGTATAGCTCTCCAAGCCATTCTTGGGGACATCCTATCAGGTTCACGGTTTCGAGAATCTTTATTCCAAGATGTGCCAGGATCATCTTCTTCATGATCTAAACTTGTTAATGTTTGTAACCAAGAAGATTTAGTTTGATGAATTAAAGCTTTTCTATCTTCTCTACTATCATTTCCAGCATTAGAAGATAAATTTTCTAAAATCTGCATAGCAACAAGTTTAGCATCTCCACATATACCAACAGAAACTTTTTTTGTAAGACCTATTCTGTCTGAATTAATATCAACCTGAATAATTTTTGCATTTTTGGGCCAATAATCAATACCGTAACCGGGTAAAGTTGAAAAAGGATTTAATCTTGTTCCTAATGCTAATACTACATCAGCTTTAGAAATAATCTCCATTGCTGCTTTTGAGCCATTATATCCAAGAGGACCAACAGCTAAAGGATGCTTTCCTGGGAAACTATCATTGTGTTGATATCCGCAAGCTACTGGAGCATCCAATTTTTCAGCCAAATTTTTGCATTCATCAATTGCATCAGCCAAAACAACACCTGCGCCTGATAAAATAGCTGGGAATTTTGCATTGGATAAAAGATCTGCAGCCTTTTTAATTGCTTCAATTCCTCCAGATGGTCTTTCAAAATCGATTATAGCTGGTAATTCAATATCAATTTGCTGTGTCCAAAAATCTCTTGGTACATTTATTTGAGCTGGGGCTGATCCACGAATTGCTTTTAAAATTACACGATTTAATACTTCTGCTATCCGAGAAGCATCACGAACTTCTTCTTGATAACAAACCATGTCTTTAAATAAGTTCATTTGTTCAACTTCTTGAAACCCTCCTTGCCCCATAGTTTTGTTTGCTGCTTGTGGTGTAACAAGCAACATAGGAGTATGATTCCAATAAGCAGTTTTAATTGGCGTAACAAAACCAGTAATTCCAGGTCCATTTTGGGCAATACACATAGCAATTTTACCGGTTGCACGTGTGTAGCCATCTGCCATTATTCCACCATTTGATTCATGAGCAACATCCCAAAAAGTTATACCTGCCTTTGGAAACAAATCAGAAATAGGCATAAATGCAGAACCTATGATACCAAAAGAGTGCTGTATTCCATGCTTTTGCAGCACTTTTACAAAAGCCTCTTCTGTAGTCATTTTTGCCATATTTAATTCTCCAAATTATTCGTTATGTTATCTTTATAAATTTATAATTACAAAGTTGAACTATAATAATTTTATATCATAATCTATATAATAAATAAAAACTGATGAAAAAAAATCAAATAAATAAAAATAATTCTAAAGAATTTTTGCAAGAAAATGTAAATTCCACTTTAAAAGGACAAGATATAATTAAATTTATAGCTAAAACTTTGCCACATCAACCAGGCGTTTATCAAATGGAAGATAATGATGGAAAAATCTTATATATAGGGAAAGCAAAAAACCTAGCTAAAAGAGTAATCAATTATACTTCTCTTAATACTTTAACTCGACGTTTACAAAGAATGGTAAGCTTAACTAGAAAAATGAATTTTTTTGTTACAAACACAGAAATTGAAGCTTTGTTATTAGAATGTAATTTAATTAAAAGACATAAACCTAGGTTTAATATAATATTACGAGACGACAAATCATTTCCTTATATTCTTATTAATAAAGAATTTTCATATGCTAGGTTGCAGAAATATAGAGGGCTAAAAAAATTTAAAGGAGATTATTTTGGTCCATTTGTATCGCCTTCTGTAGCTAATTACACAATAATAGCACTTCAAAAAGCTTTTTTATTAAGAAGCTGTACTGAAGGAACATTTCACAATCGTTCAAGACCTTGTTTATTATATGATATTAAAAGATGCAGTGCACCCTGTGTAGGATATATTAGTAATAATAAATATTTAGAAAGTATAGATGATGCAAAAAAATTTTTAAAAGGAAATACAAAAAAAATTGAAAAAAAGTTGAACTTAAAAATGCAAATTGCAAGTAAAAAACAAATGTACGAAGAAGCTGCAAGATTGCGCGATAGAATTAAATCTATAAACCAAATTCAAAAATATCAATCTGTTTATATAAAAGAAATGCGAAATATAGATATTTTTGCAATTAAATTAGTCGATGGAAAAAGTTGTATACATGGAAAATTCTACAGAAATGGAAGTAATTATGGGAATAAATCATTTTTTCCCTCTCATGAAGTAACAGCTCAAGAAAATGAAATTTTAGAATCTTTTTTATATCAATTTTATGCTGACAAAGATGTTCCTCCTAAAATATTAATCAATCTTTCAGAGTCATTATTCAAAGAGGTTGAAAAAATACTTAAATTAAAAAATAAAATTAAAACAAGTATTCTTAGACCAAAATCAGGTGAAAAACTTCAACATGTGCTTCTTGCTGAAAAAAATGCTTTTGAAAGCATCAAGTTAAAAAGATCAAGTTTAGAATCTCATCTCTCTGCCCTTAATCGTTTAGAAAAATTACTAAATTTAAAAATAAAACTAAAAAGAATAGAAATATTTGACAATAGTCATACTGCAGGAAAAAATGCAATGGGAGTAATGGTAGTTTCAGACAGAGATGGTCTCAGTCCCAAACATTATAGAAAATATAATATAAAATACGATAAGCCATTAAAAAAATTATCTACTAACGATGATTATTATATGATGGAAGAAGTGTTAACTAGAAGATTGAGAAGATTAAATGAATCTGAAAATGTTATATTGCCAGATTTGATTATTTTAGATGGAGGAAGAGGTCAATTTAATACCGTATTAAAAATAATTAAAAAACTTGTTAAAAAAAATATTAATTTATTAAGTGTATCTAAAGGTCCAAATAGGAATTCAGGCAGAGAAATTATTCACCTAAAGGATAAAAATATTAATCTTAAACCAAATGATCCACTTTTACATTTTATTCAACGTCTAAGAGATGAGGCTCATAGGTTTGCTATAACTTCACACCGATCAAAAAGATTTAAATCAAGCGTAAAATCAGTATTTGATGAATTAAAAGGAATTGGGCCAAAAAGAAAAAAAATGCTTATGTTGCATTTTGGAACTGTGGACAAAATTAAATCAGCAACATTAAATGACTTAAAAAAAATTAAGACTATTCCAATTAAACAATTAAAAGAGATATATGAATTTTTTAATAGCTAACAATAAAATCTTACACTAAAAAAAAATTATGAAATACAACATATCAAATATCTTAACATTATTAAGAATTATAGTAATCCCAGTTATTGTTATTTGTATATATTTAAAAAATCCTGTTTATGGGTGGTTAGGTTTTGTTCTTTTTTGTATAGCAAGCATAACAGATTATTTTGATGGATATATTGCTAGAATAAGAAATGAAATTACAAATTTTGGAACATTTCTTGATCCAATTGCTGACAAGTTACTTGTAGCTGCAGTTATACTAATATTGACATCAAAAGAAGTGATTGCAGATTGGGAAACTATTCCTGCATTAATAATATTACTAAGAGAAATAGCAGTATCTGGTTTGAGGGAATATTTAGCTGGTATAAAAGTTAGTGTACCTGCTTCTAGAATCTCTAAAATTAAAACTTCAATTCAACTTATCGCTCTTGCATTATTAATTTTAATTGAAAGTGGAGTAAGTATAATACCTATTTTATTGATTGGCAAACTTGCTTTATGGATTGCAGGTATTTTAACACTATATACTGGATATGATTATTTAAAATCAGGATTAAGACATTTTTAAATGCAGATAAAATATTTTGCTTGGATTAAAGATATTACTCTATGTGATGAGGAAAAGTTAGACGACATTAAGATAAATGATATAGAAAATTTAAAATTATTTCTTATCAACAAGTATCCTAATTTAAAAAAACATATTCAACAAAAAATATTAAGATTTGCAATAAATAAAGAATATATATCAAATAATTCGAATTTAAAAAATGATGATGAAGTAGCTATTTTTCCTCCCGTAAGTGGGGGATAATGATTAAAATTCAAAAAGAAAATTTTAATGTTGAAACTGAAATTGAATCTATCAAATCATTATATTCCGATATAGGCGCAGTAACAACATTCATAGGTTATGTAAGAGATACTAACAATAATAAAATTGTAAAATCAATTAATTTAGAAGTGTATGAAGAAATGGCTTTAAAAGAACTGAACAAAATAATTATTAAAGCTAAACAAAAATGGTCATTGATTGATTGTCTTATTATTCATCGATATGGAAATTTAAAAGTGAATGATAAAATAGTATTAGTTGCAAGTTTTTCAAAACATAGAATTGATAGTTTTGAATCTTGCAATTACATAATGAATTATCTTAAGAAAGATGCACCTTTTTGGAAAAAAGAAAATTATAATAATGAGAGTAAGTGGTTAACAAATACTAACTAGTTTTACTAACTAAATTACTAAAGTCACCCATAAATTTAAAAGTTGTTGTATTATCCCCAGTATTAAAATTTATATTATCAATTGATCTAATAGGAGTAATTTCAGCAGCAGTACCAGTTAAAAAAGCTTCATCGTATTTACTTATTTCTTCTGGTAAAATATGACGTTCTGTAATTTCAAATCCTTGACTTTTAGACATTTCAATAACTGTTTGACGAGTAATGCCATTTAAAAAACAGTCAGGAATAGGTGTATGAATACTTTTATCTTGAATAAAAAAAATATTTGCTCCAGTTCCTTCAGCAACATACCCTCGATAATCAAGCATAAGCGCATCATGATATCCTTTTTTTTCAGCATATTCTTTTGACATTGTACAAATAATATATGGGCCAGATGCTTTTGCTTCATAAGGAGCTGTATCTGGTGCTGGTCTTTTCCAAGGTGATGTTATTAATCGTAAACCAGCTTTTCTATCTTCAATCTTATAATATGAATCCCAATCATCCCAAACAGCAATTGCAACATTGATATCTGAATTTGATGTTGAAAGACCCATTTGATTTCCACCTCGCCAAGCTATAGGTCTCACATAGCAATCCTTTAAATTCATTTTTTTAATTAATTCATTTTTTGCTAGATTAATTTCCTCTTCAGAATAGGGTAAGTTCATGCCTATTATTTCAGCTGATTTAAAAAAACGAATCGTGTGTTCATTAGATTTAAAAATTTTTCCATTATAAGCTCGTTCACCTTCAAATACAGCACTGGCATAATGTAATCCCTGAGAAATAATATGTGCTTTTGCATTTTTCCATTCGATAAACTCTCCATTCAACCATATCAAGCCATCTCTATTTTCAAACGATTTCGTCATTTTTTGTAAGTTAAAATTTTTTAAATGACAATTGACTATCAGTGATGCATAATTAAGTCAATATGGCTGACCTAAATAAGTTGTTAACACCTCTTTTCTTGAATGAGAAGGAAATAAGAAAAGTAATCGAACTTCTATTTTTTTCATATAGAGATTTCACAGCTGGACCTGATAAGATACTTGAAAAACTTGGTTTTGGAAGAGCTCATCATAGAGTGATATATTTTGTCGGTAAACAACAAAAACTTACAATAAAAGATTTGTTAACTATTCTTCAAATTACTAAACAAAGCTTATCTCGTGTCCTTAATCAATTAGTTAAAGAAAAATATATAATAGTATCAACTGGAATAGATAAAAGAACAAAAAATTTATCTTTGACAAAAAAGGGTCAGGAGCTTGAAAATGAGCTTTCCACAATCCAAATAAAAAAAATAAGAAAAATAATTAAAAACTATGATGAGACTGACATTAACGGATTCAAAAAAGTTTTGTATTCTATGATAGAAGAAAAAAATAAATTAAAATTTAATGAGATAAATTATAAATAATGAAGAAAAATATTTTACTAGTAGATGATGATCAAAGATTAAGAGAATTACTAAAAGACTATCTAAGTGAAAAAAAACTTGATGTTTTTGTTTGTGATGATTTTAATAATGCTGATCAAATAATTAAATTTTTTATTTTTGATTTAATTATACTGGATAGGATGATGCCAACAGGTGATGGTATTGATTTAATTTCTTCTATCAAAAAATACTCTAATACTCCAGTGATTATGTTAACTGCAATGGGAGAGGATGTAAATAAAATTGATGGTTTAAAAACTGGAGCTGATGATTACGTATCTAAACCTTTTGAACCTGAAGAACTTTATTTAAGAATAAAAAAATTGTTACTACTTTATAATAATATTAATAACCAACAAATTAATATAGGTTTTGGAGAATACATATTTAATACAACAACTTTAAATCTTAAAAAAAATGAAAAAATAATTTATTTAACAGAAGGAGAAAATAATCTTTTATTAAAATTAGTAAAAAAAAGAAATGACATTGTTTTAAGGGAGGAATTAGCTGATAGTGAATTTGATGAGACAGAATTAAGAAAAGTAGATGTAAGTATAACAAGATTGAGACAAAAAATTGAAACTAACCCAAAACAACCTCAATTCATTAAAACAGTGAGAGGAAAAGGTTACAAGTTAATTTGTAATAAATTATGATTTATAAAAAATTAATTCCTTCTTCATTATTAGGAAGATCAATAATTATAATTTTTGTTCCCATAATTATTTTAGTTATATTGACAGCATTTGTTTTTTACCAAACTTCCTGGAATATAATCTCTAAACGTTTAACTCAATCTGTAGTTGCAGATATTAATGTTATTGTAAAATTATTTGATCAGGATTTAAAACTTAATGCAATTCAAATTGCTAAAGATGATTTTAAAATGGATATTGATATAATACCGAAAAAAAACTTAGATCCTTTTTCTTTTAGAACTGAAAGTGGCATTTTGTCAAAAAGATTAAATCAGGCACTAGAAGAATTAGATAAACCTTTTTTTTATGATGTAAGCAATATTGATAAAGGTGCAAAAATAGCAATTTTGTTAGATAATAATTTTCTAATTATTAATGTTAATAAAGATAGACTTTATAGTGAAAGTGCTTTTGTGTTTTTGTTATGGATGATTTTTGCATCTTTAATCCTACTTTTTTTCTCTTATTTTTTTATGAGTAAACAGATAAGGCCTTTAAAAAGATTATCAATTATTGCTGAAACATTTGGAAGAGGTTTAGATGCGCCAGAACTAAAAAGTACAGGTGCTAGTGAAATAAAACAAACTGCAATTGCATTTAATCAAATGCGTACTAGAATAAGACGTTTTTTAAAACAACGCACAGATATGTTAGCTGGAGTAAGTCATGATTTGCGAACTCCTTTAACTAGAATGAAACTACAAGTATCTCTTTTGAAAGATGAAAAAGCAAAAAAGGAATTTGAACTAGACATAAAAGAAATGACAGCAATGCTAGATAGTTATGTTAGTTTTGTAAGATCAGAAGCTCCTGAACCAATAGAACATATTTCAATTAATGAGATATTAAATGATAATATAAAAAAAATAGATAATGAAAATCTAAAAATTGAATTTAAACAATTAAATGTTGTTGAAACTTCTGGCAGACCAATTCAATTAAAGAGGGCTTTTCAAAATATTTTAGATAATTCAAAGAGATATTCTGATAAAATTTTAATTGAAATATCAAAAGATGATAAAGGATGTCTTATTAATATTGACGACAATGGCCCAGGTATACCTGGTAAAAATTATGAAGATGTATTTAAACCTTTTTTTACACTTGATCCATCACGCAATAAACTGAAGGGTGAGAGTGGATTAGGGTTATCAATTACTAGAGATATAATAAGATCTCATGGAGGAGATATTAAATTAGAAAAATCTAAATTGGGTGGATTAAGGTCTAAAATTTTACTTCCAGTATAAATAATATTCTAAATTTCAGTATAGCTTTCCTCCATCTAAAATTTTTTTGTCTGGAGTTATTAATATAGGTTCATTATCTTGATCTGGAAAACCTAATACTAAAACCTCTGAAATTAAATTACCAATTTGTTTTGGTTTAAAATTTAATACAGCAGCAACTTGTTTATTAATTAATTCTTCAATATTATAATTTTTTTTTAATTGAGCAGAAGTTTTTTTTATCCCAATTTTTTTACCAAAATCAATCTTTAATATTAATGAAGGTTTATTAAGTAAATTATTTTCTTTTGCTTCAATTATAGTTCCTACCCTAATGTCAACTTTTTCAAATTCGTTATATTCAATATAACTTATCATAAAATATTTTTAGTTAAGCTTTCTGCATTATCAATATATTTATCTAATGATGTCATTGTTTTTTCTATTGATTTTGTATTATCATCCTTCCAAACAAAAAATGTTGCTATATAAATCAAAAAAATACCTTTAATTTTGATTGAACCTTTAATATTTTTTGTATTAATTTTAGCAAGTTTAGCAGTTAAGAGCATACTTTCCAAAAAAGACGGGATTAATTTTAATAATTTTTGAGGTTTGCTTTTAAAGGATTTGTAAATATTTAAAATAGAGTTTCTATTTTTTTGAAGAATATCAAATCTAGCCATAATTACTTCAAACAACATATCTC
>CACEPG010000005.1 GCA_902561355.1 uncultured Alphaproteobacteria bacterium
AAACTGCTACTAAAGATCCAAAAGAGATTTTACCTTGTATATATTGCGTAACAACAATAATAGCTCCACCACAACCCGGTATAGCTCCTAACAATGAGGCTATAGGTACATGAATTTTTTTAGTCTTAATTAAAAAGGTATTTACATTAAAGTTAGTTAATGAATCTAATCCGATAAACAAAATTAGAGTAAATCCAACAAAAACTGATACTTGGAGATAAGCGTCAATCATAGATTCACGAACAACTTCACCAAAACTTCCACTTTGAAATGCTAAGCTTAGTATGAGTAATCCTAAAAAGGATTTTTTCAATAGACGCCCTTCATTTTCAAACATCAACCGTTTTTTCTCTTTAATTACTGAAAATAATGTATTCATTCTTGTATGTATAGCTAAATATTATAGCTATGGCTATATTTAAATTTATAGAAAATATTCTATATTAGTGATATTTAGAATTTTATGTCCTTTAGAAAAGTTAGAGATGCACATAAAACAGAAAATACTGAAGATTATTTAGAATTAATTGCAGAACTATTAAATAATAATGGTGAAGCTAGAATTGTAGATATTGCTTCTAAGCTTGGTATTGCCCAGGCTACAGCTAACAAAACAATTAAACGTCTCCAAAGCCAAGGATATATAAAGAAAGAACCCTATAGGTCAATTTTTCTTACTTTAAAAGGTCAAAAAATTGCAAGTGCATCTAAAAAAAGGCATAATATTGTTTTAAATTTTCTGTTAAATTTAGGAATAGATTTCAAAACAGCTAAAGCTGATTCAGAAGGTATTGAACATCATGTTAGTGATAAAACATTAAAAAAAATGGATCAGCTTAATAGTAAAAAAAAGCTATAGTTTTATTTTTTTTGTATCAATACAATTCTAATTTTTATATTTTTTGTAAAATCATTATTTTTAGGGAGATAATCAATAGGTTTTGATTTATATATTAAGTTATAATTTTTTGAAATATCAATTAACTTTTGATTAAAGTCTAACTTATCCCATAGATCAGTTCTTTGTGTAAAAATAAAAACCCCACCTTTATTTAAATATTTTGATACATTATTAAAAAGTTTTTTATGTTTTTTACAATAAGTCATTGCACCAATTAAACTCACAATGTCATAATTAATTTTAAGATACATTTTGTCTTCAAAGTTATTTTTAAATAATTTTCTATAAATGTTTTTTTTATGAGCAATTTTTAAACTGATACTAGAAATATCTGATCCATCAATTTTAAAAGAGTCAAAAACCTTTAAAACTTCCTCTCCAAACAAACCTGTTCCACATGCTAAATCTAAAATTAAACCAGATTTAATACTAGTATATTTTTTTAATATTTTTACACTTTTTTGAGGCGCTCTATAATTCCATGTTTTTAATGTTTCATCATAATTATCTGCCCAACTATCATAATATAATCTTGTTTCTTTTTGATTACCGATTCCATGCAATAAAGATTTTTTACTATTCATGATAAATAGATGGTATTTTTTTCCTAACTTTATTTACTTCATCAATATCTAAAATTGAATTAATTATTTTTGGTTTATTTTTAGCCCTAGCAATTATAGTTCCCCAAGGATCAACTGTAATAGAGTGGCCATATGTTTTTCTTTTACTATGATGAGTACCACACATATTAGTAGCTATTAAAAAAACACTGTTTTCTATTGATCTTGCTTTTATTAATATTTCCCAATGTGCTTTACCTGTTGGCACTGTGAAAGCGGCAGGCATAAGGATAATTTTTACTCCTTTTTTTGCCAAACTCCTGAAGAGAATTGGAAATCTTAAATCATAACATATAGTAAGTCCAATTTTTAAATTGTTAATTTTAACTAAAGCTATTTTATTACCAGCATCAAATGAATCAGATTCTCTGTATTTTTCTTTCTTACTAATATCTACATCAAACATATGAATTTTATCGTAAGTATTTATTATTTTTCCTTTCTTATTTATAATTATTGAGCGATTTATTAATTTTTTACTATTTTTTTTTTTTAATAAAAGAGATCCAATATTAATATTAACTCTATTATTTTTAGCAAAAGATTTAGACATTTTTAAAATAGGGCAATGTTCTTGATATGTTGAATTATAAAATAAATGTTTTTTATCATTAGTAATAATATTCGAACATTCAGGGGTGCAAATCAAGTCAGGTCTAAAAATAAGTGTTTTTTTAAAATACTTTTCTAATAAATTAGCATTTTCATAAGGAGTATCTTGAGCTTGAAATTGTATTTGAGAAACTTTAAATTTTTTCATTATTCACTTTTATATAAAATCCTACAATAAACAAAACTTACATCTATCAATTGTTTTTTGATTAGTATAAACATTTTTAATAATTATGAAAAATAATTTACTAAAAATATTAGGAAGTAATTTGCCAATAATTAATACATGGCTGTCTCTGCCCAATTCTTTTGTATCTGAAGCATTTGGTAAAATGGGTTGGGACTCAATAACAATTGATATGCAACATGGTCAAAATGATTATCAATCGTCAATACCAATGCTGCAATCTTTATCTAATAGTAGCTCTGTACCGATGGTAAGAGTTCCTTGGAGCGAACCTGGAATAATCATGAAGATGTTAGATATAGGAGTCATGGGAATCATAGCTCCCATGATAAATAATAAGGAGGATTGTGAAAAATTTGTTTCATACTGTTATTATCCACCCATTGGTCAAAGAAGTTTTGGTCCAATGAGAGCTCAACTGATTCATGGGTCTGATTATTTTCAAAATGCAAATGATAATATTTTAAGTTTTGCAATGATCGAAACTAAAGAAGCTGTGAGCAACTTAAATGAAATTTTATCAGTAAAAAATTTAACTGGCGTCTATATTGGTCCTGCAGATATGAGCTCTTCTTATGGATTGCAACCAAAGTTTGATATTAAAGAAGATCCAATTTTTTCTAATATTAAATTAATCGCAAAAAAAGCACAGGAATATAACAAAATTGCAGGCATTCATACTGGATCAACTGCATACGCTAAGGAAATGATAGAATTGGGATTTAATTTAGTTACAATTTCTTCAGATTTTAGAGCTATGACAACTTTTGCTCAAAATCTTATAAATGAAATGAAAGAAACAAATATAAATGAATCTAAATCTGATACTTACTAATTAATATCTTTGTCTTTGCGAAAAAAAGGAATTAAAAAAACAATACAACCAATAAGAAAAAAAATACTTGCAAACATAGCCCAAAAGCTTCCTATGCTTGTAATGATAAATCCTATTGCTGAAATCAAAAACATAATCCATCCTAATAAATTTATTGAATTATTGCTCATAACTTAAATTTTATCAAAATTTTCAAGAAATACTAATAAATAAATCTCTATTATAAAATAAAAATAATAAGCGCCTGTTTTATGAGGCGCTTAAAAAATTACATTAATCTCTGCTGTAAAAGTAAAAAGCTATAGTAAATAGGGCTGTTAAAACAACGTTTACATATGCTGTGGCGCCAGCTACAGCTCCAGTTACAATATGAAATAAAATTATTGCTGTGAAAAATAATCCTCCAAGCGCAAATAACATTCCAATTGATTTAATATTTTCACTTGCAATATCAGGAAATCTCCAACTCCAAATTCCTTGAACGATAAAAACAACACCGACAAACTGACCAAAGGTTAATAAATCTGGTGTAATTTCCCATCCAGCTTGTTGCAACCAAAAAGAACCGAGAAAAAGTGAGCCTAAACCATTAATAAGTAAAATAACAGCTTGAGCTTTAAATATTGTATTAAGATTCATATATACTCCTCAATCGCACCTATGTTAAAATATTGCGATTCTTTCAAGAGTTAAAAATGTTAGTAATAAAAGTTAAATTTTTAATTATTTAAGCGGATCCATTTTAAGCAATCTTCAAGCCTATCATCTCCCCAAAACAACTCAGTTTTATAAATAAAAGTAGGACTTCCAAAGACACCTTTTTTAAAAGCTTCGGAAGTGTTTCTTTCATAATTTTCATTAATATTATCTTCATTTGATTTATTTATTATATTTTCATAATCTAAATTTAATTTGTCTAATATTTCTTTAAGATTTGGGTTAGTTGCTGGCTCCTTACCTTCCTGAAACCATCTTTTGTAAGTAAGAATTACATAATCAATTCCCCAACCTTCACTCATACCTAAGATTGCAATTTTATTTGCTAAATCAAATTGAGTTAATGGATAAGGTGCGGGCACTTTAACATCAAAGCCATAAAATTTAGCCCTTCTTTCTATGTCTCTCCACATATAATTCGATTTTATTTTTTTTGAGGGGGGTGTGAATGGAATATTATCCATTTCCATCATAATTTTTCTTACACTAAATGGCTTCCATTTAAATTTAACATTTTCTTTTTTTTCAAATTCTAGAACTCTATTTACAGATAAATAGGTGTATGTACTTCCTATAGAAAACCAGAAATCTATTTCATGCATATGCAAAATCTTAGCATATAAAATATCAAAAAAAACTAATTTAAATTAATTATATTTCCTATTATTAACGTATATTAAAATGATTATGTTAATAACAAATTAGTGCTGATATAGTATAATGGTTATTACAGGCCGTTGGTAACGGTCAGATTCAAGTTCGATTCTCGGTATCAGCACCATTTATATTAATTTACATATTGAAATACTTATATCATTAACTAAATAAATATTTTAATTATATGAAAATTTTTATTTTTTTACTTTGTTTTATTACTAATATTGGATTTTCAGCTTCTATGAATAACATAGGAGAAAAAGGGAAATCTTCTGAGGTAGATAGGGTTATTCAAATAAAAATGTATGATAATTATTTTGAACCAAATGAAATTAATATAAAAAAAGGTGAAACAATTAAATTTTTAGTCCAAAATTTTGGATCACTTGTTCATGAATTTAATATAGCAACAAACAAAATGCATTTAAGTCATCAAACAGAAATGCTTAAAATGATGGAAAAAGAAATTTTGCTAGGTGACAAAATTGATTATGAAAAAATGAAGGAATTAGCAAAAACAGATCATTCAATGGCTCATTCACACTCAAACAGTTTGTTATTAGAACCAAATAAAAGCGGTGAAATAATATGGAAATTCAATAATGAAACTAAGCTAGAAGGCGCTTGTAATGTGCCAGGTCATTACGAAAGTGATATGATTGTTAAAATTAATTTTAATTAACAAATTTAGATTCTTCATATCGACAACTTAAGACTTAAAAGTTTGCAATTAAATTAATTATAGTTTTATTAGTTCAGAATATAGGTAATTAGCTATACTTTTCATTCCATTATGACTACTTAAGCTTTCAGCTACAGAATTATAATTGGTATTTGTATTAATATCATAAGTAAATAACTCACCTTCTGAATCTTGTAAAAATTCAATACCAGCTATATCAATATTATTATTCTGAAGAACTCTCTTATAATTATTTAATATATTATTTGAAAAATTTTCTAAAATCATAAATTTATTGCCACTTGAATTAGCTGGACAAAATTCAACTTCTGTATCACAATCATCTGCGGGACAAAGTTCAAAACCATCGCTCGCATCTACTTGAACTGCATATAAAAATTTTTTATCAATAAATTCAGTTCTAATTATGCAATTATTTTTTGGCTTAATATAATCCTGAAGAATTGTTATCCCATCAATTGACTCTTCAAAATAACTTGAATTAACATGTTTTTCAAATTTTTGAAGATCATCAAATAACTTTATTCCTAATCCTTTACCTGCCCTATTATGCTTAGTAATAAATGGGCGTTCAAAATTTTTAGATAAATTTAAAAGTTGTTTTTTACCCTTTGCAAAAAAGGTTGTGGGAATTTTAATTCCTTCTTTTTTTAATTCTTTATATTGTAAACTTTTTGAAATTTCTAAATTAAGAGCGCGAGAACCATTTACTACTTTTCTTTCATGATATTCAAGCCAGTCTAAAATTATTGAAGTATATTCTGGGGCATATCTATGACCTCTTGTATGTGAAGAAGCGCTCATTCTATTATAAAAAACCCCTAATGGGGGGTATTGATTTGTATCAAGTGATTTTAAATTCATATGCCACTTTTCATAAGGTGCATTTAATTTTGTTAATTCCTCCTCTAGAGGACTAGTCCATTCATCATTTTCATGAATAATATAAATTTTTTTCATTTACTAAAACACCTCTTAAATTTAATTGAAAAATTAATAGAAGGTTTCTACTAATTACAACAGAAACAAACTAAACAGCACTTATAATTTCTTAATAAAAAGAAATTATTTGTTTTAATATTATTAAAGGTGTCTAGTTTTTTAAACATATAGTATTTTATATTAATAATTTAAACAAAGGCAATTGTTATTTTAATAATTTTTTAATTTTTTTAAGATTTTATTTTTTTTTTCATGTTTTAACTTTCTTCCAGAGACCCTTTCTCTCCATTTTTTAAAAGAAGCTGATTTCAAATTTTTTCTCATTATTTTAATTACATCTGCCTCAGTAACGCCATATAACCTTTTAATTTTTTCAAAAGAAGTTTTATCATGCCAAGCAAGTTTAATAATTGAGTCTAAATTATCAGTCATAAAATCAATATATGGTCAAAATTAAAAAAAACTTTAATTGGCATTAGTATTTTTTTTAATAAATTGATTAGCTGAAGATAAAATAATTTCTTTTCTTTTATAGTCCATTTTATCAAAAATTTTAACCATCATAGATAATCTTGGATTTTTTAAAAAAAATTTTCTATTTTTGTTTATAAAACGCCAGTATAATCCATCCATTATATTATTCCATTGCCCTTTTTTAAAATTCATCATTTTCATAATGTAACTTGAACCGCAAATATAAGGCTTAGTTGAAAATATTCCTCCATCGCTAAAAAGCCCCATCCCATAAAGATTAGGTGCCATAACCCAGTCAGAACTATCGACAAACATTTCCATAAACCAATCGTAAGCCTTCTGCGGATGTATTTCACAAAGATTCATTATGTTAGCTAAAATCATTAACCTTTCTATATGATGACTCCAA
Source organism: uncultured Alphaproteobacteria bacterium (assembly GCA_902561355.1). Classification (GTDB taxonomy): domain Bacteria; phylum Pseudomonadota; class Alphaproteobacteria; order HIMB59; genus CACPNW01. The sequence goes on from CACEPG010000005.1 coordinate 7,061, forward strand.
CCAAATTGTTGTGCATTTTTAATTGAATGATCTAAAGGAATTAAGCCTGTTGTACCTTGATACCAGTGCTTGGTTAAAGATCTCTTATGATTAAAGAAATTATTATTTTCTAATTCTTTATCAAAGTTTTGATAAATACCTCTCATAAATTCCCTCCAACCTATTATCTGTCTTATAAAACCTTCATAGGAATTAATTTTAGTTTTGTTTTCAATTTTTTTTATTTTATCTAATATTTGTTTAGGAGTAATCAAGCCATTATTTAACAATGGGCTAAGGACACTATGAAACAAAATATTGTTTTTTGTATCAACAGCATCTTCATAATCACCAAAAAATTCTAATTTTTTAGTAATGAAAAAAATTAACCATTTTTTTGCATCCTGATGCGTAGTTGGAAACCAAAAGTTATTAACCTCTCCTGGATGAGATGAAAATTTTTCTTCAACAATTTTTTTTATTTCATTTGTATGTTTTGTTTCTTTAATTTTAACCAAATCAGGTATTTTTATATCACTTGGAATTTTTTTTCTATTTTCTGCATCGTAGCTCCATTTACCCCCTTTGGGCTTACCATCTACTATCAAAATATTATTTTGCTTTCTGCTAATCTTATAAAAATTTGCCATTAGAGGTTTTTTTGAATTACTTAAAAATTCTTTAAATTCTTTTCTCGAAGTTAAAAACATAGGACTTTTGATAACTGTCCAAATAAGATTATTTTTTTTAACTATTTTAGAAATTTTTTTTTCAAAAAACTTATCTTCAATTTCAAACGAAATAATTTCTTCTATATTATTGTTTTTTATGTGATCTTTTAATTTTAATTCAATTGGAGTTTCAAACTTATAATTTAAATCAAAATATGTAAGTTTAAATTTTTCTTTTCTTAAAGTATCAGCATATGATCTCATAGAAGATAAATATAAAACAAGTTTTAATTTATGATGTTTTTGATATGAGCATAATCCATAATCTTCACATATAAAAAAATTTGAATTCTTATAAGCTTTAATATACTTAGTTGAAAAAAGCTGATTTCCCAATATTAAAAATAAGCTTTTATTTTTCATTAATTAAAAAAAATTAGTAAAATGATTTTTTAAATTTTTATCTCTTTAATTCTTGTTCTTTGCTATCTTGATAAGCTAAATTCCATATGATTAGCCCAAATAAAATTTTATTTATAAAATCAGCTAAATTGTAAATAAGATTTAAAAAATTAGTATTTATTTCATTTCCACTAATCATAGGTGTAATAAAACCAAATATATAACCGACAGGGTAAATAGACCAACCGACTAGCACTATAAGCCTAAGTGAGTTAAAAGCTTTTAAAATATTTTTATCTGTTTTAGCTTTTAAGCTTGATTCACCTCTATATATTTCAAAAATTATTAAAATCCAACCAGCCATGCCTATTACAAAACCTAGTCCTGGTGATACCCAACTAACTTCGCCTGCATATCCACCAAGCAACATTACGAGAGTACCAATTAACAGTCTCCAAAAAACATTTGAAGATACTGTTATTCCTGCTGCAACAAGAATTAAATAAAATTCAATCATTTGAAGAGGTACAGTTAAAAACCAATCAATATATCTATAAACTATTGGGGATTCACCTGTGCTTACCCAATAGTCTCTCATATAATAATAGTGAATTCCAGCTATGAGCGTGACCATACCAACAACCAACATTGATATTCTCCAGGATGATTTTACATGCATTCCCTCATAAAGAAAGAAAACTGTAGCTGGGACCATAGCTACGGAAACTATCCAAAACGAAACACCTACATAATCTGTGTATTGAAGAAAATTTTCCATAAAAACCCTTGTTTTTAAATTAGTTCAACAATCATTAATTTCAAGTTTTTAATCTCTTTTTATTAAAATATACAAAGTAAAAAATGAAACTAGAGAAAATAAAACTGCATTAATCATAATAGTTTCTAAATTTGTTTCACCAGGACTATTAGTAATAATATAACGCCAAAAATTTGCAGCTATAACAAATTGTATTAGAAAAATGCATAAAAAAATTGGAAGTTGATTTTTTGTACCTTTCAAAAAAATTATACTTAATGCAAAAGAAAAAGATAAAAAAATGATACCTATTATTTCAGCTAAACCTGCTACTGCATGATTAAAGAAACCAATATTGTTTAATGCAAATTCATCAGTAAAAACCAAAAGCTGTATGCTAAAGTAAATAAAAAAAATTATATTTATAATTATAAATAATTTTTTCAAATTCATTATTTAATTTCTTTCCAGATTAGGGGGAAATAACTTTCATCCAGTTCATTACTGTCATGTTTTTTGTATTTTCTATAAATATTTCCTGTACCTCCTGAATTTGTTGGATGAAATACAGAATCATGAGGTATACAATGTGCGACAATTGCCCTGCGGTTTTCATTTGTAATATTAATTCCTGAACCATGCCAAGTAAAACCATGATGGAATGATGCTCCACCAGCAGGAACTTCAACATAAGAAATTTCTAATTTTTTATTATTTTGTTTAGCAAATTTATTTAGTTCATTTTTGTAATTATCAGGAGAGTGGAATTGACCTTTTGGTGGATTTAAACCCCATTTATGAGAACCTTTTACATATTCTAAAGTACCTTTCTCTCTTGATGTATCATCAAGTGAAATCCAGCAAGTCATCATAGTTTGAGGAATGATCCAATCGTCATATGCAGCATCTTGATGATATCCTAACGTTTTACCTCCAGGTGGTTTCCACAAAACATTATCTTGTATTAGCTTAGCTCCTTTCCAATTCATTAATTTGGAGCAGCTTTCACCAATGACTTTATGGCATACAATGCTTTTAATTAAATTATCTGATTTCCAGGCATTACAAATTTGACGAGTTACATTATTTGGATCTCTCCCAAATTTCCAATTCCACTCATCAGGTTCGACACCAGTTTCAAAATCACCTCTGAAAAGAGGTTCAAATTTATTTATAAATTTATTTAAATAATTTAAATCTAGAAAGTTTTTAATTATTATGAAACCATTTTCTTCAAAATCATTTTGTAAATCAGTATTAATTTTTAGATTAATCATTATAATATAAAAATTAAATATATATATCGATAAAAAAAATGTCATTAAAAGTTTATTATAGTTCCACTCCTTTTTGGAGAGCTGAAGTGCTTAGAGTATCTTTGTATATAAGTAATACACCTTTTGAAGATATAAGAATTTCAAGAGAGGAATTTATAAATATGATTAAAACTGGTTTTTTACCAAATGGAAAAAGAGTACCATTTCATCAATTGCCAGTCATAGAAGTAAATGGTGAAATAATAGGTCAAACAGGTGCCATCGCAAGATATTGTGGAAAAATCTCAAATCTATATTCTGATGATAATATTAATGCAGCAAAAATTGATCAGGTTATAGATGCTGCAACGGACATAACGAATTTAGTAAGTCCAACAATAAGAGAAAAAGATGAACAAAAAAAACTCGAAGACAGACTATTATTAAAAAATAAACTTTTACCTAGATGGTTTAAATATCTTGAGAACATTTTATCAGAAGACACTTCGGAATGGTTTGTAGAAAATAAAATGACTATTGCAGATATTGCGATGTGGCGTTTACTTGGATGGCTTACTTCGGGAATAATTGATGGAATACCACCTTCGATAATAGACAACTACCCAAAGTTAAAAAATATACATTATAAAGTTCATCATCATCCAAAGGTTCAGGAGTGGATGTTAAAAACTTATGGCAAAGAAATCTAATTTATGACTTCTCTTAGTATTAATTTAAATAAGTTTGCTTTAATAAGAAATGCAAGAGGTGCCGATCTTCCAAACTTATTTAATATCAGCAAGAAATGTATTGAATATGGTGCTGACAGTATAACTGTTCACCCGCGACCAGATGAGAGACACACCAAATTTTCTGATTTAAATATTTTAAAAAAACTTACAAATGAATATGAAAAAATTGAATTTAATATTGAAGGATATCCTTCAAAGAGATTTATTGAAAAAGTTATTGATGTAAAGCCAGATCAAGTAACTTTAGTTCCTGATCCTCCTGATGCACTTACCTCTTCATTTGGTTGGGATTGTGAAAAAAATAAAGACTTTCTCATGGAAGTTATTAAGGGGTTTAAAGACAATAATATCCGTGTGTCAATTTTCATAAATCCATCGACTAAGACACTCTCAAACTTAGAAATTATTAAACCACATAGAGTAGAATTATACACATATGATTATGCAAAAAACTATGAGAAAGATAAGGTATTAGCAATTACTCCATATATTGAAGTGGCAAAATATTTAGAAAAAGAATTTCCTAACATAGAGTTGAATGCTGGGCATGATTTGAGCTTAGATAATTTAGATTTTATTCTTAAAAATATTCCTAAAATAAAAGAGGTGTCGATTGGTCATGCTCTAGTTTGTGATACAATTGATTTTGGACTTCAAGAAACAGTTAATAAATATAAACAAATAACTCAAAGATAATATGAGTAATTGGTTTTGGATCCAATTTGTAACGATTTGTATAGTTGGAGCTATGTCACCCGGGCCTTCAATGGCTTTAATAATTAGAAATTCCATAAAGTACGGAAGACTATCAGGGATATTAAGTTCGGTAGGTCATGCTATTGGTATAGGTATTTATGCTGCTGTTTCAGTAGCAGGATTACAAATCATACTAATTAATAATATTTTTTTATTTAACGCTATTCAATTTTGTGGAAGTGTATTTTTACTAATTCTTGGCATTATTTTTCTGCGCGACTCTGGACATAAACTTTCAATAGAAGATGAGCAAAAAAGTGTTAATTCATTTATGCAAGGATTTGCAATTTCTATTTTAAATCCTAAAATTTTAATTTGGTTTGCAGCTATATTTTCGCAATTTATAGAGATTTCTTCTACAAATTTTATTAAATTAACAATGGTGTTCATCGCTTCATCTATTGATGGTTTGTGGTACATCATATTAACAATTATTGTTACAGGGTTTGGATTAAAGCAATTTTTAGAAAATAATACAAAGATTATTCAAAATATTTCGGGTGTTGTATTAATATTTATATCAATAATTATTTTGTATAATGCTCTAAACCCATACTTCCTCCAGCACTCTTAAAATATTTTTACCCATAATCTTTTCAATTGAGCTAGTTGAATAGCCTCTTCTTTCTAATTCCTCAGTTATTATCATATGATCCATACAATCATGCCAATTCTTTGGAAGGCAATCAAGACCGTCATAATCACTACCTATTCCAACATAATCTATACCAATCATTTTAGTTACATATTCTATGTGATCAACAAACTTACTAATATCAGGGCAAACATCTGATAATTTATTTTGAAGAAAGTGTTGTTTTGCTATCCATTTTCCAGCGATATTATCTTGTTTTTTGGCAATTTCATTTAGTTTATCCCTATATTTATCTCTTATTTGTTTTTCTCTAATTTTGAAAGTGGGATCAATAAAAAATGGATAAGGATTTAAGCCTATTAAACCATTAGTATTTTTTATAGCTTTTATTTGGTCATCTTTTAAGTTTCTAAAATGTGGACATAACTTGTAAACGCTTGAATGAGATGCAATAATTGGTTTTTTTGAATATTTCATTATATCCCAAAAACTTTTCTCCCCAATATGTGAAACATCAATTAAAACTTTGTTTTCTTGGCAAGTATAAATTACCTTTATACCAAACTTATTTAATCCAAATGTTTTCAGGGAATTTTTTTTATGTGTTTCTCCATAACCTGAGCTAACCCAATCAAGTGAATGATTCCAAGTAGGTCCAAAATAAAAAAGACCCTTATTAATAAAGTATTCTAAATTTTCTATTTTATTTTCCAATGCCTCCCCTCCTTCCATTGCAATTGGAAGAGAAAGTTGATTATTTTTTTTTGCAGATTTAATTTCTTCTAATGTGACAGGAACACAAACCCCTCTAAGACTTCGTAATGCTTTAAGTTTTTCATACATTCTAGATGCAAATTCGAAATAACTTATATTAGCTTCTTTTTCTGAAGCCCATACAATCATCACTTCTAAATCTATAGACGATAATTTTAATCTCTCTATATCAGTGTGCCCTGAGGATGTGTTTTTAGTAACATCCTCACCAATCATCATTCTTTGCACAAGATCATTATGCAAGTCAGCAACAAACATAATTATTCTGAAACAATCTCCATTTTAATTATTTTATCAGGATCCTGAGGTGGCTCCCCTCTAGTAATATTGTCAACAAGTTCCATACCTTCTATTACTTGAGCCCAAACCGTGTATTGACCATCTAAAAAGCTTGCATCATTGAAGACAATAAAAAACTGACTGTTTGCACTATTAGGGCTTTGTGCTCTCGCCATTGAAACAGCGCCTCTGCCATGATTTGCATCAGAAAACTCCGCAGGTATATCTGGCAAACTAGAACCACCTGTTCCAGCTCTGGACATATTAAATTTTTCATTATTAGAATTTCCAAATTCAACATCTCCTGTTTGAGCCATAAAACCTGCAATTACCCTATGAAAGACTACACCATCATATTGCCCTTCATTAATTAGTTGTTTTATTTGTGCAACATGTTTTGGTGCTAAATCAGGACGAGTTTCTATTTTTACAACACCGTCTTTAAGCGTCATGTGTATTATATCTTTTTCTTCTGCCATAACTGATCCTCCATATATTAAAGTTGAGATTGCCAGGCTTAGAAATAAAGATTTTAATTTTTTAATCATATTTGTTCCCTTTACCTTCACTCAAAAAGTTTTATATAGTGTGTAATGCATTTGTTTGAGGAAAATATCAAGAACTTAGAATTAATTATTCCAGAACCGCCAACAGCATTGGCTAGTTATGTTCCTTTTAAAGTTATTGACAATTTAATGTATATTTCTGGGCAAGCTCCAGTTAGGGATGGAAAAATTGTATATAAAGGTAAGGTTGGTAAAGATATTACAATAGAAGAAGGAATAGATGCAGCAAAACTCTGCAGTTTAAATATTATCTCTGCATTAAAAAAAGGTATTGATGGCAATTGGAATCGGTTGGATAGTTTTATTAAGATAGTAGGATATGTTAATTGTAAAGAAGATTTCACTGATCAACCTAAAATAATTAATGGCGCCTCAGATATTATAGTAAATATTTTTGGAGAACAAGGCAGGCACACAAGAGTAGCGGTTGGATCCAATGCTTTGCCTCTTGGAATTGCTGTTGAAATAGATGCAATTATAAAAATAAAATAAATGACACCAACAAGCAATGGTTATAATTTTGAATCATCATTAGCTAATATAAAAAAAGAAGATTGGGATTTGTGTTTAAATGATGATCATCCTTTTACACAATATGAATTTTTATTAGCATTAGAAAAAAGCAAAAGTGCATGTCTAAAAACTGGATGGCAACCTTACCATTATGTAGAATATGAAAAAAATAAAAAAATTTCTGCGATTTGTCCATTATATATAAAAAATCACTCTTTTGGAGAATATATATTTGATCAGGCATGGGCAGATGCATATACGCGACATGGTTTGGATTATTATCCAAAACTTCAATCAGCTATTCCTTTTACACCTGTAACTGGAGAGAGAATTTTTATAAATAATAATAGTAAAAATATAAATAAAAAAAAATCAGATGTAATCTCTAATATTATTACAGAAGTAAAAAAAATTAATGTCTCATCTTTACATTTCAATTTTATTTCAAATTCAAAATATTGGAATAATAATGAACTTAAGATTAGAGAAGGAATTCAATTTCATTGGAAGAACTATAATTATAATTCATTTGATGATTTTCTAAAAACACTTTCCTCTAGAAAAAGAAAGCAAATAAAAAAGGAAAGATTGTGCCTAGAAAAAAATGATTTAAATGTTAAATTTTTACACGGAAATGAAATTAAAGAGGATCATATGAATTTTTTTTATGATTGCTATACTGATACAACTAGTAGAAAATGGGGATCGGCATATTTAACAAAAGATTTCTTTTTTCAAATTCTAAAAAATTTTAAGGATAAAATTTTATTAATAATTGCTTTTCAAAATAACAATAAAATAGCTTCAGCAATAAATTTTATTAGTAAAACACATTTATATGGACGTTTGTGGGGAGCTAAAAAAGAAATCCCTTACTTGCATTTTGAATTATGTTACTATCAAGCTATTGAATATGCAATTAAAAATAATATTCAAATCGTTGAGGCTGGAGCGCAAGGTGAGCATAAACTGCAAAGAGGTTACATGCCCGAAAAAACTTGGAGTGCTCATTATATAAAAAATAAAGAATTCAGTTTAGCGATTGAAGAATTTTTAAATCATGAAACAGAGGCTGTTAGTAAATATAAAAAAAATCTAGAAGAATTTGCCCCTTATAAAAATTAGACTAATTCTTTTTTATTTTCTTGTTTTGAGGAGAAATTGAACTTGATCTTATTGTCTTTTAAAGTAATTTCTACATGGCCTCCTTTGGCTAAAGTTCCAAATATTAACTCTTCTGCCATTGGTTTTTTTACTTTCTCCTGAATTATACGACCTAATTCTCGAGCACCGTATACCTCGTCATATCCCTCATTCGCTAAATATTCCTTAGCAGAACTATCTATTGAAAGAGAAACACCTTTATCTTCTAATTGAGCCTCAACTTCTATAATAAATTTATCTACGATAGAAAGAACAATTTCTTTACTCAAATTATTAAAATGAATTATAGAATCAATTCTGTTTCTAAATTCAGGAGAAAAAATTTTATTGATAGCTTCAGAATTATCTTCACTTGATTTGATTGAATTAAAGCCAATACGTTTCTTTGAAATATCGATAGCACCTGCATTAGTAGTCATAATTAATATCACATTCCTAAAATCTACTGTTTTTCCATTATGATCTGTTAATTTTCCATAATCCATAACTTGCAGCAAAATGTTGAAAAGATCGTAATGTGCTTTTTCAATTTCATCTAGTAACAATACGCAGTGAGGATTTTGATCAATACCGTCGGTGAGAAGACCTCCTTGATCAAAGCCAACATATCCTGGGGGAGCGCCAATCAATCTACTTACAGTATGTCTTTCCATGTATTCAGACATATCAAATCGTAATAATTTTACTCCTAATGTTTTGCTAAGCTGTCTTGCTACTTCAGTTTTGCCTACCCCTGTTGGTCCAGAAAATAAATATGAACCTATTGGCTTGCCATCTTCCCTCAATCCAGCTCTAGCAAGTTTGATTGATGATGAAAGCTCTTCTATTGCTTTTTCTTGTCCAAAAACAAAGTTTTTTAAATCTCTTTCTAAATTTTTGAGATTTTCTTTATCATTTTTATTAACAGATTTTGTTGGTATTCTTGCGATAAGAGCAACAACTGATTCAATATCTTTAGCTGTTATGATTTTTTTTCTTTTTGAAATAGGTATAAGATACTGAGAAGCTCCAGCTTCATCTATTACATCAATTGCTTTGTCAGGCAACTTTCTGTCTCCTAAGTACTTATTTGACAATTCTACTGCACTTATAATAGCATCAGCAGAATATTTAATATTATGATGCTCCTCGTAATAGTTCTTTAAACCATTTAGAATTTTAATTGCTTCATCTTTTGTTGGTTCTTTAATATCAATTTTTTGAAATCTTCTTACAAGAGCTCTATCTTTTTCAAAATAATTTTTAAATTCTTTGTATGTTGTTGAACCAATACATCTAAGATTCCCATTGCTTAATGAAGGTTTTAATAAATTACTAGCATCCATAGAGCCGCCACTTGTAGCACCAGCACCTATAACTGTGTGTATTTCATCAATAAATAAAACAGCTTTTTTTTCTTTTTGAAGATCTTTCAATACTTCTTTTAATCTTTCTTCAAAATCCCCACGGTACCTTGTTCCTGCTAGTAAAGAACCCATATCAAGCGAGTATATAACTGCATCTTTTATTATATCTGGTACATCTTTTTCAACTATTCTCTTGGCTAATCCTTCTGCTAATGCTGTTTTACCAACTCCAGCATCTCCAACAAATAAGGGATTGTTTTTTTGTCTTCTACATAAAATTTGAATAGTCCTATCTATTTCTAATTTCCTTCCAATTAATTTATCAATTTTGCCATCTTTCGACTTTTCATTAAGATTAACACAAAATTGATCTAGAGCTTTTTTTGTTGATTTTCTTTCAGAAGATTCATTTATAAACTCTTCAACAATTTCATCAGATTCAATATTTTCTTCTACTTTTGAAATTCCATGAGAAATGTATTGGACCGCATCTAATCTGGACATATTTTGTTGTTGAAGAAAATATACAGCATGACTCTCTTTTTCTGAAAACATAGCTACAATCATATTTGCTCCAGTAACATTCTCTCGTCCACTTGATTGTACATGAATAGCTGCTCGCTGTATTACACGTTGAAAGCTATTTGTTAATTTTGGTTCACCTGAAAAATTATCTTTCAAATTCTCTAAATTCTTTAATATAAATTCATCCAAATTTTTTTTTAAAATTTCAACATTTACTCCACAAGCGTTAAGTACACTTAAGGCATCCTTGTCATTTGTCAAAGAAAGTAATAAATGTTCTAATGTTACAAATTCATGCTTATTATTTGAGGCAGACTGATAAGCTTCACGAAGCGTTTGTTCTAAATTTGATGATAACATTAATTTTTTTCCATAGTGCATTGCAAAGGATGTTCAAATTTTTTTGACATATCTAATACAGATTTGCATTTTGATTCAGCAACTTCAAAAGTAAATGTTCCACATACGCCAACACCATTTTTATGTACGTGGAGCATGATCTGAGTTGCCTCTTCTTGTTGTTTATTAAATATTTTTTCTAAAACCATTACTACAAATTCCATTGGTGTATAATCATCATTTAATAGCAAAACATTGTACATAGAAGGTTTTTTTGTTTTAGGCTTGGTATCTAGTAATAATCCTCTCTCAAAATCACCATCACTATTATTATTTGAATATTTGTTTGAATTTAAATTCATATTTAATTACTAAATAATCACTTTTTTTTAAATTTAAAGTAATTTTTATAATTGTTAATATCCAATCGTATATGCTATGGTTAATAAAAAAAATGAGTAATTTTTTTAGGTTTTTTGTAACACTAAGTTTTCTTTTTTTATTCTCTTTAGATGCAATAGCAAAGAAAGCAGCTATTGTTTTAGATTATGATACCAAAGAAGTGCTATTTGAAATAAACGCAGATACTCGAAATTACCCTGCCTCTTTGACAAAAATTATGACACTTTATATTACTTTTGATTACCTTAAAAAAGGTAAACTAAAAAATAAAACGTTATTAAAAGTTTCGAAAAAAGCTGCTTCTAAAAAACCAAGTAAACTTTATTTAGAACCAGGTTCATCTATTAGAGTTGAAGATGCTATCTTTGCACTAATTATAAAATCAGCAAATGATGTTGCTGCTGTTGTTGCTGAAAATATTAGTGGATCTGAACAAGAATTTTCCAAACTAATGACCAAATACGCTCATGATTTAGGAATGCATAATACAAACTTCAAAAATGCTTCAGGTTTACATCATAAATCTCAATTAACTACTGCTAGAGACATTGCAACTTTATCGCATGCACTTATTAAAAATTTCCCAAACAAATATAAATTGTTTAGTAGTGAAAAATTTACATATGCAGGTAAGACATATAAAACACATAACAAATTAATGCTAAACTATGAAGGTGCAGATGGGATTAAAACTGGTTATATTAGCAAATCTGGTTATCAATTAGCTTTTTCTGCTGTTCGAGAAAATAAAAGATTAATAGGGGTAATCTTTGGTGGTGATTCAGGGTCGCAAAGAAACAAATCTCTTAAAATAATTATGGATAAAGAATTTGCAGAATTAAATATTTCTAAAAAAAAATCTAAGGTAATAGTTTCAAATAAAAATATTAAATCAAATGATTCATATTCAATAGTAGTAGGAACTTTTAAATATAAAAATAATGCAGATAAACAATTAAAATTAATAAAAAGTAAATACCCCAAAACAACAAATAATAAAAATGCTCTAATAGTTTTAATTAAAGCAGGAGGTAAACAACTTTATGAGTCACGTTTTGAAAATTTTTCAAAAAATGAAGCCTATAAAGCTTGTAAAAGATTGAAAAAATATAACAGAGATTGCTTTATTAGATCTTAAACTTATAGCTAACACCACTTAAATGAAGTTGTTCTTCAATAATACTTAGAAGAGACAATAAACCATCTTTACTAATAGCTTCTGCTCTACATGTTAACTGGTTTTGTGTATTGCTTGCACGCATTAAAAACCACCCATCTTTAGTTTCAACACGTACCCCATCAATATCTATAATTTTTCCTTCAATATTCCTTAATCGATCTTTAACTTCATCTATTATTATAAACTTTCTAACTTCCTCAACATCAAATCGAGTTTCAGGAGTTGAAAAAGTTTTAGGGAAAACATCAATTAACTCACTTAATGATTGCTTGGTGTTTCCTAAAATTCTTAACAATCTTAATCCAACATACATAGCATCATCATAACCAAAAAAATCATCAGAATAACAGACATGACCACTCATTTCACCTGAAAGAGGTGAAGATAATTCTTTCATTTTTTCTTTTATCGGTGAGTGCCCGGTTTTAGACATTATAGGATCACAATTCATTTTAATAGCTTCATCAAAAAAAACTTTGCTACATTTTACATCCATAATAATTTTTGGATTTTTGTAAAGTTTTGAAATCTCGGAACATAGTATAAGCATGTACTGATCTGCCCAGACAATATTACCTTTATTGTCAATAACACCTAATCTATCACCATCACCATCAAAAGCTAAACCAATATCACATTTATTTTCTAAAACTGTATTTATTAGCTGTTCCATATTTTTTGGCACAGTAGGATCTGGATGATGGTTTGGAAAGTTACCATCAACTTCTGCATTAATTATAATATTCTCTGTATTAATTAATTGAGAAGTAATTTGATTTATAACTGAGCCCATGGCTCCATTACCTGTATCCCAAGCAACTTTAATATGTTTATTTATATTTATATTGTGAAGAATTCTTGAAATGTATTTTTGTACAATAGATTTCTTATGGATGCTTCCTTTATTTGAAGTTATTTCATTTTGATTAATTAAAGTTTGAAGATTTTTAATTTCATCAGAAAAAAAAGAATGCTTATTTAAAACCATTTTAAAACCATTGTATTCTGAAGGGTTATGCGATCCTGTAACCATAATTGCAGCATCTGAATTAAGATGAAAATCAGCAAAATAAATCATTGGCGTTGGACCCATTCCAACGTCAAAAACATCAGCTCCTGAATCTTTTAAACCATAACAAAGAGCTTCATGTAATGCTGGAGAAGTTAATCTACCATCATATCCTGTTACAATTTTATTTGAATTTAATTTTTTTTTAACAATTTGGCCAAAAGTTCTTCCAATTGTGTATGCGGTATTATTATTAAGATTATTGCCAACAATACCTCTTATATCATATTCTCTTAAAACTTCTGGATCAAAACTTTCAACAGAAAAATTATTTTCCAACACCATAATACTCAAATCCTATTTGTTCCAATTCAGATGGGTTGTAAATATTTCTTAAATCAAAAATTACAAGATCCTTCAATTTTTCTTTTATTTTATTTAAATCCAGGGCGCGAAATTCATTCCATTCTGTAGCAATTATTACACAATTTGCTGATCTGCACGCCTCATAGGCAGAGTTACATAATATTAATTCTTTTAATATAGATTTTGCACTTTTCATTCCTTGCGGATCATAAGTTTGAATTTTAATGCCTTTTTTTATAAATTCTTTTGCAATTTTAATTGAAGTAGAATCGCGTACATCGTTTGTATTTGGCTTAAAGCTTAATCCTAACAAGGCTATGGTATTACCTTGTTTAAAATTTTTTAATTTTATTATTTTTTGTGCAATATTGGTTGGTCTAACCTCATTAGATTTCATAACTGCATCTAAAATAGAAAAATCTAAATCATGTTTGTAAGCAGTATTTACAAATGCTTTAACATCTTTAGGAAAGCAAGAACCTCCAAAACCTGGTCCGGCATGAAGAAATTTAGAACCAATACGTTTATCTATTCCCATAGCTTTTGCAACATCTTGAACATTAGCTCCTACCTTTTCACATAAATCAGCGATTTGATTAATAAATCCAATTTTTGTAGCTAAAAAACTATTTGAAGCATATTTAATCACCTCAGATGTTTCAATAGATGTTGAGACTATTGGAGTTTCAATTAAATTAAGTGGCCTGTATAATTCACGCATAATATTTTCTGATTTTTTTGACTCAGTTCCTAAAACAATTCTATCAGGGCGCATAAAATCATTAATTGCAGAACCCTCTCTCAAAAACTCCGGGTTTGAAACAACATCAAATTTATTTAGATCTAATTTTTTTGAAATTATTTTTTTTAATTTAGTTGTTGTTCCAACTGGTACAGTAGACTTTGTAACAACAACACAGTAATCTTTAATATGTTTACTAAGTTCTACAGCAACATCCCAAACTGCACTTAAATCTGCATCATTTTCTAATCTTTTTGTAGGAGTTCCTACTGTAATGAAAACTACATTTGCATCTTCAACAGCTTCCGCGATCGAAGGTGTAAAACTTAAAAGTTTAGTATCATTTAAATGTTTGTTCAACAAGCCATCAATCCCAGGTTCAAAAAAAGGACATTTTGCATTTTTTAATTTATCTATTCTGCTTTTATCTTTATCCACACATACTGTCTCATAGCCAAATTCAGCAAAACAAGCACCTGTGATTAAACCAACATAACCAGTACCAACTACAACTAATTTCATATATTTCTTCTACACTATTATATATGTTATTTTAACTTTTGATTAATCTTCAATTTAAATAGATTTAAGATATTTTCTTATATTTTGTGTACAGTTCCTCTTTCAATAATTATAGGTTTTGCTAAAAAAGATTGAGGTTTATAATTTTTTTTATCCATATCAAGAAGCATATCCAGAGCTTTTAAACCCATCTCTTTTCTAGGATGTCTAACAGCGGTCAGGGCTGGACTAGTTAAAGTTTCAACAACAGGTCCATCGAATGTAATTATTGAAATATCTTTTCCAATTGCTTTACCTAATTCTTTACAAGCCTTAATAGCTCCAACACCAGAATATTCTGTTGAGCATATTAAAGCTGTAATTTCTGGATTTTTTTTTAACATTTTTTTTATGAGACTGGCGCTTTGTTCAGGCTCTTCTGTTTTAACGGTTAAATAATATTTTTTGTTAAATTTTATTTTATTTTTTTTAAGAGATTTTATATATCCTTGCTGTCTTTGAAATGCAAAGTTGTAATTTTCAACAATATTAATATAACCAATATTTTTGTGATTTCTTTCAATTAAATATTTCATTATTAAATTAACACTACCTTCATTATCTAAATCTACCCAAGAATTATTTTTTAAATCTTTTGTTCTTCCCCAAGTAACAAATTTAATTTTATTTTTTTTTAGAATTTTTATTCTATAATCATTTGTTTTTAAATTATGTAAGATAATTTTATCTACTTTTTGAACATGTATTAACTTTTCATAAGCTTTTATTTCTTCCTCAACATTATTAGCGAACATCATAAAAAATTGAATATCTTCTGAATGTATTTTACTATTCATACCTGCAATAAATTCAAAAAAAGATGATTGATTTAAAAGATTTGAATTTAATCCATATAATGGAACTATAAATCCTACAGTTTTAGATTTTCCAGAAGCAAGTCTACTTGCATTTGGATTTGGGGAATAATTATATTTTTTTGCAAATTTCTCTACTCTTGTCCTTGTTTTATCACTAACATCTGAATAACCTCCAAGTGCTCTAGATACAGTAGTAATAGATAACCCAAGTTTTCTTGACAAAGTTCTTATATCCATAATTTAAACTTTTATTAACATATATAATGGTAAGTAACACATAATCAATTGACAACCAAAACGTTTTGGTAAAAAATAATCTATATTTATAAATATGGAGGACTAATGAATTATTTTACAAAAATTTTATTAGCTACCTTTTCCTCATTTGTAATTAGCTTTTCTGCTTTTGCAGGTGGACACTATACTGGTCCTGATTTATCTGGACAAAAAGTAGTTATGTTTGGTCCATGGTTGTCACCAGAGCAAGAAACAATGAGAGAAGTAGGTGCTATTTTTGAAAAAGCTACGGGAGCAACTTTTGAATATGGTGGATCTGATAGTTTTGAACAACAAGTAATGATTGATCTTAAAGCAGGTAGTGCTGCTGATTTAGTTGTGTTCCCTCAACCAGGTCTGGCAGCAAATGCTGCTGCAATGGGAGGGCTAGTACCGCTTGGAAATGATATAAAACAAATGGTATTGGATAATTATGCTGCTGGTCAATCATGGATTGATCTTTCAACATATGCAGATGAAAATGGCAATGATCAATTCAATGCTATTTTCTTCAGAACAAATGTAAAAAGCTTAGTATGGTATTCTCCAGACAACTTCGAAGATAATGGATATGAAGTTCCTGGATCTATGGAAGAACTAATTGCTCTTACAAGAAAAATGGCTTCAGATGGAAATACTCCATGGTGCATAGGTTTAGGTTCAGGTGCTGCAACAGGATGGCCTGCGACTGACTGGATGGAGGACATTATGCTTAGAACTCATTCGCCTGATGTTTATGACATGTGGGTTTCAAATGAAATGCCTTTTAATGATCCAAGAGTTTTAGAAGCAATGGATTTCTTTGGTTCATTTGCACTAAACGATAGCTTTGTTAATGGTGGATCTAAAGCAGTTGCTACAACTGATTTTAGAGACGCTCCTAATGGACTATTTACTTCTCCAGCTGAATGTATGATGCATAGACAAGCAAGTTTCATTCCTGCATTCTTCCCAGAAGGTGTGGAAGCTGGTGTAGATTATGACTTCTTTTATTTTCCTGCTTACGCAACAAAAGATCTTGGAACTCCAGTTCTTGGAGCAGGAACTTTAGTAGCTGCAACTAATGATAATCCGGCTACTATAGAATTCATGAAGTTCTTAATGCATCCGGAACCGCATGAATATTGGATGGCTAAAGGAGGCTTTTTAACTCCTCACAAAGGTGTTGATGGAAGCAAGTATGCTAGTGATACTTTTAGAAAACTTGGTGAAATTCTAACAGGTGCTACAACTTTTAGATTTGATGCTTCTGATTTAATGCCTGGCGCTATTGGTGCTGGAAGTTTCTGGACAGGTATGGTTGACTATACCAATGGAAAATCAGCTAAAGATGTAGCTGATGCGATCCAAGATAGTTGGGACGCAATTAAATAATAATACCTCCATAAACAGGCGAACAATTTACTTGTTCGCCTGTTTTTTTTATATATTTACTTATTAATGAGTGTCTTCAATTTAGTATCTATTGTTTTTTTAGGAATATTATTTTTTATATTATATTTCCATATTTCAAATTACATCTTAGATTTATATGATAATAGATCTTATAGAAGATTTAAATTTGAAAACTCTTTTAGAGTTGTAATTTTTATAGCGCCGGCATTTATTATTTTATTTATATTTATACTATACCCTGTTTTTGAAACAATAAGACTAAGTTTTTATGATAAATTTGGAAGAGAGTTTGTAGGATTATATAATTATAATTGGGCTATTAATGATCCTGAATTTAAAAGAAGTATTTTAAATAATTTAGGATGGCTATTAATTGTTCCAACATTGAGTACTTTTTTTGGCCTAGTTATAGCAAGTTTGTCAGATAGAGTTTGGTGGGGATCAATAGCAAAATCTATTATTTTTATGCCAATGGCAATTTCTTTCGTAGGCGCTGGTGTAATTTGGAAATTTATTTATGAATATAGAGGACCGGGAGATACGCAAATTGGATTTTTGAATGCAATAATCGTGTCTTTTGGTTATGAGCCCCAGGCTTGGCTAACTATTCCAATTTGGAATAATGTATTTTTGATGACTATAATGATATGGATCCAAACTGGATTGGCATTAGTAATTTTTAGTGCAGCCCTTAGAGGTATTCCAAAAGAAATGCTGGAAGCAGCAAGAATAGATGGAGCAAGTGAATTAAAAATTTTTTTTTCTTTAGTTATACCTTACCTTGAGCAAACAATTTTAGTTATTTGGACAATTATAACAATTCTTGTTTTAAAAATATTTGATATCATTTTTGCTATGACTAATGGAGAATGGCAGACAGGTGTATTAGCAAATTTAATGTATGATTGGATGTTTAGAGGAGGTGGTGACTCTGGTAGGGGTAGCGTATTAGCAATAGTCATAATGATAGGAGTTGTCCCTATTATGGCTTGGAATATCTATAAACATAGACAAGAACAAAAAATATAATGAAAAAAATTTCTTATTCTTCAGTTCTGTCACAATTATTATTATTGTTATTTGTTATTATTTGGATAATTCCAACATTTGGTCTTTTTATAAGTTCTTTAAGAGACAAAGATCTATTAGCAATTAGTGGTTGGTGGACCTCTTTGACTACCACAAAAGTTAATGAGATTCATAGAATGTCAGGAATGGAGGAGCAAATTAAAGTTGAAGATTATTTTATTATTCAAGGTAAATTATTTGATGATAATTCTAAAAAAAAAATACAAACTTTTGGAATAACATCAAAGAAAATTAATGAATTTAATGTTGGTGAAACAGCAATTTTTAAAAACAAAAACGAAGTTACAGTAAAAGAGAATGGCGAATATATTTTAAAATCAAAAAAAGAGTTTACTAAAAAGAAAGGAAAAAGACTTTTTATTACAGCTTTGAGTCCTCCTGCTTTTACATTTGAAAATTATAAAGAAGTATTATTTAAAGAAGGTATTGGTCAAGCATTTATAAATACGGCAGCTGTAGCCTTGCCCTCAACTATCATTCCTCTAATTATTTGCTCTTTTTTTGCTTATTCTTTAACTTGGATGAAATTTTTTGGAAGAGATACTTTGTTAGCAATAGTTATTGCCTCACTTGTTGTTCCTTTGCAAATGTCTCTTATACCAATACTCACAATTTATAATGACTTTGGAGCTTTATTTGGAGTTGCCGCTAAATCATATCCTGGAGTCTGGATGGCACATACAGGTTTTGGTCTTGCATCAACAACATTCTTATTAAGAAATTTTATAAAATCATTACCTAGTGAAATGATGGAAGCTGCTAAAGTTGATGGAGCTTCCCATTATGATATTTTTATAAGAATTATAGTGCCTTTATCGATACCTGCTTTTGCTTCAATTTTTATTTTGCAATTTCTCTGGTGTTGGAATGATTTATTAGTTGGTTTAGTTTTTTTAGATCAAGTGCCAAGTGAGATAATTTTGACTGCAAAATTAAAAGAATTACTTGGATCAAGGGGGGAGAATTGGGAAATTTTAACAACTGGAGCATTTGTTTCTATGTCTGTTCCTTTATTTATATTTTTTGCACTTCAAAGGTATTTTATAAGGGGTTTAGTGGCAGGGTCTGTAAAAGGTTAAAGATCTAAATTATATTTATATAAACTTTCTCTTTTTCCAATTTTACTTGATAAGTTTTTAGAGCTTTACATGGAGGATCCTGTATAACTACTCCTGTTTTTATATTGAAAATTCCTTGATGCATTGGACATTCTATTTCATCATCTGTTACTAATCCATCTTCAAGATGGACTTCTTCGTGTGTACAGATGCCTTCAGTTGCAAAAAAACCATCTTTAATATGATATATACAAAAGGTTTGATCTTTATAATCAAATCTTTTTAAATCTTCAAAATCAATATCACTTTTTTCACAAACATATATCCAGTTTTCCATAATTATTAAATATATTGAAATTGAAAAATTTAAAGAAATATTTATTTAATATAATAAGATAATAATTTATTATATTTATTAATAAATAAAATATATGGCTGAGCATATCAAAAATCAAACAGGTATAAATAATATTTCTAGTGAATGGTTTAAAGCCAAAATAGATAGAAAAAAATTAAAAGAACTTTCAAGAAGAAATGATTATGAAGGGTGGAAACATATCATAATTTTTACTGCATCCTTAACTTTACTTGGAGCATTGTGCGTTTATTTCTGGGGATCTTTATGGTTTATTTTATTTTACTTGAGTTATTGTACCCTATGGGGAGGCGCTGATGCGATCTGGCATGAGTGCGGTCATCGTACAGCTTTTAAAACAAGAAAGTTAAATGATTTTTTTTATGTTATTGCAAGTTTCCTTAACAATTTTGAACCAGTAAGATGGCGATGGAGTCATTCATTACACCATAGTTATACTGCTTCGATAGACCCTCATGACTTCGAAGTTGATGAAAGTATTTTTTCTAAATACACTTTATTTAATTTCTTAATAAGATTTATTCCTGGTTATTATTTTTTAATTCTACATAAATCTCTTCATTTAGAAATCATTAAACACGCTATTGGAATTGAAACTAAAGTAATGAAAGAATGTATTCCACCCGAAAAAAAATCTAAATGTATATTAAGTTCAAGAATTTTTGTTTTTATATGGATATTAATAATTATTTTTTCAATAATCATTCAATCATTTTTACCAATCTTGCTTTTTTTAATTCCTAAATTTTTTATTTCATTAAATATAGTTTGGGGATTAACACAACATATGGGATTAAAGGAAGGTACAAAAGATCACAGAGAATCAACTAGATCAGTTAGATTAAATCCTGTTTTTAGCTTTATCTACTGGAAAATGGAATATCATATAGAGCACCATATGTTCCCTATGGTGCCATCATATAATCTTCCAAAATTATATGAATTAATTAAAGATCAATTACCTAAACCGCAAAGTTTATTTGAGGCTTATAAAGAGATTATACCTGCGGTAATAAAAAAATCAAAAAATCCAAATTACTATATTGAGGTAAAAATTCCTTCTAATTGAATGTTTAACGAATATAATAAATGATTGAATAATATTGACATAATACAAAGCTTTAGATTTATATAAAATATTATTAAGTTTTTTGGAGATTAAAATGGAAGTTAGAAATTTTATTGGTGGCAATTTTGTTGACTCAATATCAAAGTCAAACATACCAGTAATTAATCCAGCTAATCAAAATGTTGTTGGACAAATAGACGAAGCTTTAGATGAAGAAATTGATCTGGCGTTATTAGCTGCAAAAAATTCATTTAATCAGAGAATACTTCAAGATATGGATGCTTCACTAAAATCAAAAAAAATGAGATCCATCGCTTCAAAATTAAGAGAGTATAAAAAAAGAGGAGGTATGATCTTAAGTCAAGAAAATGGGAAAACTATTGAACAATGCGAGGGAGAATTTGATGGAGCTGCAAATGTATTCGATTATTATGCTGGCTTAACTGATAAAATTGAAAATAAACTTATACCTTCAGGAAATGATACCTTTAACTATATTGTTCTTGAGCCATTTGGTGTAAGTTTGCAAATAGTTCCTTGGAACTATCCAATAGCACTTTTTGCTAGATCAGTTGCTGTAAGTTTAGTTGTAGGAAATACTATAGTAATAAAACCTCCTGAGCTATGCCCAATTTCATCAAATATTTTTGGAGAAATTTTTAATGAAGTGGAGCTACCAGATGGTGTTATAAATATAGTGCATGGATATGGAGAAGTTACAGGAAAAAAATTAGTTGATCATAATTCAATAGATCAAGTTGTTTTCACTGGTTCGCCTGAGGTTGCATCAGAAATTTTAAAGAGAACCGCTGACAGAATCATTCCATGCCATCTTGAACTAGGTGGTAAATCTGCAGCTATAATTTATCCAGATGCAAATATTGATAATGCAGTAGATAGCACAATTAAAGGTATTTTTAAGCCTAACGCTGGCCAAATATGTGTAGCAATGTCTAGAGTGATTATACATCAAAAAATAAAAGATGAATACATTACAAAATTATTTGAAAAAACTAAAAAATTAAAGATTGGGGCAGGTAGTGATAATACTACAGAGGTTACTCCATTAATTTCAACTGAACAATTGCAAAGGGTTTCAAATTATTGTCAATCAGGAGTTCAATCTGGGGCAGAATTGATCATAGGTGGTGAAAAACATGATCAAGAAAATGGCAACTATTATAAACCAACTATATTTGATAATGTTGATCCAAAATCAACCATTGCCCAAGAAGAAATATTTGGTCCAGTTACAAGTATTTTTAATTTTGAAACAGAAGAAGAAGCTGTAGAAATAGCAAATTCCACAGACTATGGTCTTGCCTCGGGTGTTTTTACAAATAATGATGAGAAAGCTAAGTGGACCGCAGATAGAATTGAGGCTGGAATTGTTTGGCATAATGATTGGTTTGTTGATGGAGTTAATTTGCCTGGAGGTGGTTATAAAAAATCAGGTTATGGTCGAGATGGAGGAATAGATAGTTTATATAGTTATGGACAAACAAAGCGTGTAAGTAAAAGAATATATTAATAATTTATAATGATAAAAAAATTAACAGTAAAAGAAATTCTTGAATGTAAAGGAAATAAAAAATTAACCGAAGTATATACTCATAACCCTTTAGAAGCTGAATCTTGTGAATTGGCTGAAGTTGAAATGATAGTATCTTCAGAAAACAATGATATTCAAGGTATTAGAAATGCAGCAAAAAATACTTTTTTAACAGTGGGACTCCAATACGGAAAATATTTAACTGAGTTAGATATTTTGAATAGATGTTTTTATCTTTATGAAAATGGAGCTGACGCAATTTATTGCCCTCAAAGTTGTAAATTTATAAAAGCTATTTCTGATGAGGGAATTCCTGTTGTTGGTCACACAGGCTTTATACCTTACAAATCTACATTTTATGGAGGATTTAAAGCTTATGGCAAAATTTCTAGTGAGGCACAAAAAATTTTTGATGAAACTTTGAGAATTGAAGACGCAGGTGCTTTTGCTGCAGAAATTGAAATTGTTCCATTTAAAGTTGCAGAGTATATTTCAAATAAAGTTAAAATATTTATGATTGGTATGGGCAGTGGCCAAGGGTGCGATGCTCAATATTTATTTTCAGAAGATGTTCTTGGTTATAATAAAGGACACATCCCAAGACATGCAAAAGTTTATGCTAACTTATCTCAAGATTATGAAAATATTAAATCAAAATCAATAGATGCTTTTAAAAAGTTTAAAAAAGATGTAGTATCAAAACAATATCCATATAAACAGCACGATATTAATATTCTAGATGAAGAATATGAAAAATTTATAAAAAATCATTAATTTTATTCTATATTATCTTTATATTTTATAATATTTGATTTGACTTCCAAAACGCTTTGGCTTTTACTGCTTTTATATTTGATTTAATTTATTTAGGAGGAAAAATGAAATATAGAAATTTTATAATAACGATATTATTCCTATTACCTTTGTCGTCTTTCACATATGCAGCTCCAACTGGACAAGACCTAGGTGACAATTGGTGCTCAGATGTAAAAATGCATTTTTATGCAGGAGGACCTGAAGCTGGTGGATTTGCTGGTATTGTTGCTGCAGGTGCGATGAACGCAATTAGAGATACTGGCGCAGATGCTGAGATTATCTATTCTGAATGGGATTTTGAAAAAATGGTTCGTCAGCTTAGAGAGTCTGTAGGCTTAGGTGTAGATGCTATTGCAATGATGGGTCATCCGGGTAATGACGCTTTGATGCCACTTGCTAAACAAGCTGCAGAAAAAGGTATATTAATGACATATCAAAATGTAGACCCAGCTGGAGTACGTGCAAAGTATGGGGGTGGCTATGTTGGTGCTAATTTAGCTACACAGGGTAAAGCACTTGCAAGAGAAGCTATTAGACAATATGGATTCAAAGCTGGTGATCATGCAATTGTTATGGTTCCGCTTGGTGACTATGCAAGAGCTCAAAGAGAAGATGGTGCAAGAATTATTTTTGAAGAACATGGTATGACTGTAACTGTTGTAGATGGAGACCCAAAATATGCATCTGACCCTAATATGTCTATTCCAATTTTTTCTGCAGCACTTGCGGCTAATCCAGATACAAAAGTAATAGTTCATTCTGGAAGTGATATAATGAACGTTGCTGAAGGAATTGCAAAAGCTTCTGGCTATGGTCCAAATGAGCTGCTACAAATTGGTTTCGATACTAGTCCACAAATCATGTCAGCTTTTGAAAAAGGTTATGTTCATCTAACTTCAGACCAACAACCTTTCTTACAAGGTTATTTACCTGTACTTTCTTTATGTCAAACTGCTGTATTAGGTACTGGAGCTATAAATCAAGATACTGGAGCTGGCTTTGTAGATACAAACAATTACCAAGCTGTTAAAGCTCTTGCAGACGCAGGTTTAAGATAGTAATTTAAATATATAAACTGACCCATTAAATATGGGTCAGTTTTACCTAAATTTAACTTATGGAAAAAATAATCGAATTGAAAAATGTAACCAAGAGATTTGGTGGTATAACAGCACTAAATAAAGCTTCATTATATGTTGAGCAAGGTGAAGTTGTAGGTTTAATTGGTGATAATGGTGCTGGCAAATCTACATTAATTAAAACTCTTGTTGGGGTTTATGGTCCTGATGAAGGAGAAATAATAATAAGAGGTAATAAAGTTTTAAATTGGACAGCATTAAAAGCACGGGAGTCAGGGATTGAAACAGTTTTTCAAGATAGGGCTTTATGTCCGCAACAATCAATAGTTTGGAATATCTTTATGGGGAAAGAATTAACATACCCTTTTGGCTTTGTTAGAGAAAAAGAACAAATTAGTGAAGCAAATAGATTAATTAGAGAAATAGGTTTTACATCAAAATTAATTGATGCTGAGTCACCTGTAGGAAACTTATCTGGTGGAGAGAGACAAGGTGTTGCTATAGCAAGAGCAATATATAATAATGCAGAATTAATTATACTTGATGAACCTACAAATGCTTTATCACTTAATGAAACTCAAAAAGTTTTTGAATTTGTAAATAATGTCAAAAAATCTAATAGATCTGTTTTATTCATAGGTCATAATATTTATCATGTTTATGATATTTCTGATCGATTTGTAATCTTAGACCGTGGTGAAGTTGTTCACCAACTTAATAAAGAAGAAGTTAAAACACCTGAAGAATTAATGAAAATAATGCGTGATACAATTAAAAAACATTAGAGAGAATTATGAATAAAGAAAAATCAATTGTAGGAAATATTTTTCATAAAAATGGAAGAGCTTTAGGAAGTATGGGGTATTTTATATTATTGATGTTAGTATTTCTTATTGGGGCACCAGAAGCATGGATGAGACCAAGCTTGCATCAATCTGTTTTTGTAATGCTGCCAACACTTATATTTTTGGTAATTCCATTAGTTTTTTTAGTTGCTTCAGGAGAAATTGATTTATCTTTTGCCTCAACTTATGCAGTTGCTGCATATGTTTTTGCTATAATGGTAAAGTCAGGCATAGATCCTGCTATTGCTATTCTAGCTGGTATTTTAACCGGCGCTATTATTGGAGCATTAGTTGGTGCTTTGATAGTTGTCTTTAGACTATCATCTTTAGTTGCTTCATTAGGTATGCTGTTTCTTTTGAGGGGTGTAATTTTATTGTTAACTGAAAGTCGTTCAATTACGATTATGGAAATTGACAATCATTGGACTTACTCTGCTCTTGTTGGAAATTTTTATGGATTTCCAATGCAAATTTTTTGGGCTTCTTTATTTGTAATTTATTGTTATTATTTATTTAGCAAGCATGTTTTTGGAATTCATATACATCATGTTGGTGATAATTCTGTAAGTGCTGAACAAATGGGAATTAATGTTAAGGCAGTGAAAATAAAAGCTTTTATGTTTGTTGGAATTGGAGCAGCTATAGGAGGTATCTTTACTACCTTGATTACTTATACTTTTTTTCCAACACAAGGTTTTGGATACTTATTATTAGCTCTTGCAGCTGTTTTTGTGGGGGGTACTCCTTATTGGGGTGGATTAGGTACAATTATTGGAGCTATATTTGGTGTAGGAATTATAGCTTATATGGAAATTGGAATTATAGCTATTGGATGGAGTGGTACTTGGAGACAATTTTTTAATGGGTTAATTATTTTGTTAGCACTTTTAGGTCATAGATTGCATGGAGAAAGGGTTAGATAAAATGAACAAAATTGTTTTAATTGGTGCTGGAAGCGTTAATTTTGGCTTAGGAACTTTAGGGGATATTTTTAAATCAAAAATTCTTGAGGGCTCAACTATAACTCTGCATGATATCAATCCTAAAACTTTAGAAAATACAAAAAATATTGCATTAAAATACAAAGAAAAACTTAAGTTAAATTTTAAAATTGAGGCAACAGTTAATAGAGAAGAAGCGCTTAAAGATGCAACTTATTGTATAATATCCATAGAAATTGGAAGTCGTTTCGATTTATGGGATCAAGATTGGAAAATCCCTTTACAATATGGTTTCAAACAAATTTATGGAGAGAATGGTGGTCCGGGAGGTTTATTTCATTCATTAAGAATAGCTCCTGTCATATTAAATATTTGTGAAGATATAATAAAATATTGTCCTAATGCCTTTGTATTTAATTATTCGAATCCAATGCAAAGAATCTGCCATGCTGTTACAACAAAATTTCCAGATTTAAAATTTGTTGGTCTTTGTCATGAGATAGCATCTATGGAGAGACAACTACCAACTATAATGGAAACTGATTTTTCAAATATTGAAATTAAGGCTGGTGGATTAAACCACTTAAGTATTTTACTTGAAGTAAAATATAAAGATTCACAAAAAGATGGTTATCCAAAAATACATGAAAAGTTTGAAAGCTATTATTCTAAATTAACAAGTGAATACTATCCTTCTAGCCCAGGAGGTGAGAGAGGTGTTTTTTTTCAATTATATAAACTTTATGGATACCTTCCAATTACAACAGATAGTCATTTAGGTGAATATATTCAATGGGCATATAGTGTTGCTGATCATGAGGCTATCATGGAATTCTATGACAATTACAAAAAGAGATGCTTAACTTTCTATGATAAGGAATCTCACTACGCAGAATATTTTGCAACGAATAATAAAATAAACGAGAGAATAGTTCCGATTATGGAAGCAATTATTGAAGATACAAATTTTGAAGAATCTGCTGTTAATGTACCAAACAAAAATTTTATTGAGTGTCTTCCAGAAAATATTGTTGTAGAAGTGCCTGGTATTTTAAATAAATCAGGAGTAAAAGGAGTGAAGCTTGAAAATTATCCTTCCAATTTTGGCAGCTTACTAAATAATCAAGTAAGCACTATACAACTTACAACCGATGCAGTAATAAATAAATCAAAGGATAGTGCATATCAAGCTTTATTAGCTGATCCAGTTGTTGATAATGTTAAATCTGCCCAAAAATTGTTAGACACAATGTTAGTTTTTCAAAAAGAATATCTTGGATATCTAAAATAGTTGTTGAATATAAATTAATTATCACTTAAAAAAAATATTATTAACACTTGAAAGATCGCTCAAAGGAGGATGAAGTGGCAGATATAAATATAAATACAGTAAATAAGTATTACGGTGACGTTCACGTTATTAAAGACGTATCTTTAGATATAAAAAGTCAATCTTTTACAGTTCTTGTTGGGCCATCAGGTTGTGGTAAATCAACAATGCTACGTATGATTGCTGGTTTAGAAGATATTAATTCTGGAACTATCTCAATTGATGGGCAGGTAGTTAATGATCTTCCTCCTAAGCAAAGAAACATTGCAATGGTTTTCCAATCATATGCATTATACCCTCATATGACTGTTTTCGATAATATGGCTTTTGGTTTAAAATTAGAAAAAAGATCTAAGGATGAAATTAATGAAAGAGTTCAAGAAGCCGCGCGCATACTTCAAATTGAAGATTATCTATTAAGAAAACCAAAACAACTTTCTGGAGGTCAAAGACAAAGAGTTGCGATTGGAAGAGCAATCACACGTAAACCAAAAGTTTTTTTATTTGATGAACCGCTATCTAATCTTGATGCAGCATTACGTGTGCAGATGAGAGTTGAATTAGCCAAATTACATGATCAATTAAATGCAACAATGATATATGTTACTCATGATCAAACAGAAGCGATGACATTAGCAAATGATATTGTAGTATTAGATGAAGGGATAGTTTCACAAAAAGGTACGCCTATGGAACTTTATAACAAACCAAATAATTTATTTGTAGGAGGTTTTATTGGTTCGCCAAAAATGAATTTTATTTCGTCAAAAATATTAAGTAAAAGTCATAATTCTACTGAAATTGAGCTTTTAGATAATGCAAAAATAAATATACATAAAACATCTGTTTCAGCTAATGAAGGTGATTCTGTAAAGCTGGGGATTCGTCCTGAGCATTTGTTAGTTAATGAAGATGCAGATGCATCATGGGAAAGCAAAGTTTTTGTTGTTGAAAAACTTGGTTCAGGTACTTTTTTATACTTAGAAAAAGAAGGAGAGCCATTAGTTGTTGAAACAGAAGGCGATACAAATATAAAAGTTGGAGATACAATAAAGGTTGGTTTTACCGCTTCACGTTGCCATATATTTGGTAAGAATAATAAGGCATTTGGATAAATCTATCAGAATCGTTATTTAAACTTAATACTAATATTTGTTATATTTAATGGATTCTTATCTATATTATTGTTCCAAAACGTTTTAGTTATATAAATTACTGGAGCAGAGTGTTTCATATTATTTCCTCCTAAAAGAGATATTCCTCTTGTAAACTTCTCTGCTCTTTATTTAAAATTTTTTTCTATAAAATAAGATTGAATTCTTCTATGAAAATAGAATATTAACTAAATCAAATAAATATTAAAAATAAAATGGCTAAAATAATGATAATTGGTGCGGGTGTAATGAGTTGTGCATTTTCAGTGGTTTGTTTAGAAAATAATCATCAAGCATATATTATTGGATCAGACTTTGATAATGAACTTATTGATGAAATTGCTAAAAAAAATAATTTTCATCCCTCTTTAAATACTCAATTATCAGATAAAACCAAGTTTATAAAATCTAAAAATTTATATGAAAATAATTTGAATGATGCTGAACTTATTGTAATTGGCACTAATTCTAAAGGAATGGAGTGGAGTTCAGAGACATTAGAAAAGATTTTTATAAATAAAAAATTACCTCCTATATTATTACTAACTAAAGGATTAAATGTAATAAATAATAAATTTGAATTACTGATTGAAAAATTGTCAAGATTATTAAGTATAAAAAAAATTGAAAATATTAATATTTCTGCTGTTGCAGGACCTTGTCTAGCTAGTGAATTAGCTGCCAAAAGTCACAGCAGTGTAATAATCACTAATAAAGATATAAGAGTTTGTGAATGGTTAAAAAATATACTTAGCACACATTATTATCATATTTCAATATCAGATGATGTCATTGGTGTTGAGGTTTCAGCAGCAATTAAAAATATTTTTTCAATAGCTGTTGGATCAGCTAAAGAATTAAATAATAATAGTGATAAATATTTAAACACATCAGCAGCATTGTTTAATCAAAGCGTATATGAAATGCAAATATTTGTATCTTTTTTAAAAGGTAGAAAAGAAACCGTTAATGGATTAGCAGGTATTGGAGACCTCCATGTAAGTGCAGCTGGAGGGAGAAATAGTTTAATGGGCTCCTTTTTAGGGAAAGGATTATTGTATTCAGAAATAAAGAATAATCAAATGAAAAATATTACAATCGAAGGTGCAGAACTATCTATCGAAATTTTTAATCTAGTAAAAGATAATTTTACTATTAAAGAAATTCCATTAATGTTTTCAATTATGGAGTCAATTGTTGAAAATAAAAAAATAGATATTAAATGGGAATACTTTGTTTAAATTTTAAACAATTAGATTAAGAAATAATTAATTTTAAATATATTTATGTTTATAGATAAATAAGTTGTAAATAAATTACTTTTAACAATGAATAGTAAAATAGTCTTAACAATTCAAAAACAACTAAAAGATATAACAAATAAAAAATTTTCAAAAAAATATATAAATAAAAAAATTATCCCTGTTATTAATCATATAGTAAGCTCTGATAAAAAGAAATTTTTAATTGGTGGTTCTCAGGGTGTAGGCAAATCAACTTTAGTTTACGTTATAAAAAAAAATATTCAAACTTTTTACAATAAAAGAGTATTAACTCTTTCTTTAGATGATTATTATCTTTCTAAAAAAAAAAGATTTTCTCTTTCAAAGAAAATACATCCTTTGTTAAGTACGAGAGGTGTTCCCGGAACACATAATATTAAATTGTTAATTAATCATATCAAGCAATTTAATAATTCAAAATACCCAATAAACATTCCTATTTTTGACAAATTAATTGATGATAGTTTATCAAAAAAAAGAAAAGAAAATTCAAAAGCAGATATATTAATCTTAGAGGGATGGTGCTGCGGAGCAAAGAAAATGAAAAATAATTTTCTTTTAAAGAATATAAATTTATTAGAAAAAAATCAAGATAAAAAATATTTATGGAGAAAATATTATAATAATAAATTAAAATATGAATATCATGACTTATTTAAAATGTTTGATTATAAAATTTTCTTAAAAGCTTCTTCATTCAAATATGTTTTAAATTGGCGTTTAAAACAAGAAAAAATGAACAAATCTAATTTAAATATTCAAAAAAAAATGGATCAAAAAAATCTTATAAACTTTATTCAACATTATGAAAAATTAACTAGATGGATGTTAAAAAACCATAAAACTATGTTTGACTTAATTATTAAAGTTAATAATAAACAAAAAATTATTGCAGTTACTAAAAATAAAATTAATTAAAAAAGTAACCATCTCTTAACGGCTAAAGTATAACGATCAAACTCATCTCCAAATTTATTTTTTAAATATATTTCTTCAGCTGGTATAACAAAATTATTAATCCAAAAAAATAAACCTAAAGCAGATAAAAAATATAGTACGTTTTCAAAGGTTAAAAACATACTTAAATGAAACAATACAAATGCTATATAAATCGGATTTCTGCTATAAGCAAAAATTCCAGTTTTAATTAATCTATTTGAGTCTGTTTTTGGTCTAGGATTTTCATTGTAGGATTTAAAAAGATTGAATGCTGAAAAGAAAAATACTGTACTTATTATCATTCCCAATAAACCTAATAAATTTATTAAATATAAAAGATTGTACTTAGGAAATATGAATTCACCAAAAGCATATGAAAATATTAGCAAATATACAGATATGTATAGAGGATTGCCTTTAACTTTTGGGCCCATTAAAATTTCTCAATAAAATATGAAAGCTTATCAAAATTATCTGTAACTTCAACAGCTCCAGCATTAAATAATTCAATATTATTTCTTTCTTTATACCAATGACCTCCCGCCGTAAGCCCAATAACTTTTACATCTGCAGCAACACCAGCTTTAACTCCAACACTACTATCTTCAATAATAAGAGTTTCATTTTTTTTCAAATTATTATCATAAATAGTCTTTAAATATATGTCAGGAAAAGGCTTGGGTTTATCTACCATGTCAAAAGAATAAACTTTATCAGATTTAAAATATTTATCTAACTTTACTTTTTTCAAACCCTGTAATATTCTTTTTTTAACACTATTAGAACCTATAAATAAATTAAGATTTGAATTTTTTACGAATTGATATGCTCCTTTTACAGGTTCCAATTCTTTTAAATATATATTTGTCACAATATTCATAATATCTTCATTAAATTTTTTTTTATCTCTAATTGAAAATTTTTTTGATAAAATGGATATTACTTCAAAAGTTTTTAATCCAGCAAATTGAGCAAAATTTTGTTCTTGAAAATCATAACCTAAGTTATTCATGTGCCTTGAAAAAGATTTTGCTACAAGCATCTCGCTATCGACTAAAACTCCATCAAAATCAAAAATTATGTTGTTAATCATAAATAAATATATCTCTTTTAATGAATTTTAATCAATTTTGTCTTATTTTTTTATTGAAATATAATTAATATATAATACGAATAATTAAGCGATACATAACTCGTCGTCATTATACGAAAGTGGGATAGGTCGCCTTCAGATTAGGAGGTAAAATGAAAATTGGCTATTTCTGCAATTCAACTAACTGGGGCAATAAAAAGAGTTATAATCAGATATTAGAAGAAATTAGAGATATAGCTACGTATTGTGATCAAAATGATTGGGACTCAATTTGGTTTTCTGAACATCACTTTAGTCATGAAGGTATGGAAGTTTGTCCAAATCCAATTTTGTTAAGTAGCGATATAGCGGCAAGAACTAGAAACATTCGTATTGGGCAAGCAGCATCAATTATAACTTTTTGGAATCCTATTCGAGCAGCAGAAGATATTGCTTTGTTGGACCAGTTATCTAATGGTAGAGTAGAGGCAGGTGTTGGTAGAGGTATTTATGGAAGAGAAGCATTAAATATGAATGCTGATGCTGATATGAAAGACCAGGCAAAAAACTTTAGGTTATTTGAAGAAACTTTAGACATCATTAAAAAAGCTTGGACTAAAAAATTTTTCAATCATGAAGGTGAATTTTATACTTACCCTGCACCAAATTTTGAGTGGGAACATGATATGAGTCCTCCAAGTTCAGAATTTATGAATTTGGATACCAAAATTCTAGAGAAAATAAGTGTCGTACCTCAAACTGTTCAAAAGCCTCATCCACCTCTATGGCAAGTAGTCGATAGTCCAAGTTCAATAGAATGGGCTGCAAAAAATGACATTAATATTATTATGTGGATACCACCTGTTCAATCACTAAAAAAACGTTTCGAAATATATCAAAACGCTAAATCTGAAAAAGAAAAACGTCATGTTGAGCTAGGTGAAGGAATTAGTGTTGTAAGAGATATGTTTGTAGCTAATAGTATGGAAGAGGCTAAAGATAAAGCTGGTGAGCAAATGGTTAATTATATGCGGTGGGTATGTCATTGGAGAGGTCTTGGAACTCATATGAATCCAGGAGAAGAACTTCCTAAAACAGATCATAAATTAGATTTGCTTTCTTATGAGTTTTTGCATGAAAGAAATATGCTTTTTGGAACTGTTGATTATATAATTAATAAAATAGAAGAAATGCAAAAAGAATTAAATTTACAAAATTTAAAAGTCTGGTCTAATTTTCCTGAAGTTAAACATGAAGATTGTATGAAGAGTATAAAATTATTTACTGAAAAAATAATTCCTCATTTTAAAAGTAAAAATAATAGCAAGATAAAAGCTGCATCATAATGAATGAAAAGAAGAACCGTCCTATTACGGGAGGTATGGCTGTTATAGAATGCTTAAAAGCTTATAATATTAAATATGTTTTTGGCTTAATTGGGTCTGCAACTATGGAAATCTTTGATGCGCTTTATGATCAAAAAGATATAACATTTATAGATGTAAGAGATGAGCGCACAGGAGCTCATATGGCTGATGCATTTGCTAGAGCATCAGGTAGTCATGGTGTTATTATTGCAGGTCAAAATGGTCCTGGTGCAACAAATCTAGTGACAGGTGTTGCTCAAGCGAAAGCTGCTTTTTCTCCTCTTCTATCTATTGCAGGAGCAATATCAACTGAGCATGAAGGCAAAGATGCTTTTCAAGAAGTTGATCAACAAAAATTATTTGAACCAATAACAAAAAAAACATTTTCTATAAAAAATACTAAATCCATCACAAAGGAATTAAGCGAAGCATTAAACATATCAACTCAAGGAAAATGGGGGCCTGTTCATGTAAATATTCCTCGTGATGTACTTTCAGGAATAGAGTGTTTTGACAATTTTATAATTGAAAATAAAATTGAGCCTAAAAAGATAAATGAAAATGATTTAGGTAAAATTATTTCGTTAATTGAACAATCCTCTAAACCTGTAATTATTTGCGGTGCAGGAGTCAAGAATTCCAAAACATCAGATAAGGTAATCTTACTATCAAAAAAATTAAATATACCTATTGTTGCTTCTGCTGGACATGGAGATGTAATTACATTTGAATACAATCTATATGGTGGGCAAATGGGACCAAGAGGTAATAAAGTTGCCACTACTCTAGTGAAAAATGCAGATTTAATCTTAGCTATGGGTACAAGACTTGGTTTTAATTCAACTTTTTATTCCTATGATAATATTTCAGAGTCGGCAAAAATTGTTCAAATTGATATTGATCCAATTGCTATTGGTAGGTATTTTCCAATAGAAGTAGGAATTCAAAATGATGTAAAAATATTTTTAGACAATTTAATTCCTTTAACAAAAAATAAAGTTTTAAAAAATGAACATCAAGAATGGATTAAAAACTTTATAAAAGAAAAAATAAATTACTATAAAAAAAGAGAGGAAGAAGCTGATATAAATTCAAAAATCATTCAACCATCAGGATTATTCAAAGAATTAAGAAAAATAATACCCAAAAATTCTGCAGTAACACTAGATGCAGGTACTTTATGCCTGCAAGCAACGGATGAATTTAATTTTATTGAGCCTAGATCACTATTTACTCCTTTAGACTTTGGATTGGTTGGTTTTTCATTTGCTGCTGGTCTTGGTGTAAAGCTAGCAAAACCAGATTTGCCTGTTTTTAGTCTAATGGGAGATGGAGGATTTGGAATGACAGTATCAGAATTATCAACTGCTGTTCATCACAAAATTAACACTGTTACCATTGTTATGAATAATAAATCTTGGGGAGCAGAAAAAGCCTACCAAAGAGATTTTTATAACAAAAGATATATCGGGGCAGATATTGACAGCCCCCCTTTTCATAAACTTGCTGAAATTTATGGAGCTAAAGGTTATTATGTTAATGAGCTTAAAGATTTAAAAGAAGCTGTATCTAATGCTTTGATATGTAATCAACCTTCAGTGATAAATGTCGATATTGACCCAAAAGCACTTTATAGCTTTCGAAAAGATTCTTTTATACATCGATCAAAATGAAATTAAAAAATCACACAGACTCTCAAGGTAATTATTATGAGTTTAGTGAAGTAAAAAATTCTCCAATGACCATATTTATTCACGGAGTAGGACTGGACAATACAATGTGGTATCCTCAAAAGGAATACTTTGATAAACAATCAGTCTTATTTTATGATTTACTAAATCATGGCCAATCAACTCGAGGTTACAAAGAACTGAGCTTTGAAATATATAGTAATCAATTATTAAATATAATTAATGAATTGCAAATAGATAAAATTAATATTGTTGGGTTTTCAATTGGAGCTCTGATAGCTCAGCATTTTACAGAAAAATTTTATAATAAAGTAAATAAATTAGTTTTAATTGCAAGCGTGTATCAAAGATCAGATAAACAAATCGAAACTGTTCAAAAAAGATATAATGAAGCTCTTAATGGTGCAAGCATAACTATTGATTCAATAAAAAGATGGTTTTCAGAAAGTTATTTAAATAATAACCCCAGAGTCTATGATTTTTTCTATAACCTTTTGGAGAAAAAAAAGAATGAAGATTTTTTGCCTGCATACAAAATATTTGTAAACTCTGATAAATATTCAATTAATTATAATAATTTTAATATGCCATCTTTAATCATGACAGGGGAAAATGAAGTAGGTTCTACTCCTCACATGAGTGAAGAAATTAGCAAAGCAATCAAAAATAGTGATTTATATATTATTAAAAAAGCAAAACACGGCGCAACAATTGAACAATCAAATGTTGTAAATGAGAAACTAAATAAATTCTTATTCTAACCTACAGAACAAGACATATCTGCGCCACAGCACATTGGTGACTTTATTTTTCCGTGTCCAGTAGGACATTTTGATATTTGTACCTCAGACCCATCATCTTTTATTAATATATCATTCATAAGAGGCTCATTGCATTTAGCACATGAAGCATTAACTGACATACCGCAAGATTTACATTCATAAGTTGCCATGATAACTCCCTACTTAAACTATATTTTTAGTTTTGACCAAAGTAAATACTTAATTAATTTCTGAAACTTTATAATCTGCACTATTTAGCCATTCTGGGTTAATATTTATTCCCCATCCAGGCTTATCAGTTACATTAACACAGCCATTTTCCACTACAAATGGATTATCTAAAAAAAGATCTTGTTGCCATGGATAATAATCTTCACCTTCAATTGATAGTTCTAAATATGGTCCAGCATTAGGTATAGCTTTTAGTAAATGCATTGTGCACATAGTAACTAATGACAAATTTGCAGCATGGGGAGTACATATATATCCACCCTCTTCTATTATTTTTGCAACTTGAAGAGTTCTTGTTAATCCACCTAGATACATTACATCAGGCTGAAAAATATTTACAATTTTTCTCTCTACCATATCTCTCCATATTCTAATGTCGCAATCTTGTTCACCTCCAGTAACATCAATTGTGAGTGCATTAGTAACTTTTTTTGTTTGCTCTGGCTCCCAATAAGGGCAAGGCTCTTCGAAATGTGTCACATTGTTATCCTGTAGAAGTTTTCCAATTTCAATTGCTTGAGCGGATGAAAAACAACTATTTGCATCCACTAATTTTTTTACAGAACTATCTAATGATTTGTTTATTGTCTTTACAATATCTTCTGTTCTGCCTTCCCATTCGTCTGAGCCTCTCCCACACTCAGCACCAATCCTAAATTTAAAGGCATCTATCCCTTTTTCCTGAAATAATTTTTCAAAACGATCAGCTTCATCACTAGCGCTAATATCTCTTTTCATTGATGAGCCATATACCTTTAGTTTTCCAGGTTTTCCTCCAATTAAAGTTGCAACAGGTTTATTTTCCAATCTACCTTTTAAGTCCCATAAAGAAGTGTCAAGACCTGCAATCGCTCTTAATAGATAAGAGCCAGGAAATTTATGTTCTTTTTCTAATACTAAATTTTCTATATCATTAAAATCAGTCCATATTTTACCTAAAACCCAAGGCGCAACTTGTTTGTGAAAAATTTGCGCTGAAATATCAGCATAATAAGTTGACATTTGTCCAAATCCTTCAGATCCATCTTCTAATGTTGTTTTAACAAAACTAACATAAGGTTTTGTGAAAGTTTCAAGTTTTTTAATTTTCATTAATAAGATTGTTTTAATTCTTCTAAAATAATTTTACTAGATAAATATGATAACATCATAACAGGTGCATTGATATTTCCCGAAGTAATATTCGGCATAATAGAAGCATCAACTATCCATAGATTATCTAATCCATGAACTTTCAATTTATCTGATACAACACCCTTAGCAATATCTTTGCTCATGCGACATGTCCCACATGGGTGGTAAATGGTTGTTGCATTTGATTTAAAGTGATCAAGTAACTCATCATCAGTAGCTTTTATAGGATCAATGCTAACAGGGGATTTGATAATATCACTAATATTTTTATTAGAAGAGAACTTCCTCATAAAATCAAATGTAGCATATAGATCATGAATATCCCTTTGATCACTTAAATAATTAGGATCTATAGTCGGTAAATAATCATCTTGATATGATTGTAGCTTAACTTCACCAAGACTTTTAGGTCTACATGGATTAAAGCCAATAATAAAACCATTAAATTTATCAGTATTAAGTAAGGGTCTTCTGTTTTTGTAAGAAACTGAATATGTTAAAGGATTAAAGTAAAGCTGAATATTAGGAAATGGATCAAGAGAATTCCAATTAATATATCCGCCTCCTTGATTTAAACTTAAAGCAAGTGGCCCACTCCTGTTATAAAGATATTTTAAAACTGATTTTATTCTTCCTCCCCAAGTACCTAAATCCTTATTTAAAGTTGGCACAAAAGTTTTATACAAATAATCTAAACCCAAATGATCCTGGAAATTTTTTCCGACATTAGGGTTATGTAAATTAACAGGTATATTATGGTCTTTTAAATCTTCAGCTTGCCCTATTCCTGACTTTAATAATAAATATGGGGTCATAATAGAACCGGTTGATAGGATAGTTCCAATTTTAGGTCTTACAGAAATTTTTTTATTTTTATGTTTAATATTCAAACTTACTATTTTTTTATTTTCATAATTTAATTTTAAAACTTCAGTTTTAGTAAAAATAGTTAAATTTGGATGATTTCTTATCGGTTTTAAAAATACTTTAGATGAAGAAGTTCTAAAACCTTTAAATATGTTAACATTATAATTCCCAACTTGATTTTCAATTGAGCTTTTAAGATTTTTATTAAATGTAAAATTCAAATCTTTAGAAGCATCAAAAAAATTGTTTAATATTGGATGATGTTTTTTACTAATATCATTTACAGGGATTTTATTAGAAGGTAATCTTTTTGTATTCTCATTAACTGCAAATTCTATTTGATCATATGCTGTTTTAATATTCTCCCATGACCATTTAGCGCTTAAATCCCAATTTTCAAAATCTGAGCGTAATCCTCTTGAATAAATCATAGCATTGATAGAGCCTGAACCTCCTAATACTTTACCACGTGGATAATATATTTCACGATTATGTAAATTTTTTTGATTTATTGAATAAAAATTCCAATTCATTTTTTTATTATAAAATGTCATACCATAGCCAAGAGGTACTTGAATGACTGGGTTATTGTCACTAGGACCTGCTTCTATTAATAATATTTTATAATTTGTATTATTAATAATTTGATTTGTTACTATACAGCCTGCAGAACCTGCGCCAACAATCACTAAATCAAAATTATCCAATATATTAATAAGTTTGAGTTACTTTTGTTAAATAACGAGGTTTGTCAGGATCAAGTCCTTTTTTTATAGCATACCGGATAATCCAGGGATAAAATTTTGACATTAAAATTACTGAATCAAATTCAGTAATATGGAATGCTGGATAGTAGAAATCTGTATCTTGATTATTATTTGAGGAAAAATTGTAAATTAATTTTGTATAATTGGCAATTTCACTACTATCTTTTTGAACAGTTTGTCCACTTTTATCTTTCATTCCTAAAATAAAAAGTTTGAATGAATCTTGAATTAAGGTTTTAGGTCCATGCATTACTTCAGCACTACTAAATGGCTCTATCATTTCTTGACATAACTCTTTAAATTTAAGTGAGATTTCATTTGACAGTGCAAAACCCACTCCTCTACCAAGTATAAAACCATTATTAATATTATTATTTACAATATCTGAATTCCAATGATTGTCTGAGTCTTTATGCAAAGATTCACTTAATTGTTTTATTTTATCATTTATATCTTTTTTTTCTTGGCAAACAAAAACTAGTTTTATTAAAATTAATAACGTTTGAACAAATGACTTTGTGGCTGCTACACTATTTTCTTCTCCAGCAAAAATATTAAAAAAATAATTAGCTTCATTGACAATAGAGCTATGTTCATTATTTGAAATTAAAATAGTTTTTGCGCCCATAGATTTTGATTTATTTGCACATAATATTAAATCTGAGCTTCTGCCAGATTGTGAAATAACAATCACTAAAGCTTCTGAAAAATCAAATTTAGATTTTTCAAGAGTTATAATTGAAGGAGGCATACTATAAGAAGGCAAACCTAAATATTTAGCAAAAATATATGAACTATATAATGCTGCACAATCTGACGTTCCTCTAGCTACAGTAACTATATATTTAATTTTTTTTTTATTAATTAAATTTAAAATTTCTTTATAGGGATTGTCATCAACATAACAAAAATTTTCTACTACATTTGGAATGCTTAAAGCTTCTTTCAATACATTTGATTCAGTCATTAACTTTAATTCCATTTAAATAGATTGCTTTAAGTTTATAATTTTTATCAAGAACTAAAATATTAGATTTTTTACCTTCACCAATATATCCAATTTCAGAAATTCTAAGATATTTGGCTGCATTATAGCTAGTCATTTTAACAATATCATTTAATGAAAAATTTAATTTTAATAAATTGCAGAATGTGTCATGCATACTAACTATACTGCCAGCTAATTTATTAGTTTTAGTTACTACGGCAATGTTTTTTCTTATTTCAATATCAACTCCAAAAAAATTATATACCCCTTCTTTTAATCCAGTAGCACCCATAGAATCTGTTACTGCATAGAGATTTTCTATGCATTTTTTTGCAATTTTAATAGAAGCAGCACTTACATGATTTAAATCACAAATTATTTCTGCATAAGATCCCAAATCGAGAGCTGCAGACAAAACACCAGGATTTCTATGATCATTACCAGACATTGCATTATAAAGATGAGTGAAACCTATTTCATATTTGCTCATAAATTTTGCACAACAATCGTAATTAGCTAGAGAATGACCAAATTGAATTTTAATTCCAAGGCTGTTTATTTCTTCTATAAAATCTACCATGCTGTCTAATTCTGGAGCAAGAGTAATTACTTTTATTGGTGCTAATTCTTGTAAGTTTTTTACAAATTCAATAGATGGATTAATAGCTAGTGGCGGTTGAACGCCTAGTTTATTTGGGTTAATGAATGGACCTTCGAGATGTACACCCAAAATATTAGAATTAATTTTTTTATAATTTTCAAATTCTTTAAGTGCCTTAAAGGTATGATCAAAAGTGCTAGTCCAAGTAGTTGGTAATATTGATGTAGTTCCATTTTTTAAATGATATTTTGTCATTTTGTTTATTGAGCTCCAACCATCCATTGTGTCAAAACCATTTGCACCGTGACAATGTAAATCAACAAACCCTGGTATAATCAAATCATCTGACTTTTTTTCTACTCTATTAATTTGATTAATTTTTTCATCAAACATTATTTCGCCATAAAATGACTCGTCAAAATTAATTATATTGCCTTTTAATGTTATCAATTTGTTACCTTTTTTTAACAAGATTATAAATGTGGATTAATTTTTCTAAATTTATTTTCAAGTTTATTATTATTTTTATTAGCATTTGGCATATTTGAGCTGATATAAAAAGGAAAAAATTTTTCTGATTTTAACGTATTAGCTACCTCTATTAATATTGAATTTAATATGAATGATCCAGTTATAGTTGATGCTGGCCCTACACTAAATTGATTGATATTTATAATTGAATCACCAGGTGGAATTTTATTATCAATAAAAACATCAACTATTTCATATAACCTTTTATTTAATTTTGAGAGTGGTGCTTTTTTTGAAAATTTGACTGAAGTAATAGCAATAGTTTTAATTTTTTTTTCTTTTGCTATCACTGCTGCTTCTACTGGGGCATGATTTACGCCAGAATTAGAAACAATCATCAATATATCTTTATTGGTAATTTTGTATTTGCTTAGAGCTTTCTTAGCAACATTTGGGGTTCTCTCTAAAGATGTTGCTTTTTTTGCTCCTTTTTTAAATGTCAAATTATCATCTCTAATGGGACAAGCCGCAGCAAAACCTCCAGCTCTATGAAAAGCTTCTTCACCTAAAAGTCGTGAATGTCCAGTTCCAAAAATATACAACTGCCCTCCTTGTTTATATGAGTCTCTAATAAGTTTAGAACTTGTTATTATTTTACTTTTTTCTTCTTTTAATATTTTATTTAAGATTGAGTTGATTTTAGATAAGTAATTATTGGTTAATCTACTCATATATTTTTGAGTTCACTGGGGCATTAAAGCCCCAGTTTTTTATAGTTTACTTATATTCTTCCAATTCTTCAGCTGCTTCGGCAACTAAATCTGCTGCATCTCCTTCTCCAAGTATTGCTCCTTGGATCATTGAGTTCATAACAGCTTGGAAAGCTTTGTAATCAACAAACAATGGCTCTGGCCCACCATCACCAATTGCATCAATAAACATCATCCAGTAATCTTCATTGTATGGTGCTACTGTTCCAATTTGTGGATACTGCATTATTGGAGTTAATCCCCAGTCAGTATCTAAACTATATTGAGAGTCACCAGATGAAATTATACTAGCTAATTCCATTGCATGATCTTCAACACCAGTATTATTAAATACTGCAATACTATCTGTGATTAATAGAGTACCTTGGCTTCCTTGCGGTCCAGCAGGAATTCTAACCGTCTTAACGTTTAAACCTTCCTTATGTTGGCCTCTACCCCATGGTCCGTTAATGTACATTGCAATTTTTTCATCATTGAAAAGTTCAGTAAGCTGAGATCTCTCCCATGCTAATGGACCTTCCTGAGATACATTGGCAAGTTTTCCATAAAAAGCTAAAGTCTCAACTGTGTTTGATGAATCAAGAGTAATTGCGTTAGTCATTGGATCAATAACTTGTCCACCATTACTATAAAGATAGTTTAAGAACTGGTGCATAGTATTATCAAAATCTTTACCTGCTAAACCAATTCCTGCAACACCATTCACATTATTTGTAACAGCTTCAGCCATTGAATATAAATCATCCCATGTTTTAGGGCCTTCACAAGCAACACCTGCTTGCTCTAGTAAACCACAATTCATGAAAAGAGCTTTAGTTGAAAACGCGTGAGGGAAACCCCAAGTTTTGCCCATATGCGTAACTGTATTCAAAATACCTGGTTGATACATTGCTTGTTGAGAAGCTGGAATGTTTGTTTCTAGAATGTGTCCATTCTCTGCAAGACCTTTTAAAGTTCTTGAACCTACATAAGAAAATGCAACTGGATCTCCTGCAATTGCAAGATTTATTACTTTATCCTGACAAGTACCCCAAGGAACTGCCTCTAATGTTACATTAACGCCAGGATTATTTTTCATATACTCATCAGCTATTTCTACGTAATTAGGTCTAAGATCACTACCACAAAAAACCCCATGCACATCAGCTGCAAAAGATTTAAAACCAGTAAGTGAAAATATTGAAATTATAAGAAATGAAGATAGTTTTTTTAAATTCATATTTCCTCCGTTATTTATAAAACACTTAACATTAAGTAGTAATATGGATCAAGGTTGTTTTACTGCTTAAGGCTAGTTTTTTACTGCTCCTGAGGTTAATCCTTCCACAATATATTTTTGAAGAAATAAAAAGACAATTAAAACCGGGGCTATTCCTACAAGTGATGCAGCCATCATTTCATTCCATTTTACCGTAGTATAACCAATAAATTCATACAATCCGGATGGAATCGGCATGTATTCTTTCTTTTGGTTAAAAGTGATAGCAAATAAGAATTGTTGAGCATATGCACCGATAAATGCATAAATACCAACAACAACTAATCCTGGCGTACTCAAAGGAGCTATTATATGCCTTAAAATCTGAACACGTGATGCCCCATCCACAAACGCTGCTTCTTCAAGATCTACAGGTATTTTTTCAAAATAAGATTTTAGTAGCCAAATAGCAGTTGGAATTAAAAAAGCTACACCGGGCACAATCATTGCCTGATATGTATTTAGTAATCCGAAAGTTCTGAGAACTTTATATAAAGGAATAAGAAGCACTGCCCCAGAGAACATATTAATTGCTAGTAAAATATACAAAGAAGAATTTTTAAAAGGAAAATTAAATCTTGCGTATGAATAAGCTGCAGGAATTACAAATAAAAGAGTAATTAAAGAAGTAACTGAAGCAAGAAAAAAACTATTGAATATATATCTTGGAAGCATTGGTACTGTATTCCACATTTCTCTATAAGCCCAGAAAGATAGGTCATCAGAAAAAAATTGATAAGGCGACCTAAATAAATGATCTAATGGACGAAGAGATGCATAAAACATTTCAACAAAAGGAAGTAATATAAAGATTAAAAAAATAGTAATTGAAAAATATAAAATTATTTTTTCGTAAAGTTTATATTTATTCAATCTAGTTTTTAACTGCTCCAGCAGTTAATCCTTCCACAATGTATTTTTGTAAAAATATAAATAAAATCAATACGGGAGCTATTCCAACTAATGAGGCTGCCATCATTTCATTCCATTTGACACTTTGATATCCAATAAACTCATATAATCCTGAAGGTATTGGCATATATTCTTTCTTTTGATTGAAAGTGATAGCAAATAAGAATTGTTGAGCA
The DNA here is from genome assembly GCA_902561355.1 of uncultured Alphaproteobacteria bacterium. Classification (GTDB taxonomy): domain Bacteria; phylum Pseudomonadota; class Alphaproteobacteria; order HIMB59; genus CACPNW01. The sequence continues at coordinate 51,102 of CACEPG010000005.1, forward strand.
TATGCACCGATAAATGCATAGATACCAACTACTACCAAACCAGGTGTACTAAGAGGGGCAATAATGTGACGAAGGATTTGAACTCTTGAAGCACCGTCAACAAAAGCTGCCTCTTCAAGATCTACAGGTATTTTTTCAAAATAAGATTTTAATAACCATATTGAGGTGGGTATTAAAAAAGCAACTCCAGGAACAATCATCGCTTGATAACTGTTCAAAAGTCCAAATGTTCTAAGAACCTTGTATAAAGGAATTAATAAAACAGCCCCAGAAAACATATTAATTGCTAATAAAATATAAAGAGAAGAATTTTTAAAAGGAAAATTAAATCGCGCATATGAATAAGCAGCAGGAATAACAAAAAGTAAAGTTAAAATTGCTACAGATGATGCTAAGAAAAAACTATTAAATATATACCGTCCTAACATAGGTACCGTGTTCCACATTTCTCTGTAAGCCCAGAATGATAAATCATCTGAATAGAATTGATAGGGAGATCTAAATAAATGGTCTAAAGGTCGAAGAGATGCATAAAACATCTCCACAAAAGGTAAGAGAATAAAGGTCATAAAAATAAAGATTGCCGAATAAATAAAAAACTTTTCTAAGAATGTATATCTATCCATGTGAAATCTTCTTATTAATTCTAGCTAGAAGAGCTAGGTAAAAACCTGCAAATAAAGTTAATAAAATCATTACAACCACTGCTCTAGCTGCACCTCTTCCAAACTTATAGTTACCTAACGCCTGCTTATATGTATCAATAATTAAAGTGGTTGTTGCACCTCTTGGTCCTCCTTCAGTCAATATCCAAATTATTTCAAAAGAATTGAAAGTCCAAATTGCCGATAATATAGACATAGTAATAATAACAGGTGTAATTTGAGGAAGTGTAATTTTAAAAAATCTGTCCCATCTGGATGCACCATCACAATAAGCAGCTTCATATAAATCTTTTGGAACTCCTTGCATTGCTGCTAAGAAAAAAACTGTTACCATCGGAGTACCAACCCATACATCAGCTACAATTGTAGAAATAAATGCGCTTTGCTTGTATGCAAGAAAGCCAAAGGGCCCATCTAAAATTCCTGTATGCATTCCTACACCAGCAATAATGCCAAAATATCCATTATAAAGCCAAAGCCATCCAAGCATACCTATAGCAATTGGAACCACCCATGGAGGCATTATCAAAACTCTAAACATAGATCGGCCTCTTAAGTTAGCATTCAATAAAATTGCTCCAATTAAACCTATAATTAACTTCAAACTTACTGAGAAAAACATCCAAACAAAAGTTCTTGTAACAATTTTATTAAACTTTTTACTTGAAAGCATTTTTTCATAATTTTCAAAACCAACATAATCCTCTCCAGCTAAGCTAGAGTTTGTAAAAGATAGTCTTATTGTTTCAAGAACTGGCCAAGCAACAATTAATAGAATATAAATAGCTGCAGGAGCTATTAGTGCGTAAGCTAAAAATGTAGGAGAATTAAAAGATCTTAGTTTTTTATTCATTATTAATGTTTCATTTCCTTGTCTAACCTATTCCAACTAGATGTTAAATCAATAATTTTACCTGTCTTTCTTGATTCATCTAACTTCATAGCAACAACACCTGCTTCAATACAATCTTTGACACCCACTGGTAAATTTATTTTATCAGAATTGGTTAAATGTTGGTTAATATCTTTTAACATAAGATTATCTGCACCATAATGACCTTTTACCATTCCAAATGCAGCACCGTAATCTTCATCTAAAATAATATTATTTTGTTGATCATGTGCTTTTAAAAAACCACGAACAAAATCACCTTCTACCATTCCATTTGTGCCCATTACAGCAAAGCGTCTAAACTCATCGGGTACACGCATGTTTGTGTGAAAAGCTAAAGTCGCTCCATTTTCATATTCAATTATTGCTACTTGGTGATCAACTATATCAGCATCGCTATCAAATACATTTTTTTTTGCTTCCCATCCAAATAAATTATATTTTGAAAATTCTTCTAAATTTTCTTTTGGTTTATTTTGGGGAATAAACGAACTTCTGCCTCCAAAACTCGCTACTCTTTTAACTCTACATCCTGCTATCATGTTGTAAAAATCTATATCATGACAACACTTTTCCAACATAAATCCGCCAGAAAATTTTTCTTTTCGACGCCAATTACGCATAAAAAAACCACCATGCCAAGGCATGATATGTTCTGAAGCTTCAATAGAAACAATTTTACCCAAAACATTTTTATTTATTAAATCTCTAACTGATCTAGCATGCTGGGAATATCTCAAAACCAAACCTACTAAGACTTGATCTTCACCAAACTCACCTAACAACTTTGCTAATTGAAAAGATTGATTTTCATTAACAACAATTGGTTTTTCTGCAAAAATTTTAATGCCTGAATTAAGTCCAATTTTAATATGCTCTAAATGCAAATGGTTAGGAGAGCCTATCATCAAAAGATCTAATGTTTCATTAGATATCATATCGTTTAAATTTGTGTATTCTTTAGTGGGGAAAAAATTATGTTTTTCTGCGTACTCTTTACCAATTGGTAATGGATCAACATAAGCAATTAATTCTGCTTCTTTATTTATTTGAGATAATTCGTGATATACGTGTGCTATTCTGTTTCCTAAACCAACTGCCCCAATTTTCATTTAATCTCCCAAATAATAATAATAATAATACTAAAAATTATGAAACTTCCACCCCAATTTTGATAAAAAGTCTAAATTATTTAACAATGATGATCTAAATTGAGCCCATGGTCTTTTTGCTTTTGTACACCAAGCTATCTCTGCAAGAGCAGCAAGGCGCGGGTTAATCATTTGGTCAAAATAATCTTTATTAGTAATTGTTTCTGACCAAAGTTGACCTTGAATACCCAATACATTTTGTAAATCTTCAGTTTCATAATCCTTTAGAGGTTCCCAATCAAAAACTTCTTTTACCTCTATAGTTGCAGCCCAACAAATTCCTCTTTCATATGTAGACTTGTTGTGCGCCATATCAAAATATGTTTTATGACCGGGACAAAGAACAGTTTTAAAACCTTTTTTTGCAGACATTAATCCAACATCAGGATGCTCCCAAGCAAATATAATACAAGATTTATCAACTTTTCCCGCGCTACCTGAAGAACCTATCTCATTATGAGGAGGTAAAGCTGCTTCATTCCAAGCTGCTGTTAGATTATTTGATTTTTTTAAAATATTAATAATATTATTCATATAATCATCCTGCAATTCATCAAAAGAAGCAATGTTGTTATTTTTCATATATTCAATTACTTTGGGAGATCCCTCCCAAGACTCCCTAGGTCTTTCATCAACACCAACATGAATAATATTAAATGAAAAAATTTCAGTTAATTCCGCTAAAATATTTTTTAAAAATTTATGAGTCTCATCAATAGCAGGATTTATTGTATTGTTAGGATAATTCCCAACATCCTCTGCAATGATATTAGAACTTGAGTCTCTGAGTTCAGGCATCACCTTAAGCAATGTCCAAGAATGTGCTGGCAAATCTATTTCAGGCATAATTTCAATATTTCTATGTTTTGCATATTCAATCAACTCATTAACTTCGCTTCGAGAATAATAACCTCCACTCTTATTGAAGCCAGTCCCATAGAATGGTGGAATAATCTCGTTATACCCTCTGAATGCTCCTAGTTTAGTTAAATTTGGATAACACTTTAATTCAATTCGCCAAGCCTCATTATCAGTTAGATGCCAATGAAAACGATTCAATTTAAAAAAACACATATAGTCCATTAGTCTTTTTATTTCATCAATTGTGTAAAACTGTCTTGCACAATCCAAATGCATTCCTCTCCAACTTAATGAAGGGCTATCCTCAATTAAGCAAATAGGAAGATATGTTTTGTAAAAATTTATAAGCTGGATCAGGGTAATAATTGAATATAATTTTCCTCCATAATCAGAATACTCAATTGATATTGATTCTTTCTTGATATTAATTTTGTATTCCTCAGATTGAAAATTTTGTTTTTTAAAAACAATAGAATGTCCTGATGATGTATTAAATTTTATATTAGATGCCTTTAATAAATTATTTAAATTATCAAAAAATTTTTTTTCATCTGGAGAAATTTTAAAATCTAGATTTTTTATTTGAATAGTTTCTTTTTCTAATTTTAATATATTAGGTAAGGGAATTATCGGATCAAATATTTTATCTTTTTCACCTGAATATAATATTTCTGGAATTGGATTTTCGAAATCAAGTGGGCTAATTTTACATTCTAATTTCTGATCATCGTTTCCTAAAACAAATAATCCTTCAGGTCCACAAGAAAGATTGTAAGAGCCAATTCTTGGTTCTTGCAAAGTTAAAATTATTTCATCTTGCTGAGAATGAATTTCATAATATCTTCCAATTTGTTTTGATATAGTTGCGCCAATAATTTCTTGAATGGAATAAACAAGAGAAAAACATACTTTAAAATCACCATGTGAATACTGGTTGTTTGAAATTTTTATTTTTAATTTATTATTTTTGGTAAAAATTAAGTGTATTTCCATAATCAATAATTTATATATTTAGTTTATCATGAGTTTTAAAGAAATATTTCAGACTGAATCTTTAGTTTCCTGTAATGCTCATGCAAGAGTAAATTTAATTGGGGAGCATACTGACTATACAGGAGGTTTTGTTTTACCCACTTTATTAAAATTTAAAACTACAATTGAAATTTCTGCGAATGGTGAAAAAATATATCAGGTATATTCAAAATATTTTAAAGAAAAAAAAACCTTCAATGATTTTATTAAATCTAAAAATAATAATTGGATTGATTATATCAAAGGTTGTTTATTTGTTTTTTATAATGAATGTAAATATGTCTCGAATAAGCATTTAAACATATATATTTCATCTGATATTCCAATGGAAAGAGGCATATCATCATCTTCCGCACTATGTGTAGGAATGCTTAAATCTCTTAATGAATTTTTTAAAACACAGATTTCTGATAAACACATTGCAATTTTAGCACAAAAAGTTGAAAGGGATTACATTGGTGTATCTGGAGGTATAATGGATCAAATGGTTTCATCTATTGGTATCCATCGTAAAGCTTTTTTTTTAGATTGTCTTAATTTAAAATACCAACTGCTAGATATTCCTCAAAACTGGAAATTTTATTTAGTAGATTCAGAAGTACAAAGAAATTTAAGAAATAGTTCTTATAATGAAAGATATATTCAACTTAAAAAAGCTGAAAAAGAATTGAGCGTAGAATATTTGGGTGCAATAAAATTAAAAAACTTTAAGAAAGAAAAAATCTCTGACCCAATAATTCAGAAAAGAGCTTCACATGTTATCTCAGAGAATGAAAGAGTTTTAAAATCAATAGAATATATGCGTAAAAAAAATATTAGAAAATTTGGCAATTTAATGACTGAAAGTCATTTATCTTATTCAAATGATTTTGAAGCTTCAACAAAAGATGTTGATTTAATTGTAGAAAATTCAATTAAAGCTGGTGCAAATGGTGCAAGATTAACGGGTGGTGGATTTGGAGGATTTACAGTATCTTTAATTGAAGAAAACATTAAAGATAAATGGTTAGAGTATATGTTGAATATTTATGATATAAGTAATTTTTTTGAAGTATAATGGAAAAATATAAAAATTATATTAATGGCGAATTTATAGAATCTCAATCAGGCAAAACATTTAAATCAATAAATCCCTCTTCAGAAATTGAATTTGCTGAAGTTGCTGAAGCCGAAGCTTTTGAGGTTAATTTAGCAGTTGAATCAGCTTCTAAGGCATTTCATGGTGAATGGTCAACTTTTTTACCAAAAGATAGAGCAAAATATTTACGTAAAATAGGTGATCTGCTTTTAGAAAATGCTGAAAAATTAGGAACAATAGAAACTAAAGATACAGGTAAATTATTTAAAGAAACTAAATTTCAAGCAAATTATATTGCAGAATATTATTATTATTATGCAGGTCTTGTAGATAAAATTGAAGGTTCAACGCTACCAATTGATAAAGAAGAAATGCATGTTTTTACAACTAGAGTTCCTATCGGTGTAATAGCAGCAGTGATACCTTGGAATTCACAAATGTTTTTAACAGCAGTAAAACTTGCTCCAGCTTTAGCTATGGGCAATTCAATTATTATTAAAGCATCAGAAGTGGCTCCTACTCCACTTCTTGAATTTGCAAAACTAATAGATAAAGTAAAACTTCCAAGAGGTGTGGTTAATATTATTACTGGATTTCCTGAAAATTGTAGCAAGGTACTAACATCTCATCCTAAAATTGATCGCATAGCTTTTACAGGCGGGGTACAAACTGCAAAACAAATTGTAAAAAACTCTGCAGAAAATTTGTCTCATGTAACTTTGGAATTAGGTGGAAAAAGTCCAGTAGTTATTTTTAAAGATGCAAGAAAAGATAATGCTATTAATGGAGTAATGGCAAGTATTTTTGGAGCCAGTGGTCAGAGTTGTATTGCTGGTTCAAGATTATATTTACAAGAAGAAATCTATGATGAATATCTAGAAGAAATTAAAAACAAATCTATTCAAATAAAAATTGGTGAACCGATGGAACCAAGTACTCAATTGGGTCCTTTAGCTACCTTGCAGCAACTAACAAATATAGAAAAAAAGATAAGTGAAACTCTTAATCAAGGAGGAAAGATAATTACAGGTGGTAGTAAACCTAAAAATATAAGCAAGGGTTATTATTTTGAACCAACAATCATTGAATGCAATAACCATAATCTTCCCGTTGCAGAAAATGAATTATTTGGGCCTGTTTTATCTGTAATGAAATTTAAAGATGAGAAACATGCAATTGAATTAATGAATGATAATAATTTTGGTTTAGCAGCAGGAATATTTACTGAAAACAATGGTATAGCTATGCGTGTTTCAAAATCTGTTAGAGCTGGTATAGTTTTTGTTAATACTTACAGACTTATATCGCCAGTTGCTCCATTTGGAGGTTTTAAAAATAGTGGGTTTGGTAGAGAATCAGGATTAGAAGTAATAAAAGATTATTCTAATATTAAAACCACCTGGATTAATACATCAACAAAAACAATTAGCGACCCTTTTATAGTCAGATAAATTTTTACTATGTCAAATTTAAATATACCTCAACACGGTTTTTCAAATTTAGAATTTGAAGAAAGATTATCAAAAGCTCAAAAAATCATGCACAAACAACAACTAGATGCAATATTCGTAACAACTCCACAAAATATTCGGTATTTCACTGGTTTTGACTCTCAATTTTGGGAAAGTCCCACGCGTCCATGGTTTGTAGTTGTTCCTAATGAAGGAAAACCAATTGCTGTCATCCCAGAGATTGGACAACCAGCAATGGAATCTACTTGGTTGGATGAAGTAAGAACGTGGACAGCGCCAAATCCAAAAGATGATGGAATTTCTCTTTTAAAATCAACTCTTGAACAATGTTCGAACCGTTTTAAAAAAATAGGTGCAGAACTTGGACGTGAAATGTCACTGAGAATGCCAGTTATCGATTTTTATAAATTAAAAGAAAAAACACAATTAGAAATTGTTGATGGTTCACCAGCTATTTGGAACATGCGAATGGTTAAAACAAAAGCGGAAATTAATCATATTAATTATATTTGTAATATTGCGAGTGCTGCCTATGAAGAACTTCCAAATCATCTTGAAATTGGTGATACAGAAAGAGAGGCTGTTCGTAAATTACGAATAGATATTGCTAAAAGAGGCGCAGATTCGACTCCTTTTATGCCAGGTATATCTGGACCAGGAGGAGTTTCACAAATAGTATGCGGGCCTACTGATCGCATTCTTGAAAAAGGTGATATACTTTTTATTGATACAGGCTCAACCTATGATGGTTATTTTTGTGATTTTGATCGAAATTTTGCTTTTGGAGAAATCTCAAGTGAAGTTGAAAGAGTGCATGAGGTTTTATGGCTTGCCACAGAAGCAGGAATTAAGGCGGCTATTCCAGGAGCAAAAACGGATGATATTTGGTTAGCTATGAATACAATAATTCAAGATGCGGGCACAATAGGAAATAACGTTGGTCGGCTTGGACATGGACTTGGATTGCAATTAACAGAACCTCCCTCTCATAGACCAGGAGATAATACTCTTATCCTAGAAGATATGGTTTTAACTATTGAACCTGCTATGGAATATGCGCCAGGTAAGATGATTGTGCATGAAGAAAATATAGCAATTACTAAAGACGGTGCAAAGCTTTTAACAAAACGTGCACCACGTGAAATGCCATTAGTAAAATAAAATTATAATATTTTAATTAATCACTAAGAGATTTTAATAATCTAAGCTTTCCTTCGGTAGAATCATGGTCAATATAACATCCTTGTAAATGTCTAAAGCCAGTGTTTACATCATATTCAGTTCGTCCATGCAAAATTCTTAAGTTGTCAAACATCATAAGCATTCCACCCTCTAACCTAAAATTAATTTCAAATTCTTTTGATGCATATAAATTAAAAATTTTACTTCTTGCTGCATAAAATTTTTCTATTTTTTTTGGTTCTAAATATGTTACAAAATCTAATCTTCCACTAAATCGACTTTGCACATAATTACCAAAATCATCTAATTCTATTAATTTACCATAATTTTCTAACAGTATATCTTTATCAGTAAATTTAAACAAAACGTCTGTTTGAGTTAATATATCAAAAGCCTCTTTGTCAGTTTCTCTTAAATGTTCAGCTATAGCAAATCCATCAACAAGTCGGGAGTCTCCACCTTTTGCTTCATTTGCAATACAATGCAATATTTGAATTCCTGGAATAGGTTTTCTATAAGGATTGTCAGTATGTGCTGTAAGACCAAGACTTGTGTATGCTAAATCGTTAGCTTTTGGTTTTGAAACAACATCAAAATGCTTACCAAAATTTGTCGTTCTTACTGGACCCAAACTTTCAGCAAACTTTATTACAGTACCCTCAGCTTTTGACACATTTGATATAATAACAAAGCCTAATTGTTGAAAAGTTTCTAACATTTTGATCAAATTTTCCTGATTTCTTAATTTTTCATGATCATAGATAGGCAAATCATTAAATCTATTTTTCCAAGGTGTTTTTAATGGAATAATATCAGTTTTGTTTATTTCAGATAATATTTTTTTTAAAGATAGAGTCCCATTTGCTCCGT
>CACEPG010000006.1 GCA_902561355.1 uncultured Alphaproteobacteria bacterium
AAAGAAAAGCAAAGTATAAATCTAGATCAATCAAAAGATTTCAACCTTCTTAAAAATAAGTTTAGTAATTTAGAAAAAGAGAATAGTATAAATGTCAAAACTATAAATGAACTTAAAATTCAATTAGATAATTTAGTTGGAAAACTTGCAAATACTAAAAATATTTCTTCCCAATTATCAACTAAAAATAATCTTCTTGAAAAAGAGCTCAGCACATTATTATCAATAAATGAAACTTTTGAAGACAAGATAAATGATTTAAATAAAAAAATTGAAAACCAAATAAAAGAAATTAAGAAATTGAAAGATATCTCTCATCATAATTAATAATTATTTATTTTTTTTACGAAATAAATAAGGTTCTTCAAAATCTCCTTTCCAAATTCCTGATTTATTAATTTTTGCTACTTTTTCATCATCAACAAAATCTTTTGAATAGTATCTATATGCAATTGCCCATCCTTCTTGTACAATTTTTTTATTCAAATTAATTTTATCTTTAAAGCATATACCAATATGTCTTTTATAACGATCTGTATCTATAAGTTTGCATGAAATTTTTTTATTATTAATAAAGTTTATTAAAAATTTTTTAGATTCTTTTCCACAGTTCCATACTTTATCATTAAATAAACAATTTTGATTTAATTCAGGTGCATCAATTCCATGTAATCTAATTTTGTATTTTCCTATATGTAATGTATCACCATCAATAATTTTAGCATTTCCGTTAATTAGTTCTGCAGCAAAAAGATTTTTATAGAAAAATAATATAAAAACAAAAGCAAATAGAAACTTAAAAATCAAGATTTTCTGAGCCGTCTATAATTAAGCTGTAAACATAATTTGCATGGGAATTATTTAAAAATATATCAATTTCTGGAACTTGATTTTCATTATGATTTCTCAATAATAAAATTGGAACTTTAGCAAATAATGATAGTGCACATGTTGATTCTCTTGGTAAACTTTTTTCTAAATCCAAAACCAAAAATTTAGATAGTAATTTATAAATTTTTTCCCCAGAAAGTCGAACTATAGTTCTATTTTCAGATACGTCTGTTACACTTGCCTCTAGATCACCAATTTCATTTTTAAGTTTTGAAAACAAATTGTCATCTTCATTAATAATTAACCACTCATCTGGACTTAACCATATAATTTTTAAATTTCCATTTTTTGTAAAAGTGTTAGGTTTGGTGGGCAATATTGCATTTAGGATTTTACCACAAATCTTCATATAATCTGTATTTTTAGTATTAATTCTTAGGTTAATTTTATTAATAAAAGCAAGTTCTTGAATATTTGTCCCAAAAAAATTCTCAATCTTATTGTTTTGTAATGATTTGATAGTGTTTTCTCTTTCTAAAATCATGCACTTAATCTTTCATTTGTCGGATCAATAAATACTGGATTACTTATTTCTACCTCTACAGTTTTATCAGGCATGGGAGCAAAAATAGTTTGTCCTTTTTTCTTTAATCCATCCTTTACTAGGCCTAAAGCAATAGATCTGCCTAAATTAGGTGAATAATAACTAGAGGTAATATGGCCAATCATTGCCATAGGAGGTTTAGAAATTTTTTCTACTAATTGTGCACCTTCTTCTAAGACTAAATTTGGATCTTTAGTTAAAATTCCGACTAATTGTTTTCTATCTTCTTTAATAGTATCACTTCTATTAAGAGCTCTTTTTCCAATAAAATCATATTTTTTCTTACTTACAATCCAACTCATATCTAAGTCAATTGGCGTAACAGAACCATCTGTTTCTTGACCAACTATTACAAATCCTTTTTCAGCTCTAAGTACGTGCATAGCTTCAGTTCCATAAGGAGTGATGTTGAATTCTTTTCCAAGTTCAAAGCACTTAGACCACAAAGATTTAGCATAACTGGAAGGAACATTAATTTCATAACATTTTTCACCAGTAAAACTAATACGCATTACACGGCAACTTATGCTGTTTATTTGAATATTTTTAAAACTCATATGAGGAAAATTTTCTGAAGAAAAATCAAAGTCCACGAATATTTTTTTCATTAAATCTGTTGCAAGGGGGCCATTAACACTTATTGTTGAAAATTGTTCAGTTACAGACGTTAAAAAGACTTTAAGTTCTGGCCATTCTGTTTGCAACCAATCTTCTAACTTACTCATAACACTTGCTGCGTTACCTGTTGTTGTAGTCATTAGATAATGATTTTCAGCAAGTCTGCTTGTTACACCATCATCAATTACCATTCCATCATCACCTAACATTAATCCATATCGACATTTTCCTATACCAAGTTTAGACCATGAATTTGTATAAACACGGTTTAGAAACTCGCTAGAGTCTCTTCCTTTAATATCTATTTTGCCCAAAGTTGAAGCATCTAATATTCCTATCCCTTCTCTAGTTGCTTTAACTTCTCGGTTGACAGCTTGGTGCATATCTTCCTCTTCTTTAGGATAATACCAAGCTCGTTTCCATTGGCCTACATTTTCAAATTTTGCATTATTATCAATATGCCATTGATGTATTGGAGTAGTTCGCTCTACATCAAAAAATTCTTTTACGTGTCTACCTGCTAAAGCCCCAAAGGTTACTGGAGTATAAGGTAATCTGTAGGTTGTGGTCCCAAGTTCATGTATTTGTTTGTTTGAAAATTGAGAAATAATTCCAAGTGCATTAATATTGCTTGTTTTTCCTTGGTCAGTTGCCATTCCAGTAGTTGTATATCTTTTTACATGCTCAATGGATCTATAACCTTCTTTAAGCGCTAATTTTATATCTTTTGCGGTTACGTCGTTTTGAAAATCTACAAACATTTTAGTTTTACCAAAATATTTATTAGATGGAACAACCCATAAATGTTTGATTTTGTCTTGAAAAATCTTATTAACTCCTTCTCTATTCTTATCTTGAATTTCTTTTCCAAATTCGCTTAACAATTTTTTCATTTTGTTGAAAGTTTCTTCAAAAATATCATCTAATTCAAAAGTACCATTACAAGCACCAATTGATATTTCTTCTTGAAAGGATATATCAGGAATGAAAGTTGCATCTGATTCCCTAAAAATAAGTTTACCTCTAGATTGTGAAAACAAATGCACGGTAGGAGTCCATCCTCCAGATACACAAAGTAAGTCACATGATAATTTTTTTGATTTACCTATTGTATTTCTAAGTTTTTCATCAAATTCACTAATTATGACAGAATTAATTTTTTTTCTTCCCTTGGTGTTTATTACTCCATGATTAAAGTAAATTTTTAGTCCAAAATTTCTTGCTTTTCTTACTAAATCTCCCTTTGATTCTTTTCGAACATCAACTATTGCCTTTATTGGAATTTTATTTAGATAAAAATCAATTGCAGTTTTGTAAGCACTATCATTATTTGTAAATATTATGATATTTCCCCTAGGTTTAACTTTATAGTAATTAAAATATTTTCTCACACTATTTGCTAACATTATTCCTGGCCTATCATTGTTGTCGAAAGTTAAAAAACGCTCAATTGAACCTGTAGCTAAAACAACTTTTCTTGCTCTTATTTTCCAAATAATTTGTCTAATATTTTTGTTTTTAATTTTTTGGCAAGCAAGTAAATAATTATTATGCATATAAGCAAAAAGTGTTGTATTTTTAATAATTTTTAAATTATTTGAGTTGTTCAGATTTTCTAATTCATTTACTAGACTTATGCCAAATGATGTTTCAAGAACATTATCTACAGAGCCTTGTAATGCACTTTGCACATAATCAACATTTAGCTTTTCACCGCCTAATTCAGAACTTTGTTCAACAAGTAAAACTTTTAAATTTGCTTTTGTTGCTAATTTTGCAGCGTACAATCCACTTAAGCCTCCCCCTACAATCAACACATCACAGTGGTAATGAAAATGTTCATATTTATCTGGATCATCTTCTTTAGGGGATTTCCCTAATCCGGCAGCTTTTCTAATAAAATATTCATATTTCTCCCAAAACTTTGGAGGCCACATAAATGTTTTATAATAAAAACCTGCAGGAAAGAATGGCGAGAGGAAATCATTGATAGATCCAAAATCAAAATTAACATTTGGCCAGTTATTTTGTGAACTAGCGTTTAAACCTTCATAAAGTTCTATCTCTGTTGCTCTTACATTTGGCTCAGTAATATTGCCTGATTCTAATTGGACAATTGCATTTGGTTCTTCACTTCCTGCACTAATTATTCCTCTAGGTCTATGATACTTAAAACTTCTACCTACTAAAAAAACACCATTTCTAATTAAAGCACTTGCAAGAGTATCTCCTTCAAAACCAAAAAATTTTTTTCCATCAAACTTAAAAGAAATTTTTTTATCAGTAATCATTTTTTATTAAATGTGCTTGAAATATTTCCAGAACCAATATTTGGTTCACCTGAAGGGGTATTTGGATCATCACCATTAATATTTGGTGGCGATTCTCCCATATTATAAATTTTTAAAATTTCATCTGTTGCAGTATTTCTTACAATATTAAACCATCTGCGACAACCGCTTGAGTGATTCCATCTTTCAAATTGAACTCCTTTAATATTTTTGCGCATAAACAGATAATCAGCCCATTGATCATCGCTTAAGTCAGGTGGGTTTTTCGGACGTGCTATGTGTGCCTCTCCGCCACAATTAAATTCAACCTGCTCTCTTTCTCCACAATAAGGACAATTAATTAAAAACATAACAAATTAATGCGCTACCGCTGCAGCACCATGTTCGTCTACTAATTCACCACTTGAAAAACGATTAATTGTAAACGGTGCATTTAGTTCATGGGGTTCATCATTAGCAATAGTATGAGCAAAAACCCATCCAGATCCTGGAGTTGCTTTAAAGCCACCAGTACCCCAACCACAATTAAAATAAAGTCCGTTAATATGTGTTTTGCTAACTATCGGACTTGCATCAGGACATATATCAACAATACCTCCCCAATGTCTAAGCATTTTCATTCTTGAGAAAAGTGGAAATAATTCTACAACTGCTGAAATTGTATCTTCAACAATATTGAAACCTCCTCGTTGAGTATAAGAACAATACCCATCAGTTCCAGCACCAATTACTAGTTCACCTTTATCAGATTGAGAAACGTAAGCATGGATTGTATTAGACATTACAACAGTATCAATAATTGGTTTGACTGGTTCCGATACTAAAGCTTGTAGTGGTCTGCTTTCTAAAGGTAGTCTAATATTTACCATATTAGCAATTACACTTGAGTGACCAGCAGCTACTACTCCTATTTTATTTGATTGAATGGTTCCTTTAGTTGTTTCAATTCCAGTTACTTTTCCATTGACTACATTAATATTAGTTACTTCACAATTTTGAATTATATCTACACCCATGGCGTCTGCACCTCTAGCATATCCCCAAGCAACTGCATCATGTCTAGCAGTCCCAGCTCTTCTTTGTAATGTTGCTCCTAAAACTGGATACCTAATTTTTGGTGAAGTGTTAATAACAGGACAAAATTTTTTAACTTCATTTGTACTTAACCATTCACAATCAATATCGTTAAGTCGATTAGCATGCCATCTTCTTTTTAATTCACGAACATCATGAAGAGTGTGGGCAACGTTCATAACACCTCTTTGAGAAAACATTACATTATAATTTAATTCTTGTGACATTCCTTCCCAAAGTTTTAAAGCATGTTCATATAAACCTGCACTTTGATCCCATAAATAATTTGATCTAATTATAGTTGTGTTTCTTCCTGTATTTCCTCCACCTATCCAGCCTTTTTCAATAACAGCTATATTATTGATACCATGGTTTTTGGCTAAGTAATAAGCTGTTGTTAATCCATGACCGCCACCTCCTATTATTATTGCATCATATTTTTTTTTTGGTTCAGGTGAACGCCATACAGGTTGCCAATTTTCATGATAAGTTAAAGCATTTTTAACTAATGAAAAAATTGAATATTTTTTTGGTTTTTTCATAATAATTGAAATATTATTCTCTATCAGTTTTAAAACAGACCTTCGATTTGTCCATTAGAATCTAACTTTATTGAGTTTGCAGCTGGTACACTCGGTAAACCAGGCATAGTCATTATTTCTCCACACACCACAACTATAAATTCAGCCCCACTTGAAAGTCTGACTTCTCTTATTGGAATAGAATGATTTTCTGGAGCACCTATTTTTGATGGGTCTGTAGAAAAACTATATTGTGTTTTTGCAATACAAATAGGGAAATTTCCATAACCTTGATTTTCAAATTGCTTTAATTGATCTCTTATTTTTTTGTTGATTATTACTTCATCAGCTCTGTAAATCTCAGAAGTAATTTTTTTAATTTTATCAATAAGCAACTCATCATCTTTATATAAATAATCAAATTTATTTTCCTTATCTGTAAGTTCAACAACTTTTTTTGCAAGTTGAACTGTTCCTTCTCCTCCTTTAGCCCAATGCTCACATAAAATTACTTCTACATTCATCTTTAAGCATTCTTCTTTTAAAGCTTCAATTTCTTTTTCTGTGTCGTTAACAAAATGATTTACTGCAACAATGACAGGTAAACCAAATATATGAATATTTTCTATATGTCTTTTTAAGTTAGATACACCTTTAATAACAGCTGAAACATTTTCTGGTTCAAGATTTTTTTTATCTACTCCTCCATGCATTTTTAATGCACGAATGGTTGCAACTAATACAACTGCATTTGGTTTTAAATCAGACTTTCTGCACTTAATATTTAAAAATTTTTCTGCACCTAAATCTGCTCCAAATCCAGCTTCTGTTACAACATAATCGGCAAGTTTTAAGCTAGTTTTTGTTGCTATAACGCTATTACATCCGTGAGCAATATTTGCGAATGGACCACCATGTATTATTGCAGGATTGTTTTCTAAAGTTTGTACTAAATTTGGGAGTAAAGCTTGTTTTAATAAAACAGTCATTGGTCCTTCAGCTTTTAAATCCTTTGCAAAAATAGGTTTTTTATCTTTTGTATAAGCAATAGTTATATTTCCTAAACGTCTTTCTAAATCTTTTAAATCATTAGCAAGACAAAAAATAGCCATAACTTCTGATGCGACTGTAATATTGAATCCATCAGTTCTAGGAAACCCATTTGATATACCGCCAAGATTTGCAGTAATTTCTCTTAGTGCTCTATCATTTAAATCGAGACATCTTTTCCAAATGATTCTTCTGGTGTCTATTTGTAATTTATTACCCCAATAAATATGATTATCAATTAAAGAGGCTAATAAATTGTTCGCCGAAGTAATTGCATGAAAATCACCAGTGAAATGAAGGTTGATATGTTCCATTGGTATTACTTGGGCATGACCTCCACCTGCAGCACCACCTTTCATTCCAAAACTTGGTCCTAAACTTGGTTCTCTTAAACAAACTAAACTATTTTTTCCAATTTTACATAATCCGTCATGAAGCCCTACTGAGGTTGTTGTTTTTCCCTCTCCAGCTGGAGTAGGTGAAATAGCTGTAACTAAAATTAATTTTGAATCTTTTTTTTGATTTTTATTTATTTTGTTAATATCAATTTTTGCAATGTGGTGACCATAAGGCTTTAAATGGTCTTCTTTAAGATTTAGTTTTTTAGCTACATCACGAATATTTTTTTTATCAGCTTTTCTTGCAATTTCAATATCTGACATTTTTTATCCTCAATAATTATTTGAATTGATATAGATGAAGTTAAGGAAGTTACAAATCATTATTTTAATAAGACAGTTAAAAAATCAGGAAATGTTGGCTAATAAAGATGCTAAGATTTAGAAACAAACTGATTTTTTTTATAAAGTATGTCCGATTCCTGAATTGACTTTAACCAATCTGATGTTTTTTTTATACCTCCAAATGCATAAAAATGTAGTTTCTTGAGTTTAGAATTTGGATTTTTATTTTTATAATATGCTAGATCATAAATTAGTTTATCAGGAGTTCTAGTTGTGGCCAGTTTTGTTAGATTAATTGCTTGTTTTGAAATAAATCTTAATGAATTTCCTATACCGCAAGATTTAGCATACATAAGTAAAGTTTTAATAGAAGCTGGACCTGGAATACCTGCATGAATTTCTAGTTTGTTATCAAGTGTTTCCAAATGAGATTCCCAATCTATCAATGATTTTGCTTCAAAAAAAAATTGTGTTGCTAAATACATTTTAAAATCTGCTTTTAGAGCAAATTGATTTTTTTTTATTATTGCATCATCTAGTTCATAGTTATTTATATCAGGACTTCCTTCTGGATGTCCAGCAACACCTACATCAGTAAAATTGTATTTAGATAAAAAATCTGTTTCTAATACATCCATTGTACTTTTTATACTTCCCTTTTGCTTTCCTCCTCCACCTATAATTAAAATCTTATAACATCCACATTCAACTGATAGAGATTTAATAAAATATTCTAACTCAATACTATCTTTTATTGTTCTTGCCGGGAGATGAGGTACAACATCAAACCCTTCTAGATTAAGTTTTTTTACAGTATTTATTACATTGTCTTTATTTTCATCAGGCAAATACGTAACATATACAGTATTTTTTTTGTTTACTATTTCTGAAAATTTACCATATTTATTATAAACACTTGGAGTAGTTTCTATTGAATAAGAATTTAGGTATTCCTTTGTTAAATTTATATTTTTATCAATCATTATAGAATAAATTAATTAGTTATTATATTAGATGAATAAATGAATAATCTACTTTTTACCATTATTACTTTTTATCAATTTAAAAAAATAAACAATCTTCTTAAATTTAAAATTGAATTGAAGGATATTTGTAAATTTAATAAAATTCGTGGTACAGTTATAATAGCAAAAGAAGGTATCAATGGTAGTGTCGCAGGTACAAGTGGGTCAATTAGGTTATTAGAAATTTATTTAAAAAATAAGGGTTTTGATAAGATTAAGCCAAAATATTCATATTTTAAGTACATGCCATTTTTTAGACTTAAGGTAAAACTTAAAAAAGAAATTGTAACTTTCAGATCAAAATCTATATCGGCTAATCCTGAAGAATCAACTGGAAAACATATAAAAGTAAATAATTGGAATAATTTAATCAAAGATAAAAAAACAATTGTAATTGATGTTAGAAATAATTTTGAATTTGAAATTGGAACTTTCAAAAGAGCAAAAAATCCCCAAACAAAAAGCTTCACTGATTTTAAAGATTATATAAAAAAAAATTTAAATAATAGTAAAGAAAAAAAAATAGCCTTATTTTGCACCGGAGGTATAAGATGTGAAAAAGCTTCTTCTTATATGATTAAACTGGGATTTAAAGATGTGAATCAATTAGATGGGGGTATTTTGAAATATTTAGAAAAAATACCAAAAAAAAAATCACTATGGAATGGTGAATGCTTTGTATTTGATAATAGAGTTTCAATTAAAAATGAATTGAAAGAAGGGACTTATGAGCTATGTCATGCTTGCAGATATCCTTTAAGTAAGAAAGATCTTAAATCTATTAAATATAAAAAAGGATTATCATGTTCACGTTGTTATGGAACTTTGTCTGATTCTAAGAAAAAAAGTTTATCTGAGAGAAACAAACAAATCAAAATTTCAAAAAAAAGAGGTTTATTTAATCCTTATATAAAAAAAACTTTGAGTGAATTTTAAAAAACAGCTTTATTTGAATAAATTTTAATATATATCGTCCAAATGGCAAAAAAATCTTCATATGCTTTAAAACAGATGATTCCTCAAGAAAATCCGAAAACAGGAACTAAGTACATTGTTAGAAAACCTACTAAAGGAATGAAAGTTTCAGAGAAATTGAGGTTAAAAAAATATGATCCTGTTTTAAAAAAACATGTATGGTTTGTTGAAAAAAAAATGCCTCCACACAGTAAATAATTTTTTAGATACTTTTTTTTTGTAAAAATAGATATATCTTCTTTTTATGAAAGAAAGAATAGCTGTAATAGGTTCAGGAATTTCAGGTATTAGCTCAGCATATTTTTTGTCAAAAAATTTTGACGTTCATCTATTTGAAAAAGAAGATAGGCTAGGTGGCCACACAAGAACTATTTTCATTAAAGAAGATAACAATATTCCAATTGATACCGGGTTTATAGTGTTCAATGAAAATAATTATTATGATTTAACTAAATTTTTTTATGCCTTAAATGTTGATTTTGAAGATTCAGATATGTCATTTGCTGTATCAAATCTAGCTTTTAATATTGAATACAGTGGCAAAAATTTTTCAACTTTGTTCGCAAATTTAAAGAATTTGTTCTCGTACAATTATTTGAAAATGATATTTGAAATTTACAAGTTATATAAATTATGTGGTAAAATTAATTTAAAAAATAAACAAAAAAAAATTTCCATTAAAGAATTTTTAGATAGATATAATTTTTCAGATTATGTGAGAAAATTCCACATTTATCCAATGATATCATCAATATGGTCTAACAATATAAAAGATGTAGAATATTTTCCATTAGTTTCATTTGTAAATTTTTTTAAAAATCATGGATTGTTTAATTTCAAAAATAGACCACAATGGAAATATGTTAAAGGAGGAAGTAAAACTTATATTGAAAAAGTTATTGCTTTAAACTTGTTTAAGTATTCAACAAATATTTCAATAAATTATATTGATCGAAAAAATAATAAAATAGAGATATTTCAAAAAAATAATGAAAAACTAATTTTTGATAAAATAGTTTTTGCCACTCATGCAGATCAAGCTCTTTCATTAATTAATAATCCTACAAAAGAAGAAATAGATGTTTTATCAAATTTTAAATATTCAAAAAATAATGCATATCTTCATTCTGATGTAGATTTAATGCCAAAAAATATTAAAACATGGTCTAGTTGGAATTTTTTAGATTATTCTCAAAGTTTAAATTTTACATTAACTTATTGGATGAATAATTTACAAAAACTTAAAACATCAAATAATTATTTTGTTACAATAAATCCTCCTTTTGAACCAAAAAATATTTGGGATAAAACAATATTTGAGCACCCAATCTTTAATTTAAGCACATATGAAGCTCAACAAAAATTGCACAATCTTCAAGGCAAACTTAATACTTTTTTTTGTGGCAGTTACTTTGGCTATGGATTTCATGAAGATGGAATTCAATCTGCAGCTTTAGTAGCCAATTTAATGGGTGTTAATTTACCTTGGACGAGAGATAAAAAATTTATTAATAGATTGCAATTTGATATTTAAAATGAAATCTAAAATTTTTTTATCTACCATAGTGCATAAAAGATATTTACCTTTTAAACATAAATTTCAATATGTTGTTCCAGGCTTATTTATTAATTTAAATGAATTAGATAAGTTAGAGAAAACCTTTAAATTATTTTCAGTTAATTCATTTAATATTTTTTCTTTTTTTGAAAAAGATCATGGTTTTAGAGATAATAGATCAATTAAAGAATTTGTAATTTTTTACCTTAAAAAGTATAAAATTTCTTATGATAAATTAAATATTAAAATATTGTGTTTTCCCAGAATATTAGGTTATGTTTTTAACCCTTTATCTATTTTATATTGTTATGATAATGAAAAATTAATTTCTATATTTTATGAAGTAAAAAATACATCTAATGAACAGCATACTTATGTTTTTAAAGGTAAGTCAAAATATGAAGAATTTAATCTTAGTCACAAATGTTCTAAACAATTTTATGTTTCCCCATTTATAAAAATGGAAGGTGATTATTATTTTAAGAATAAAATCAGCAAAGATAAAGTCAATATTTCAATTGATTTGTTAAATAAAAACAAAAAAAAGGTTATGAGTGCATATCAAGTGGGTAATTTAACTAGCCTTTCATCAAATGGATTACTAAAGTTTATTTTTTTTAATCCTCTTTTAGGTTTTAAAGTTATTATAGCTATATTATTTGAATCGCTCAGAATAATTTACAAAGGAGGTAAATATTATGCTAGAAACAAGAAACCTAATGATACAATTACTTTAGAAGGAATATTTTAAATGAAATTATTTAATTATAGATTTCAAAATTCTATAGAAAATATTACTAAAAGTTTTTTTTCAAAAATTTATTATGGCAGCATTAAAGTTACTTTTCCCTCAGGCAATATAGCAATATTCAAAGGTCAAAAAGAGGGGTATTCAGCTGATATTAAAATTTTTAATTATAAATTTGTATCAAAAATATTTAAAAAAAAATCTGTAGGTTTGGCAGAATCTTATATTGATGGTTATTTTTCAACTTCAAATTTAACAGAACTACTATTACTAGCATTTCAAAATGAAGAAAATTTTTTAAATAATATCAAAGCAAATTGGTTATATTCTGCTTATTCTAAGTTAAGCTACTATTTGAAAGAAAATAATAAGCAACAAAGTAAAAAAAATATTAAATTTCACTATGATTTAGGTAATGACTTTTATAATAAATGGTTAGATCAAAGCATGACTTACTCTTCGGCTTTTTTTGATAAAGATAATCTAGATTTATATGAAGCTCAAATAAATAAATATTCTAAAGTAGCTGAAGCTCTTTCATTAAATGAAAACTCTAATCTTCTAGAAATAGGTTGTGGATGGGGAGGCTTCTCCAGTTTTGCAGCTAAAAATTATAAAAGTAAAGTAGATGCAATTACTATTTCAAAAGAACAGTTTGAATTTACATCTAATATAATCCAAAAAGAAGGTTTGAATGAGAAAGTTAAAGTAATATTTAAAGATTATCGAGATATTAATAAAAAATATTCAAATATTGCTTCTATAGAAATGTTTGAAGCAGTAGGAAAAAAATATTGGGAGAGATATTTTGAGGTAGTAAAAAATTCTTTGATGAATGGGGGTAATGCTGCATTACAAATCATTACTATTAATGAAAATAGAGCTATGTCTTATCAAAAACAACCTGACTTTATTCAACAATATATTTTTCCTGGAGGCATGCTTCCTTCAAAGAAACAACTTAATGATATTAATAATCAGGCTGGTTTAAAATGTAGAGAATTATTAAGTTTTGGAAAATCTTATGCAAAAACTCTTAGTTTATGGAATGTTAAATTCCAGTCATCGTGGCATGACTTATCTAATATGGGTTTTAATTTAAAATTTAAAAGAATGTGGGAATTCTATCTCTCATATTGTGAAACTGGATTTATATCTAAGTCAACAGATGTTTCCCATTTTTTAATCAATAAATGAGTTTAGTTAAAATTTTTTTAATTTTAAGTGGATATCAATTAACTTGGTTAATGTGTGTTATAGGAGAAAAATTTTTTAATGAACCATTAATTGGTTTTATTACAGGCTTAATTTTTTCAATATCTTATTTTATTTACTCCAAAAATAAATATCGAGTTTTGTTAATTATCTTTTTTATAGCTTTACCTGGATATTTATTTGATACAATTGTTGTATATTTTGATGTGTATGAATTTAATTCTATTTTAAAAATTGGAACCTTGCCAATTTGGATGTTAGTCCTCTGGATAAGTTTTTCTATTCTTTTTGATGAAGTACTCGTATTTTTAAAAAACTATCAATTAATTGCAATCTTATTAAGTGCAATATTAGGCCCCCTTGCTTATTATTCAGGCGTACCTTTAGGATTAATTGAGATTTACAACTTTTATATGTTTATATTTATAATGTTTGTGTTTTGGTCTTTTCTTATGCTTTTTTATTTAAAAATTACTACAAAAAAAATTTTTATTCAGTAATTTCATTATTTTTTTTGCTTCTAGAACGGTTAAGAGCTTTTTCTAAATCTTTGAATGAGCACAAACCTGTATCCATAGGACTTTTAGATTCAAGTACCGCCTCTCTGTATGTTCCATTTCTTATTGCCTCAACTGTATTTTTAGTTGAACCTGTTAGTTTAGCAATTTGTGAACTACTTAATTCTGTAGGATATCTTTTTATTAGCCATAGAATAGCAAAAGGTTTTTCTTGCCTTAAAGATAAGGGTGTATATTTAGTATCTTTTTTTCTTGGTGGTAAAGAGTCTACAATTTTAGATTTTATTAACTCCAATCTAGCAGAAGAATCTTTTTCACATCTGATTATTTCTTCTTTAGTCAATTGTTTGTTATCAATTGGGTCGTATCCTCGCATTCCAATAGCCACCTCGCCATCAGCTATTCCTTGAACTTCAAGCTCATGAAGACCGCAAAATTCAGATATTTGAATAAATGTAAGGGATGTATTTTCAATAAGCCATATCGCAGTTGCCTTAGGCATAAGAGGTAATTTCATATTTAATCCTTTAAATTAAAAAAAAGTCCTTATAAATACATTCCTTAAAATATTATAGAAAATAATTATATATGACTGATTTTTTAGAAATAGATGAAAAGAAAAAAACAGTAAAATCATTGATTCTTGATGATTTTAGTGTTGAAGATCTTGATAAATACATAGTTGAGCTGAAGAATGAAATTAAAAGGGCTGAGGAAGAAATTATAAAAAAAAATAAATTATTTAAAGATGCAGAAAAACTTTTTAAATAATTATTTGCCGATTTTAAGACCTTTAAACCTTTTTTGAAATCTAGCTACCTGACCTTCTGCTTCATTTAAATTAGCTTTTCCTCCAGTCCATGCAGGATGTGATTTTGGATCAATCTCTAACTTTAAGCTATCAGACTTTTTCCCCCAAGTAGAGCGAGTCTTAAATTTAGTACCATCAGTCATTACCACTTCTATTTCATGATAGTCAGGATGTATATTTTTTTTCATTAATCGGTTTATAGCTATTAAAGTATTATTGTAAAGTTAGATTTTCTTTTAATTTATTATGGATAATTAGGTTTGAAGCCAAAATATCTCTAGATTCTAAAGACCAATCTTTACCATTTGGTTCTGTTACTTTACCTCCAGCCTCACGAATTATTAGAACACCTGATGAAACATCCCACAAATTTAAATCTTTTTCCCAAAAACCATCTAATTTACCTGAAGCTACATAAGCTAGATCAATTGAAGCAGCTCCTAATCTTCTTAATCCCGCTATTTCTTTTGAAATAGACTGAATTTGATTAAAATATTCTTCAGTAACATTGTCCCCAAAAGGAATTCCTGTGCCAATCAAGCAGTTTGACAATTTTTCTCTTTTTGAAACCCTTAAACGTTTATTATTGCACCAAGAACCCTTCCCTTTAGAAGCCCAGAAAAATTCATTTAAAATAGGATTATAAATAATTCCATCAGTTATTTGATTGTCAATTATTTTACAAATTACAATTGCTACATGAGGTATTCCATGAATAAAGTTTGAAGTACCGTCTATAGGATCAATCACAATCGTTTCTTCACTTCCGCTTCCTTCGATTAATCCACTTTCTTCAGTAATAAAGGCTGCACTTGGATAATAATATTTTAAAGTTTCAATTAAATTTTTTTCAACATTCAAATCACAATTAGTTACAAAATCACCTAAACTTTTTGATTGAATTTGTAAATTTTCTATTTCACCAAAATCTCGGATTATAATTCTACCAGCTTTTCTAGCAGCTTTTTCAAAAATATTGATTACCGGAGGCAGCATAATTATTTTTTAGATTTTTCAACATAACTAGAATCAGATGTATTAATTACAACTAAATCACCAATTGTAATAAATGGCGGAACTGATGTTTTAATATCTCCTTCTAATATTGCTGGCTTATATGAAGATGCGGCAGTTTGACCTTTTACAACAGCTTCTGTTTCAATAATTTTAAGTGTGACATTATCAGCTAGTTCAATTCCCACTGGTTTGTTTTCATATAGTTGTATTGTTACATTTTGATTTTCAATTAAAAATTTTTCTTGATCTTTAGATACAATATCTTTACCTAATTCAATTTGTTCATAAGTTTTATTATCCATAAAAATAAATTTTTCATTGTCAAAATATAGATATTGAAAAACTTTTTCATCTATAATTGCTCTTTCAACATTTTCTGAAGACCTAAACCTTCCATTCATTTTAGTACCTTCTTTTAATTCTTTCATTTCTACCTGAAGATAAGCACCGCCTTTACCAGGTTGAGTGTGTTGAGTTTTCAAAACTTTCCAGAGCTTAGAATTGATTTCTAAAATATTTCCAACTTTAATCTGGTTTCCATCAATCTTCATATCTATCCTTCAAAAAAATTTTTGATAGTTTTATATTAATATTTTTTATATTTGAAAGATCTATTATACGAAAAGATTGATTTAATAAAACTCTATTTTTTTTGCATATTTGTTCAATTTTTTTTAAAATTTTTTGATCAGATTTTAATTTTATAAAATTAATCTTGTTGTTTGCTAAATTAATACTTAGTCCGTAGTCAGATTTTGCATCTACAGAAAACTTGATAGAATTAGGTGGAAAATCTTTTTCTAGTATTTTTTTCAATGATATTATCCATTCAATTCCGAATCTTTGAATAATATAATTTTTTATATGGAGTATAGGTACAACTTTGTATTTTTTTAACTCTTCTACAACCTCTCTAGCTTGTTTGTAAGTATTTATTGAAAAACTTATTTGTTTATTAATCACCTATACAAATTTCTTTAAATCCATCATTGTTTCTACCATTCTATTTGAGAATCCCCATTCATTATCATACCACGATAATATTCTGCAAAATTTATTATTTAAAACTTGGGTTTGAGTTAAATCAAATATAGAGCTGCTAGCATTATGGTTAAAGTCTATTGAAACTAAAGGCAAATTATTTGTAGAAAGTATATTTTTTAAACTGGAAGTTCTACTAGCTTTTAAAATTAAGTTGTTTATTTTTTCTGCTGATGTTTTTTTCTTAGATACAAAAGTCAAATCAATTAGAGACACATTGGGTGTTGGTACTCTTATTGCTGTTCCATCTAATTTTCCTTTAAGTTTAGGCAAAACTAAACTTAGAGCTTTTGCTGCACCAGTAGAAGTTGGAATCATAGAAATTGATGCACCTCTTGCTCTTCTCATATCGCTATGATTTTGATCGACAGTTCTTTGATCACCTGTGTAACTATGAATTGTAGTCATAAAACCACTTTCTATACCTATTCCTTGGTCTAAAATCATTGCTACAGGTGCAAGACAATTTGTAGTACATGAGCCATTTGAAATAATATTATGATTTTTTGTTAATATATTATCGTTAACGCCTTTTACTATAGTTGCATCTACATTTTTTCCTGGAGCTGAAATAATTACTTTTTTTGCACCTGCTTGCATATGAGACAATGCTTTTTCTTTAGAAGTAAATACACCACTACATTCTAAAACAATGTCAACATTTAATTTTTTCCAAGGTAAATTTTTTGGATCTTTTTCAGAATAAAAATTAACAAATTTATTTTTATATTTCATTCCATTTTTATATTTTTTAATATCTAAAGGTAGTTTACCGTGAACACTATCAAACTTCATTAAGTGTATACTAGAATCAAGGCCTCCTAATTCATTAATTGCAACAACTTCAACATTTGATAATTTTTTTTCTAAAAATGCTCTAAATACTAATTTTCCTATTCTTCCAAACCCGTTTATTGCTATTTTCATCCTTCTCCTCTAAAATTATTTTTTTATATTTTGTTTAATTTTTTTTATTAGATCCTCAGCTGTAATTCCAAAATGATTATAAAGATCTTCATATGGACCACTTGCTCCAAAAGAAGTCATACCTAAAAAGTTATCTGATGAAACATATTTTTCCCACCCGTTAATAACACCTGCCTCTATTGCAAAACATGGTTTATTTCCTATAATCTGTTTTTTGTAATCCTGATTTTGATTTTCAAAAAGTTCAAAAGAAGCCATTGAAACTACTCTTGAATAAATACCTTCTTTTTCTAATTGATTTGATGCTTGAAAAGCAATTTCAGTTTCCGATCCAGAAGCTAAAATTGTAGTATGATAATTATCAAAATTTTTTAAAATATAAGCTCCTTTTTTAACTTTATTTTCTGTATAATTTTCATTCCTAAGTAAAGATAGATTTTGTCTAGTAAGTGCTAATATAGTAGGTTGATTTGATTGAAGAGCAATCTCCCAAGCTTCAATCGTTTCAACTATGTCACAAGGACGTATAACATTTAAACCGGGGATAGTTCTTAATGATGATAAATGTTCGACTGGTTGGTGAGTAGGCCCGTCTTCTCCAAGACCTATAGAATCATGTGTCATAACATAAATTATTGGCAATTTCATAAGAGCTGATAATCTTATTGATGGACGACAATAATCCGTGAATACTAAAAAAGTTCCTCCATATGGTTGTAAGCCTCCATGGAGAGCTATACCATTCATAATTGCTGCCATTGCATGCTCTCTAACTCCATAATATATATAATTACCATTGAAATTTGATGAGTTAAATGCATTCATTGTTTTTGCTTTAGTATTATTAGAGCCTGTTAAATCAGCAGAGCCCCCAATAAGATTAGGAATATAATTCGATAAAAGATCTAAAGATAATTCAGAAGCTTTTCTAGTAGCACAAGAAGTTTTTTCATTTATATGAAATTTTTTAAAATCCAGAATTGCATCAGATAATTCTTTATCAAAATTTTTATTATACATTTTTTTAAATTCTTCAGAATTTAAAGTAGATTTATTTGATTCATTCCAATCTAATATAGTTTGCTTATTTCTATTAGCAAAATTAGACCACGTATCCAATAAGTTTGTAGGTATATGAAAAGGTTTATGATTCCAATCAAGATTTTGTCTAGTAAGTTCCACTTCTTCAATTCCTAAAGGTGATCCATGAGATGAAGATTTTGATTCTTTATTAGGTGAACCATATCCTATTTTTGTTTTACATAATATTATTGTTGGTAAATTAGATTTTTTTGATTCATTTATTGCATTTGTAATTTCATTAAAATCATGTCCATTGATTGAAATAACATTCCATCCATAAGATTTAAATCTAATTTTTATATCATCTGAGGTACTGAGAGATGTTGGACCATCAATTGATATAGAATTATCATCAAAAAATACTATCAGTTTATTTAGTTTTAAATGACCAGCTAGGCTACAAGACTCATGACTTAGCCCTTCCATCAAACATCCATCACCAGCAAATGCATAGGTGAAATGATTAAATAAATCTTTTCCAAATTTGTTTGATAATTTTTTCTCTGCAATTGCAAGTCCTACTGCATTTGCAAGTCCTTGAGACAATGGTCCAGTAGTTGTTTCAATTCCACCTAACTCTTTATATTCAGGGTGGCCTGCTGTTGGTGAATTTAGTTGTCTAAAATTTTTTATATCTTCAATTGTAATATCTTTATAGCCACTTAAATATAGGCATGCATATAAAAGCATTGATCCGTGACCATTTGAAACTACGAATCTATCTCTATCAACCCAATTTGGGTTATGTGGATCAAACTTCAAGTGATCTTTGAATAAAACAGTAGCAATATCTGCCATACCCATTGGCATTCCTGGATGACCAGAATTTGCTTTTTGAACTGCATCTATTGACAAAAAACGGATACAATTAGCTAGTTGTAACAAATTCTCTTTATTTTCTATATTATCTGTCAAAATTCCTCAGTATTGCGATCTTTTACACTAATATTAAAGTTCATTAAAGTGACATTTTCAATTATTCCAATTATAAAAAAAAAATGAAATTAATTAATAAAGTTAAAGAATTGAAGCTCAGTATTAAAGAACTCTCAAAATTAAACGAAGATTTAATTGAAAAAAATTTAGCTGATAAGAGAAAAATAAACTCATTAGAGGTTAGAATCTCGAATTTAAAAATTGCTATTAATGACAATATTAATGAATTAGAAAAATTTATTGAAAAAAATAATGCCAATATTTAAAACAAAAATCTTCGATCAATTAATTGATTTAAATTATCAGGAAGAGGATAAATCAAAGCTTTTGAATTTAATTGAAAGTTTAAATTTTCATTGGGCAAAATATGATCACTTAAAAGGTAAAGTGAGTAATAGTAAAATTTTAATTTTATTAACTTTAGAGTTACAAGATGCTCTTTCTGATTTAAAAAATATTAGCAAAAAAAATAACGATAAAAATATTAAATCGCAACCTAACGATAAAGAAATAAACAAGCTATCTAAAGAATTGATAACTCATAAAGATAAAATAATTAATTTAGAGTTAGAATTAAAAAATTTAAATTTAGAATTTAAAGAAGTTAATAAAATTTTAGACGAAATTAATAGTGATCTTAACGAATTATCTAAATCTATAATTAATAGTTATGAAAATTGAAATTTCAGCAAAGAAAAAGAATCTAAGAAAGATTTTATCTTTAAGTAGAGAAAATATAAAAAAAAAAACAAAAAAAATATTTAATTTAAAATTATTTAATAAATTAATAAATAAATTAGATTTTGACCAAATTAAAGTAGTAGCAAGTTTTATTTCAATAAAATCTGAAATTTCTACAACTGAACTAAACAATCATATAATGGAATTAAAAAAAATTATATGTTTTCCAAAAATACAAGAAGGGAATGATAAACTTTTATTTTTAAGTCTAGACTCTGATGAATCGTTATCTTTAGGTAAATTTAATATTTTTGAACCAAAAAATTTAAATAATGAAGTTGAGCCTGACCTTTTTTTTGTGCCATGTCTTGGATTTGATACTAATGGAAATAGAATAGGTTATGGAGGTGGGTTTTACGATAAAACTTTTGCAAGCTTAAGGCAAAAAAATTTTAAATTTAATGCAGTTGGATATGCGTTTGATGATCAAATTGTAAACGAGTTACCAACTGATGATTTTGATTATAAATTAGACTATGTTTTAACTGAAAAACAATTATATAGCTTTAAATGAAAATTATATTTATAGGGGACATTGTTGGAAAATCTGCAAGTGATTTTGTTATTAAGAAAATTCCTGAATTAAAAGAAAAATATTCTTCTGATTTAATTATTGCTAATGGAGAGAATGCAGCAGGTGGATACGGACTGACCAAGAAAATTGCAATAAGTTTACTTGAAAGTGGGATTGACGCAATTACCCTAGGTAATCATGCATGGGATCAAAAAGAAATGATTTCTTTTATTGAAGAATGTCCAAAAATTATTCGGGCATTGAATTATCCTGCAGGAGCACCAGGTAAAGGATATTATGAATTTAAACTAGAAGATGGACGAAGATTTTTGCTAGTTCAAGTCTTGCTAAGATTATTTATGAATAACTTTTTAGATGACCCGTTTCATTCAACAGATATTTATCTTAAATCTGAAAAATTAGGATCAACTTGCCAGGGCATATTAATAGATATGCATGGAGAAGCAACATCTGAAAAAAATGCATTTGGCCATTTTTTTGATGGTAAAGTTTCTGCTATTTTAGGAACACATACCCATATACCTACTGCTGATGCAAAAATTTTATCTGGGGGCACCGCTTACCAAACGGATGTAGGTATGACTGGAGATTATGACTCTGTTATTGGTATGGATAAGCAAAATCCTATACATAGTTTTACTAAGGGATTTAGATCAGAAGGTAGATTTATTCCAGCAACAGGAGAAATAAAAATTTGCGGTTCTTACATTGAAATTGATGATAAGACTGGATTTTCAAGGAAAATTCACCCTTTTCAAATTTATTAGATTTACATATATTGGACATAATATTCTAATATTTAATTAACTTTACTAATTACGGGCAATATATTTATAGATGTTTTATGGCAGGTCATTCAAAGTTTAAAAATATTATGCATCGAAAAGGTGCACAAGATAAGAAAAGAGCTAAAATTTTTTCAAGATTAGGTAGAGAAATTTCTGTAGCTGTTAAAGAAAGTGGTCCTGATCCTGAAAAAAATATTAGACTTAGATCTGCAATAGGAACTGCTAAATCATTGAATATGCCTAAGGACAACATAGAGAGAGCTATAAAAAAAGGCGAAGGTAACGATCCTAACAATCATTATGAAGAAGTCCGTTACGAAGGTTATGGTCCTGATGGAGTTGCAATAATTGTTGAAGCTATGACTAATAATAAAAATAGAACAGCTGCTGAAATTAGATCTAGTTTTTCAAAATATGGTGGAAATTTAGGGGAGACTGGAAGTGTAAGTTTTGGTTTTAAAAGATTAGGCACTATCGCACTAAAAAAAAGCTTAGTTTCAGAAGAAGAGTTGTTTGATTTTATTGTTGAAAATGGTTCTGAGGATTACGAGCTAAATGATGAAGAATATTTAATTTATTGTGATCAAAAAAACTTACATCTACTTAACGAAAAAATTACAGATAAATATGGTCAGACTAATTTTGCTAATTTAATTTGGAAAAGTGATAACAGTATAAGTGTTGAGAAAGAGAGTGCTGAGAAATTATTTAAATTACTTAATACTCTTGAAGAAAATGAAGATGTTCAATTAGTATCTTCTAACTTCAATGTAAGTGATGAAATATTAACTTCTTTAACAGTGCAATGAAAGGATTTTTATGACTGCAAGAAGAACATGGAAAAATAGAGAAAGTCTTGTTGCGGAATTTTTTAATGGCACAAGAACACCCTTAAGTGGAGGTAATTCAAAAGTAACAAGAGCAGATGTTATTCATGATGAATTATTTGTAGAATGTAAATTAAAAAAAAAACATTCTGTTGTTACCCTTTGGGATGAAACTAATAAACTCGCTGCCAAAGAAGGTAAAACGCCTGTAGTAGCTTTGTGTGAAAAACAACGCCCTGGTTTTTGGGTTATGGTCCATAGTAGTGACCTAATTAAATTGAAGAATATAAAGTAATGGAAGAAATAACAGTAGCAAGTAGTGTTTTAAATGAGTCAGTAGACTTTTCAATGTTATCATTGTTCTTAAGAGCTGATTTTGTAGTTAAGTCGGTTATCTTAATATTGATTGTTTCCTCTCTTTATTCATGGAATATCATTGTAGCGAAGATTCTCAGAATCAGACAACTAAAACAAATGGAGAAGGAATTTGAAGATATTTTCTGGTCTGGTAATTCATTTGAAGATCTTTATGAAACTCTTAATTTCAACCAACTTGATCCAAAATCAAAAATGTTTTGTGCAGCAATAGCCGAATGGAAAAAAAGTAAGTCTTTATCAGGTAAAGACCCTTCTTCTAGTATTTCTTTCTTAAAAGACAGAATGCATAGATCAATGATAGTAGTATTTAATAAGGAGAGTGAGGTAATAGAAAAAAATCTAACATTTTTAGCTACAGCTGGATCAACAGCTCCTTTCATAGGGTTATTTGGAACAGTTTGGGGTATAATGAATAGTTTTAAATCTATAGCCGTAGCTCAAAATACAAATCTATCTATTGTTGCACCAGGAATTGCAGAAGCTTTATTTGCAACTGCTTTAGGCTTATTTGTAGCAATACCAGCTGTAGTAGCTTACAATAAAATTTCTAGCGACTTGTCTAAGTATTTTATATCTCTTGAAACTTTTATGGATGAGTTCACTACAATTTTTTTTAGACAATTAGAAAAAAAATAAATTGATTAATTTAAACAACAATACACCTAGAAAAAAAAAGAGATATACTCAGATGAGTGAAATTAATGTTACTCCTTTCGTTGATGTTATGTTGGTACTTTTAATAGTTTTCATGGTAACAGCACCTCTTTTAACTGTTGGAATTCCAGTAGATCTGCCTAAGGTAAAGTCATCAGCATTAACAGATCAAAAAGATCCTCTTGAAATAACCGTTAAATTAGATGGAGAGGTATATTTAGGAGAATCTAAAGTAGAGGTTGATAATTTAATACCCAGATTAAATGCAATTACTGATCAAAATACTGAAGCAAGAATTTATGTAAGAGGAGATAGAGAAGTAGCATATGGACGAATAATGGAAATTATGTCATTAATTAATTCTGCTGGTTATGTAAAAGTTGCCTTAGTGACAGAAAATCCAACAAATAATTAATGCAAAATATTAATATTCTATCTGAAAAAACTTCAGAGCTAATTAATAATTTTTCTCCAAACCATATAGGAATTTTTTTTTCTTTATTATTACATTTGTTAATATTATTGTTTGCAATAGGTTTGCCTGATTTGTTTAAACCTAAGGAAATGATTTTACCCAACATAGTTCCAATAGAAATTATTAATGTTTCTGAAAAAACCTCGCTAACCAAAAATATAAATAATAATAAAAATGACGTGCAAGAAAAAAAAATAGTAAAGCAAAAAAAATTTAATTCTTCTAATAATACTGAAATTCAAAAAATAGATTTACAACAAAAATCTAAACTAATAAAAACTAATGAAGAAAAAGAATTTGTTTTAAATAAAACAAATGAAAAAACACCTTTAATAAAAGAAAAAAAACAAATAGAAATAAAAAATAATGAAATAATTCCTGATAATAATTTTGAAACTTTAAAAACAGAAAAAATTAAACCAAAACTTAAACCCAAACCTAAGCAAATAGAGATAAATAAAAATACAGATGTACAAGTTGAAAAAAAACCAATTAATGAAGAAATAAACAAAGCAGATTCAATAATAATAAAACCAATAAAAAAACCACCCCCAGATTTTAGTATTGCTTCCATGTTAAAAGATTTACGAAATGAAGAATCAAACAATGTATTAGAAGAAGAAATATTAAAAGATGAAGAAATAGAAAATAAAGAAGATAATAATCAAGAAAGTATGACATTATCAATTAGTGAAATTGATCTCTTGAGACAACAACTTACTTCATGCTGGATAGCTCCAGCAGGTGCAATAATTGAAAAAGGTATGAAAGTGACAATTTCAGCAAAAATTCAACAAAATAGAAGGGTTGTAGACAGTTCTGTTCGTATTGTAGACACAAATATAAATAAAAATAATACTTTTTATGGACCAATTACAGAAAGCGCTATGAGAACTTTATTAAATCCTGAATGTATACCATTAAAATTGCCTGAAGATAAATTTTATCTTTGGAAAAACTTAACTATAACTTTTGATTATAGTATAATGAAAGGGTATTCTTAATAATGAAAATTAATATACTTATTTATATTATAATATTGTTTGCATTTAATGTAAATGCACTCGAAGTTACCTTAACTCAAGGTTCAGTTAAGCCGACTCCTATTGCAATAACAGATTTATTTTCTGCTAATAATTCCGCTTTAAAAATTGGGAAAAACATTTCAGGAGTAATATCTGATAATCTAGAAAGATCTGGATTGTTTATGCCAATAGATAAAAAAGCATTTATACAAAATTCAGAGTCATTATCAAATAAACCTAGATTTGAAGATTGGAAAGTTATTAAAGCACAGCATCTTGTTTCAGGAAAAATTAATGCAACTGAAAATAAAATTTCAATAGAATTTAGATTGTATGATGTTTTTGCTCAAAAAGAAATTATAGGGAAAAAATATGAAACTAATAAAAATAATTGGAGAAGAGTTGCGCATATAATATCAGATGCTATTTTTAAAAGAATAACTGGAGAAGGTGGATATTTTGATACAAGAATTGTTTATGTTGCAGAAACTGGTCCAAAAGAAAATAGGCAAAAAAGACTTGCAATTATGGATCAAGACCAAGCCAATCATAGATTTTTAACTGATGGATCCTATTTAGTTTTAACACCTAGATTTCATCCAAGTACACAAAAAATAACTTATATGTCTTATGTTGATCCAAAGAGTCCAAGAGTTTATATATTTGATATTGAAACTGGTCAGCAAGTAATTGTTGGAGAATTTCCAGGTATGACTTTTGCTCCAAGATTTTCACCAGATGGGAAACAGATTGTTATGTCTTATACTGATCCGAAAGTTGGTAATTCAGAAATATATATTTTAGATTTAGATACAAGGGTATCTACACAAATTACAGATAATTCAGCAATTGATGTATCCGGTAGTTTTTCTCCAGATGGAAAAAAATTAGTATTTAATTCTGACAGAACAGGAAGAAGACATTTGTATGTAGTGGATAGGAATGGAAAAAATCTTAAGAGGATTAGTCGTGAAAGAGGTAGTTACTATACTCCGGTATGGTCACCAAGAGGAGATATGATAGCTTTTACTAAGCAAGAAGGGGGACAGTTCTACATTGGAGTTATGGAGATAGATGGTTCAAATGAGAGAATGATAGCAAAATCTTTTCATGTTGAGGGTCCCACTTGGTCTCCCAATGGCAGATATTTGATGTATTTTAAAGAGGAAAGAACTGCAGAGGATGGAAGCGGAGGTGAGTCTAGCTTATTCTCTATTGATTTAACGGGATATAATGAAAGAAAAGTAATCACCCCTTTAGGCGGCTCAGATCCTGCCTGGTCTCCATTAATGTAATAATTCCCTAATAAATCTTTAATTATAAGAAAAAAATATATCAAATAATGAAAAAAATGCTAAGTAGATTAGTGATTAATTAACTTTTTTATAATAGTATTAAGGGAGCTTTATTATATGATTAATAAGATTTTATTATCTGCGATTATGGTGTTATTTTTGGCTGCGTGTTCAACAACACCAAAAGATGATGCAGATTCAAAAGGAACAGGTTCAAGTTCTTCATCAAGTGACGCAGGAGATGGTGCGATAACTGAAACAGAAGGAACTGGCGTTGTTTCAGGTAGTCAAGAAGATTTAATTGTAAATGTTGGAGATAGAGTATTTTTTGATTATGATAGTTCTGAGTTAGATGCAGATGCTCAAGAACTTCTCCAAGATCAAGTGGCATGGTTAAAACAACACTCTAATGTTTCTGTTATTATAGAGGGACATTGTGATGAAAGAGGCACAAGAGAATATAACCTTGCTTTGGGTGAAAAAAGAGCTCAATCAGTTAAAAACTATCTGATTAGTTTAGGAGTAAGTGAAGCAAGAGTTTCAACAATTAGCTATGGTAAAGAGAGACCAGCCGTTGTTGGGTCAAATGACGGTGCTTGGGCACAGAACAGAAGGTCAGTTACAATAGTTAATTAATTAATTTATTTATATTCCCTTAATTTATTGGCGCTATCATTTTGATAGCGCCTTATTTTTGTCTTAAATAAAAAATATTCAGGCTTATGTTTAAAAGAATCATAATTTTTATTTTTTTAATTGGATTATTTGTAAATAATTATGCAATTGCAAATGAAAATCTTTTAACATTAAAACAGCAATTAGATAGATTGCAAAGAGATGTAAATGATTTGTCTAAATCAGTTTATAATAAATCTTTAGAAACTTCAAATGGTTCCAATCAAACAGAAGAAACAATCAATTTTAGTGCAATTGATATTAGGATATACGATCTTGAAACTGATATTAAAAACCTAACATTGAGTTTTGAGGAATTAACTTTTCAATTGGATGATGTATTAAATAGTTTAAGCTCTTTAGAACAAAACATTAATTTTCAAATAGAGAATATAAATAATAAATTAATGAATAAACAGCCATCAGTAAATAATCTTAAAATTATTGAAGAAGAATCAGAAAATGAAGATAAAAACACTCTTGGAAAATTAGTAATATCCTCTGATGAAAAAAATAACAATCTAGATGAATTAAATAAATCTGATGAAAATGATGAAACCCAAGATAATACGGAACCAGTAAATTTATCTCCTGAAAAAGAATTCCAATTAGCTCTAGATCAAATGAGACTTAAAAATTATGACCAATCTAAAGTAATGTTAAAAAGTTTCATAAATACTTATGAAGAAAATCAACTTTCAGGATCAGCGCATTTTTGGCTTGGAAAAATATATATATTTGAATCAAATTTTAGAGAGGCAGTTTTTGTTTTAGGAGAGGGTGTTCAAAAATTTCCTAAAAGCATAAAAGCACCAAATATGTTGTTTGAACTATCAAATTCTTTATTTGAAATGAAAAAAAAAGAAGAAGCTTGTAAAACTCTATCAATTATAAATAGTAATTATTCTGAAAGCAAAATTGCAAATTTAGCAATAAAGAAAAAAACTGAAATGGGTTGTGAAAATGCTGTTCAATGAAACTATCTAATATAGAATTTATAAAAAACTTAAATCAAAACTATATTTTTGAAAATAATCCATTCATAGCAGTAGGTGTATCCGGAGGTCCTGATAGTATGGCTCTTGTTTTTCTTCTGAATCAGTGGATTAAAAAAAAGGGGGGAAGTCTTATTGCTTTAATCTTTGATCATAAAATAAGAAAAGAAAATTATAGAGAAACAAAGACAATTAAAAATTATTTAAGTAAATATAAAATTAAATCATGTATTATAAGAGCTCCAAAATCTAAAGTAATAAAACTGAGTATGAATGAAGCAAGACTAAATAGATTTCATGGTTTGATTAATTATTGTAAAACAAAAAAAATTCTTCACCTTTTTCTAGCACATCATTATGATGATAATATAGAAACATTTTTAACTAGAAAAGTTAGTGGGAGTAATTTAGAGGGACTTGCATGTATGAGCAATATTTCTTATAGAAATAATATTCAAATTTTAAGACCATTTCTTGATTTTTCAAAAAAAAATATTTTAAATTATAATAAAAAAAATAATATTTTTTATCTTGATGATCCAAATAATTACAATTTGAAATACACCAGAGTTGCAATAAGAAAGTTTATTCAAATATCAGGTAATCTTAAATATATAAAAAGTGATTTTAATAATTTATCAAATGATATTGTTTTATACAAAAGAATGATTTGGGAAACATTACATAATATTCTATTAAAAGTTAAAACTGATTTAATAGAAATAAAATATAATGAATTTATAAAAATAGATAATTTAATTATTGAAAAACACATTTTATTAATTCATAAGTATTTTTTTCAAAACAAAATGATTTTGAGATCGACCAAAATTCAAAATTTTTTAAATGATTTAAAGCAAAATCAGTTTAAAAAATATAATTTAGGTGGTTTAATTATAGAAAAAAGTGACTGTTTGCTTATGTTTTATGGAAAAAAATCATAAAACTATTGTGTTTTTTTAATTAATTCCTATGTAACTATTATTCCATATGAAAAACTTCAGCAAAAATATTATTCTTTGGATAGTTATAGGTCTTTTGCTTATAGCTTTATTTAATCTATTCCAAGGTAGTTCATCGAATAGAGCTATTCCTGAAATTTCATTCTCTGATTTTATTGCCGCTACAGAGAGTGGCAATGTATCAGAAGTAAATATTGTAGGTAACAATGTTAAAGGATATTTTGATGATGGCAGACCTTTCACAACTTATGCACCAGATTACCCTAATTTAGTTGATAAATTAAACCAGTACGGTGTTAAAATTACTGCTGAACCATCAGATAGGTCAATGCACCCAATATTGAGCGTATTGTTGTCATGGTTCCCAATGCTTTTATTAATTGGCGTGTGGATTTTCTTTATGAGACAAATGCAATCAGGTGGGGGTAAAGCAATGGGATTTGGAAAATCTAAGGCTAAGTTACTGAATGAAGCAGTAGGTAAGGTAACTTTTGATGATGTAGCTGGAATTGATGAAGCTAAGCAAGAACTAGAAGAAGTTGTTGAGTTTCTTAAGGATCCAAAGAAGTTTTCTCGATTAGGAGGAAAGATACCTACAGGAGCATTATTAGTTGGACCTCCAGGTACTGGTAAAACTCTTTTGGCTCGTGCTATAGCAGGAGAAGCAAACGTTCCTTTCTTTTCAATATCAGGATCAGATTTTGTTGAAATGTTTGTTGGAGTTGGTGCAAGCAGAGTAAGGGATATGTTTGAACAAGGAAAAAAAAATGCACCTTGTATAATATTTATTGATGAAATTGATGCAGTAGGTAGACACAGGGGAGCTGGTTTGGGTGGAGGTAATGATGAGAGAGAGCAAACACTTAATCAACTTTTAGTTGAAATGGATGGTTTTGAAGCAAATGCCGGTGTTATTATAGTTGCTGCTACAAACAGACCAGATGTGTTAGATCCAGCATTACTAAGACCAGGTAGATTTGACAGGCAAGTCCATGTCCTTTTGCCAGATATTATTGGAAGAGATAAAATTTTAAAAGTACACATAAAAAAAATTAAAGTATCACCAGAATTTGACACTAAAGTTATTGCTAGAGGGACTCCTGGATTCTCTGGAGCAGATTTAGCAAATTTAGTAAATGAAGCTGCTTTAATGGCCGCAAGAAAAAATAAAAGAATGGTCACTCTTGAAGATTTTGAAAATGCTAAGGATAAAGTTTATATGGGTGCTGAAAGAAGGTCTAAAATTGTAACTGAAGAAGATAAAAAATTAACAGCCTATCATGAAGCTGGTCATGCGATTGCAGGTATTAATTGCGAAAATGTTGACCCCCTTCATAAAGTTACTATCATACCAAGAGGCTCAGCTGGTGGTGTAACCTGGTTCCTTCCTGAAAAAGACAAAGATTATATGAGACTTGATCAGGCAAAAGATGAAATGGTAATGGCATTAGGTGGAAGAATAGCTGAAGAAATAATTTTTGGAAAAGAAAAGATAACAAGTGGCGCTTCCTCAGATATTAAGGGCGTAACTTCTAGAGCCAAACAAATGGTTACTCAATGGGGCATGAGTGAAAAACTTGGATCCATATTATATGATAACAGTTCAGAAGAAGTTTTCTTAGGCCATTCAGTTGCACAATCAAAAAATATATCTGAAGAAACAGCAAACTTAATTGATAAAGAAGTAAAAGACATAGTTGATGAAGCATCAAAAAGATGTAAAAAAATACTTACTGAAAAAATTGATGATTTACATACTTTAGCAAAAGGTCTCCTTAATTTTGAAACACTTACTTATGATGAAGTAAAAGACTTGTTAAATGGAATTCAACCAAAAAGAGATGATTTCGACGACAGTTCAAGTCCAACAACTACTTCTAAACCGTCTGTCCCAAAAACCAGTGGATCAGAAGCTACACAAGCTAATTAATTAAATCAAAAAACTTTCAATTAGTTAATATATTTAATAAAAGGGTTTATGGCTAATATTTTTGGAACAGATGGAATAAGATGTTTAGTTAATCAAGAACCGCTTAGTGCAGAAACATCTTTAAAAATCGCAAAAGCAGTCGCATATCTATTAAAATCAAAAAAAAATTCAAATTCTAGAGTTATAATTTGCAAAGATACTCGTTTGTCAGGATATTTATATGAACCATTAATTACAGCAGGATTCATATCGATGGGTATGGATGCTATTTTGGTAGGCCCTCTTCCAACCCCAGCGGTACCTCTTTTGATAAGAAATTTGAGAGCAGATTTAGGTGTTATGATTACTGCATCTCATAATACTTATGAATATAATGGATTAAAATTTTTTGACTCAAAGGGTTTTAAGCTAAGTACAACCTTAGAAAAAAAAGTTGAAGATATTGTTTTGAATAATTATAAATATTCTAAAATAATTAATTTAACTCAATTTTCTGGTAAAGCTATAAGGCTTGAAGATGCTCCAGGAAGATATTCAGAATTTTTGAAAAGTACTTTAGATAAAACTATAAAAGTAAAAAAATTAAAAATAGTTTTAGATTGTGCAAATGGAGCTACATATAATATTGCACCAAGTTTATTTTGGGAGTTAGGACACGAAGTAACAACAATTAACAATAATCCTAATGGAAAAAATATAAATAAAAACTGTGGAGCTTTAGATGTTAGTGAATTGAAAAAAAAGGTTATTCAAACCAGGTCTGATATCGGTTTTGCATTTGATGGCGATGGTGATAGATTAATAGCAGTAGATGAAAAAGGCAAAACTATTGATGGTGATAAAATTATAGCTTTATTTAGTAAGTATTTAATATCTAAAAAAAATAAAATTTCAAAATATCCAGTAATTTCAACTATTATGTCTAACATGGGTTTGCAGAAATACTTAAAAGATATTTTAAAAATAAATTTAAAAAGAACTTCTGTAGGAGATATTAATGTAATTAATGAAATGAAAAAAAACAAATCTATACTTGGCGGAGAACAATCAGGTCATATAATTCTATCAGGTTACTCAAATTCAGGAGATGGTATTTTATCGGCTTTAAAAATAATAGAAGTATTATCAAAATTTAATTTGAAACCTAGTAAAGCATTTAATATTTATAAAAGTTATCCTCAAAAAAAAATAGATATACCCTTTCTTAAATTATCAAAAAAAAATCATAAGTTTATTAAAAGCCTTTCTAATGATAAATCACTTAATAAGAATAATATGAGAGCTTTGATAAGAATTTCAGGTACAGAGCCATTAATTAGGATATTAGTTGAAGGTTCTGATTATAGTAAAGTTGAAGAGTGTTCAAAAAATATTGAAAATAAAGTCAGGTTAAATCTTGAGAAGTGAATTTTTAATACCTCCTGGATTCAAAGATCATGTAAGTTTTGATGCATATGTAGAGCATGAGTATAAAAATAATATAATTAAATTTTTTAGATCCAATGGGTTTGATTTAGTAAAGACCCCCCTAATTGATTTTCTAGATAGTTCTAATCACAATAATTTTTTAATCGCTAACAAAAAAAATGAAGAAAGTTTAAAAATCAGAAATGATATTACCCCACAAATAATAAGAATAGCCTCATCTAGGTTATTAAATAAAAGTCGTCCTCTTAAATTATGTTATTATGGAGAAGTAGTAAGAAAAAATGGTTCTATGCTGAGACCTGAAAGACAATTTTTACAGGTTGGTGCTGAAACAATTGGTTCTAGTAGAATTGAAGCAGATATTGAAGTAATTAATTTAGCATATCAATCTTTATCAAAAATTGGAATTAAAGAAATTACTTTAGAATTTTCTTCAAAAATATTTTTAAGAAAATTTTTTAAGAAAATCAATCAATCAAAATTAGAAAAAAAACTTACTGAGTTGATTAAAATTAAAGATTTAAACAATTGTTTAAAATTATTGAAAAATGAAAAAGATAAAAATTTATTAATAAATATTTTTAAATGTACTGGGGAATTGAAAACAATTAAAAAATTTTTGGATAAATTAAAATTAGATGAAGAAACTGAGACTGAGGTAAAAAATCTTAAGAAGCTAGTTTCAAAAATTGAATTAAGTAAATTAGATCGTATAAATATTGACTTAAGTGAATTAGATGAAAAAAACTATCATGATGGTTTAAAATTTACTTTTTTTTCCAAAAATGTCAGGGGTGAGGTAGCTAGTGGCGGAAGATATACAATAAAAAATAAAAATAAAACTGAAACTGCTACAGGTTTTACATGTTTTATGGATACAGTTTTAAGAGCATCTTCTTTTGAAAACATTGCTAAAAAAATTATATTGCCATTTAATACAGATAAAAAAATCAAAAATAATTTAATAAAAAAAGGATTTGTTTTGTTTTCGATTTTTCAAGCAACATCTGATATTAAAAGAGATGCAAAAAAATTTAATTGCAATTATTTTTTGAAAAATAATCTAATTAAAAAAATATAAATATGTTTTATACTGTGATTGGAACTCAATGGGGCGACGAAGGTAAAGGGAAAATAGTTGATTGGTTATCATCAAAAGCAGATTGGGTAGTGCGTTTTCAAGGAGGAAATAATGCAGGCCATACAATAAAAGTAGATAGTAATATATATAAATTAAATTTATTGCCTTCTGGAATAATCAGAAACAAAAAATGTATTATAGGGAATGGTGTTGTATTAGATCCATGGGCATTAATAGAAGAAATCTTAAAATTAAACCATCAAGGAATTGTTATAAATAAAAAAAATTTATTTATTGCAGAAAATATTTGTTTAATTTTGCCAATACATAAAATTCTAGATGAGATAAATGAAAAATCTAGAGGAAGTGAGCTTATAGGAACTACTAAAAAAGGTATTGGACCTGCTTATGAAGATAAAGTCGGAAGAAGAGCAATACGGTTATGTGATTTAAAATATCCAAATTTGTTAAATGAAAAATTAGATAATTTAATGAATTTTCACAAGCTGAAACTTGATAATTATAAATTTGATATTGATTTAAATAAAATTTTTGAAGATTTAAAATTAATTGGTGAAAAAATTTTGCAATTTAGCTCGCCAGTTTGGAAATTA
This sequence comes from uncultured Alphaproteobacteria bacterium, assembly GCA_902561355.1. Classification (GTDB taxonomy): domain Bacteria; phylum Pseudomonadota; class Alphaproteobacteria; order HIMB59; genus CACPNW01. The sequence continues at coordinate 33,930 of CACEPG010000006.1, forward strand.
GTAAATGAAGCAGGAGAAAAAGGTAAATTAATTTTATTTGAAGGTGCCCAAGGGTCTTTGTTAGATGTTGACTTTGGAACTTATCCATATGTTACCTCATCAAATACTTCATCTGGGCAAATTTTTTCAGGTTCAGGATTTGGAATAAAACATAATCACATTGTTTTAGGTATTACAAAGGCATATACAACTAGAGTTGGCTCAGGTCCTTTTGTTACTGAATTAAATAACTCAATTGGTGAACATTTAGGTATTAAAGGTAAAGAATTTGGAACAGTGACAAAAAGAAAACGGAGATGCGGATGGTTCGACGCAGTTTTAGTTAAACAATCTGTTAAAATTAGTGGAGTAACTAATTTAATTTTGACTAAATTAGATGTTTTAGATGAAATTGAAGAAATAAAAATTTGCAAGGGATATAAAATAAACAATCAAATTTATGATTATTTTCCATTTGATGAATATTTACAGAACAAAATAGAACCAATTTATGAAACTTTTCCTGGCTGGAAGAGCTCTACTTTTGGATTAACTTCATGGGATAATCTTCCAGAAAATGCAAAAAAATATATAAATATTCTAGAAAAATTAATTGGAGTTAAGATTTCTGTTATATCTACTGGACCTGATAGATCAGAAACAATTGATAAATCAAATCTTTTAGATGATATTTGATACTTCTTTCTTTAGTTTTTCAAGTGCCTTTTCTTCTATCTGTCTCACTCTTTCACGACTAATTTTAAATCTTGCACTTAATTCTTCTAACTTCATTGGCTTTTCACTTAATTTTCTAAGTTTAATTATTTCTTTTTCTCTGTCATTTAAAATACTTAGGGCTTCATTAAAGATTTTTTTTCTATAATTTAGTTCATTATTATTTTCTAAAACTTGATCTTGAGTTTTATTTTTATCAACTAACATATCTTGCCATTCAGTTTCTGTTTCATTATCAAACTTTACATTTAAAGATTGATCACCAGAAAACATTCTGTTATTCATATCGATAACTTCAGCCTCTTTAACATTTAATCTAGTTGCTATTTCTCTTGCATTTTCAGGAGATAGATCACCACTATCAATTGATCTTAATTGGTTTTTTAGTTTTCTTAAATTAAAAAATAGTTTTTTTTGTGCAGCTGTTGTACCTATTTTTACCAAAGACCAGCTATGTAATACGTATTCTTGTATTTGTGCTCTAATCCACCACATTGCATAAGTTGCTAGTCTAAAACCTTTTTCTGGATCAAATTTTTTAACTGCTTGCATAATACCTACATTTCCCTCTGAAATTAAATCAGTAACTGGCAAACCATAACCTCGGTAACCCATAGCAATTTTTGCAACCAATCTTAAATGACTAGTAACCAATTTATGTGCGGCCTCAGTGTCTCCATGCTCTTTAAATCGCTTTGCTAGCATATATTCTTCTTCAGCAGTTAGAATCGGAAATTTTTTAATTTCTTGAAGATAAAATGCTAAATTTCCTTCAGATGATAAAATTGGTAGTCGCATTTTTACATTATAGCATATTTATTCGCTTATCTTAATATTTTACTAAAAATTTAATAAGATTTGAAATATCATCTGGTATTTTAGAGTTAAATTCTACATTTTTTTTAAGAGTTGGATGAAAAAACCCCAAATGACTAGCGTGAAGAGCTTGTCTTGAAAAGTTTTTTAAAATTAAAAATTTATTAAAATTTTCTTTATCTTTACCAAATTGATTTACCTTATTTTTTCCGTATAGTTTATCTCCTAAAAGAGGTGTGTTAATAGACGTGAGATGCAGTCTTACTTGATGGGTTCTCCCAGTGTAAAGTTTACATTCTACAATACTTGAATTACCAAAACTTTGTTTAAGTTTTAAATCTGTTTTTGAAAATTTGCCCATTCCTTTTTTATTAAAACTCATTTTTTTTCGATTAATTTTATTTCTTTCAATATAACCTTCTATTGTTTGGCTTTTAGGAACCCCCCAAACTAGAGCATGATACTTTCTAGTAATAGTATGAACTTTAAACTGTTTTGCGAGTTCTTCATGGGTAAAGTTGTTTTTTGCTATCACCATTAAACCACTTGTTTCTTTATCTAATCTGTGAACAATACCTGGTCTATTGTTACCATTAATTGTGCTCAATTTATTAGTAGAATGATTAAGCAAGGCTTGAACAAGTGTTCCTGTTTCATTTCCTGGTGCAGGATGTGTGACTATACCTGATTGCTTATTTATTATTATTAGATCGCTGTCTTCATATATTATATCTAGTTTTATATTCTCAGGCTTATATTTTGTAGTATTGCTTTCTATAATATTAATATCAAAGCTGTCACCTTCTTTTACCAAATATGAAGAATCATTAAAAATTTTGTTATTTTTTTTTACATTGCCATTTTGTATTAAAATTTTAATTTGTGATCTAGAAAATTTATCAATTTTATTTGTTAAAACTTTATCTAGGCGTATTGCACTTAACTCTTTATTAATAGTTATTTTAATATTATAGAATTCAGACATGTCAAAAAAAATGCTTCAATTTATTGTGATTTTTTTAGCAATTTTAATAATTATTTGTTTTTTAACCCTTATATATGGGATGTATTTAAAAATATCAAAAAATCAATCTAAACAGGAGGATTTTAACAATCTATATTCTTTAAATCTTAACGAAAATGAGAAGATTATTGGTATAGAAGCTTTAAATGAGTCAAATATACTATTTAAAATAACTGATTCAAAAAATAGTTATGCTATAATATTTGATATAAAAACTAATACTGTCAAATCAAAAATCAAGAGATAATTATGGTTAAGGATAAACAACATAATTTTGAAGAAACATTACAAAAACTAGAATCTATTGTTGATCAACTTGAATCAGGAGATGTGGACTTGGAAAAATCTGTACAATTATATGAAGAGGGTATGAGATTAAAAAAAATATGTGAAGAAAAATTGAAAAATGTAGAAATGCAAATAAAAAAAATAAAAACTGATAATAACAAAATAATTAAAGAAGATTTTAGTTAATTTTTTATGACATATAAATATCTAGAAAAGATAAATTTTCCTTCAGATTTAAGAAAATTTAATATTAGTGAGTTAAAAAATATTTCTGAAGAATTAAGAAAAAAAACAATTGAAACAGTATCTAAGACTGGAGGTCATCTAGGTGCTGGTTTAGGAGTAATAGAGCTTACTGTAGCTATCCACTATGTTTTTAACACACCTAGAGACCGATTAATTTGGGATGTAGGTCATCAAGCATATCCTCATAAAATATTGACTGGAAGAAAAAATAAAATTGAAACACTTAGACAAAAGGATGGTTTATATGGATTTGTAAGAAGGTCAGAAAGTGAATATGATCCTTTTGGTACGGCTCACAGTTCAACTTCTATTTCAGCTGGTTTAGGCATGAAGGTGGCTAAAGATATAAATAATGATGATGCAAATATTATATGCGTGATAGGAGATGGCGCTCTTAGTGCTGGTTTAGCTTATGAGGCTCTTAATAATGCAGGTGTATTAAATAAGCGTTTGATTGTAATTTTAAATGATAATGAAATGTCAATTGATAGACCGGTAGGGGCAATGAGTAGTTATCTTACAAAATTATTATCTTCTAAACAATATTCAAGTATTAGAAGTATGATAAAAAACATATCTAAAAGATTGCCAAAAAAATTTTCTAAAACACTTTATAGGGCTGAAGAATATTCAAAAGGATTGGTTAGCGGAGGAACGCTTTTTGAAGAATTAGGATTTTATTATTTGGGACCAATCGATGGACATAACCTTGATAGTTTGTTGCCAGTTTTGGAAAATATTAAAAAAAATAATATTGATAAACCCATATTCCTTCATTGTATTACAAAAAAAGGAAAGGGTTACACTCCAGCAGAGGAATCTGAAGATAAATTTCATGGTGTAAATAAATTTGATTTAAAAACTGGTGAATCAATTAGTATTTCAAATAAAAAAACTTATTCAGAAATTTTTGGAGAAACTTTATCTAAATTTGCTGACAATGATGAAAAAGTTTTAGCAATCACTGCAGCAATGACCAGTGGAACTGGTTTAAATATATTTAATAAAAATCATAAAGAAAAACTTTTTGATGTTGGAATAGCAGAACAACATGCAGTTACTATGTCTGCAGGTCTTGCAACTGAGGGATTTAAGCCTTTTGTTGCCATTTATTCCACGTTTCTTCAAAGAGCATATGATCAAATTGTTCATGATGTCGCTATTCAAAAACTACCTGTTCGCTTTGCAATAGACCGTGCTGGAAAAGTTGGAGCAGATGGCCCAACACATGCCGGTTCTTTTGATATTGCGTTTTTATCAACTTTACCAAACTTTATCTTGATGGCGCCTAGCAATCAAAACGAACTTATTAGGATGATGCATACTTCTCTGTTAATTAATGACAGGCCATCAGCTTTTAGATACCCTAGAGGCACAGGAATATTTTATGAAAATAATATTAAAGATAAAGATCCATTGGAGATTGGTAAAGGAAAGATTATTAATGAAGGTAATGATATTGCTATTCTAAATTTAGGAACAAGAATACAGTCATGTTTTGAAGCAGCTAAAATTTTAAATCAATATAATATTAATCCAACAATTGCAGATGCAAGATTTGCAAAACCTATAGATACTAAATTAATAGATTTATTATTGGATAATCACAAATTTGTATTAACTATTGAAGAAGGTTCTAGTGGAGGTTTTGGATCAACTGTGCTTAACTATATTCACAATATAAGAATTAAACCAACTGTTTGTAACGTAAAAAATTTATTTTTTCCTGATAAATTTATTGAACATCAATCACCAGAGCAACAGTATATTGAAATAGGAATGGATTCTGATTCTATTGCTAAGAAAATTTTAAATATTTTTGACAATAAATTAATAAATATTCAGCATTTTTCTAAAAAAAAATAAGCTTTGAAAAAGAAAAAAAGATTAGATCAAATTTTAGTTGAAAGAGGATCAGCTGGAACTAGAGCTAAAGCTCAAGCAATAATTATGTCAGGCGAAGTCTATGTTGAAGGTAAGCAAATTTTAAAAAGTGGTTTAAGTTTTTTAGAAAATTCAAAAATTATAATTAAAGATAAGAATAAAGAATGGGTTTCAAGGGGATCATATAAACTTTTAAAAGCTTTAGATAATTTTGATATAAATATTGAAAATAAGATTTGCCTAGATCTTGGTTCCTCAACAGGTGGTTTTACCCATGTTCTTCTTAGCAACAAAGCAAAAAAAATATATGCAGTAGATGTTGGTACTAATCAATTACATGAAAAATTATTAAATGAAAAAAAAATTATAAGTATTGAAAAAACTAATGCTAGATATCTAAATAGAAAATTAATTACTGATAATATTGATATTATAGTTTGTGATGTAAGTTTTATAAGTGTCAAAAAAATTATTAAACCAAACCTTTGTTTTTTAAAAAATAATTCTATAATTATAATTTTAATAAAACCTCAGTTTGAAGCAAATAAAAAAGAAATTAAAAAAGGCGTTGTAAGAGATCCTAATATACATAATAGAATTTGTGAAGATATAAAAACCTGGTTAATAAATGAATGCAAATCAAAGATAGTAGGATTAGTTGAAAGTCCTATTAAAGGACCAAAAGGGAATATAGAATTTTTAGTTGTCGCTAAATATTATAAATAACGTAAACAATGATCTGCAATTGTTGTTGCCATCATTGCTTCACCAACAGGCACGGCTCTAATTCCTACACAGGGATCGTGACGACCTTTTGTTGAAATAGTTGTTTTTTTTAAATTAGTAGTAATTGTTTTCCTTTTAGTAATAATAGAACTAGTTGGTTTTACAACAAATCTACATATAATTTCTTGACCAGTTGTTATTCCACCTAGTACTCCACCATTATTATTAGAATAAAAAAAAGGTTTATTATTTTTAACCCCCATCTCGTCAACATTAGAAATTCCACTTTCATAAACACTATTAAATCCATTTCCAATTTCAACACCTTTTACTGCATTAATCGTCATCATAGCCTTGGCAATATCAGAGTCAAATTTTTCATATACAGGTTCTCCAAGTCCTGCCGGTATACCTGAGGCACGGATTTCAATTATCGCACCTAAAGACGAACCTTCTTTTCTAGCTTTAACAATTAATTCTTTCCATTGATTTAAAACTTTTTTATCTGGGCAAAATAATTCATTTTTTAATATAAATTTATCATCCCAATTTTCATAATTTATTTTTATGTTTCCAATCTGAACTAGAGCACCAATAATATTCGATTTTTTTTTTGTTTTTAGATCAATAACTTTTCTAGCAACAGCGCCTGCAGCAACCCTTACAGCTGTTTCTCGCGCACTTGATCTGCCTCCACCTCTATAATCTCTAATTCCATATTTTTTCCAATATGTGTAGTCTGCATGACCTGGTCTAAATTTATTTTTAATTTCTAAATAGTCTTTAGAACGATGATCCTCATTATAAATTATAAGAGATATAGGATGACCAGTTGTTAAGCCTTGAAAAACTCCAGATAAAATTTCAATTTTATCAGATTCTTTTCTTTGAGTTGTATATTTATTTTTACCTGGTTTTCTTTTGTCTAAAAAATTTTGTATATAAGTTTCAGACAATTTAATTTTTGAAGGAACCCCATCAATAACACAGCCGATTGCTTTGCCATGACTTTCCCCCCAAGAGTTGAAAGTAAAATATTTACCTATAGAATTAGAACTCATTATTTATTTTTTTCAAATTCACTAAGTAGCTCAGAAACTTTTCCTGCTTCATCTACTGCAAGCATTCCTACAGTATGATAACCACAATCAACATGTTGAATTTCGCCAGTAACAGCACTACCAAGATCACTCAGTAAGTATAGAGCAGAATTACCCACATCTAATTGGTTGACATTTCTTTTAAGAGGAGCATTTAACTCATTCCATTTTAGTATAAATCTAAAATCACCAATACCAGAAGCAGCAAGAGTTTTTATTGGTCCAGCACTTATTGCATTAACTCTTACTTTTTTTTCACCTAAATCCACTGCTAAATATCTCACACTTGCTTCTAACGCAGCTTTAGCAACACCCATTACATTGTAATGAGGCATTACTTGCTCTGAACCATAATATGTAAGAGTAAGAATTGATCCCCCTTCGTTCATCATTGGTTCAGCTAATCGACATGCTTCAGTAAAAGAATAACAAGATATATGCATAGTTTGATTAAAATTTTCTTGAGATGTATTATAGTACTTTCCTCTTAACTCATCTTTATCTGAAAATCCTATAGCATGGACTAAGAAATCAATATTATTCCATTCACTTTTTAATTTATTAAAAGCAGACTTCATACTTTCTGAGTCTGAAACATCGCAGGGTATTAAGATATCAGATTTGATTGAATTTGCTAATGGCTCCACTCTTTTTTTAAGTGCATCACCTTGATAGGTTAAGGCAATTGAAGCACCTTCTTTCGCTAAAGTTTGAGTTATTCCCCAGGCAATAGAACGATCATTAGCTACGCCCATTATTAAACCTTTTTTTCCTTGCATTAACATGTAATTTTTTATGTTTTTTATTATTATTAAGATTATATATACAAGTTAACACTTAAATTAACTAAAAATGTTCGATAATCATAATTTAATTCCAGTTAATGTAAATCCAATTGATTTATTCAAAAAATGGTTTGTTGCATCAAGCAAATCTGAGGTAAATGACCCAAATGCTATGACTCTTTCTACTGTATCTAAAAATAACAAGCCTAGTTCAAGAATAGTATTACTAAAATCTTATGATGAAAAGGGATTTGTATTTTATACAAACTCAAATAGTAGAAAAGGCAAGTCTATTAGTTCTAATAGTTTTGTTTCTTTAAATTTTCATTGGAAATCTAAAAAAAGACAGATAAGAATTGAAGGTGTAGTAAGAATAATAAATTCAAATGTTGCTGATAAATATTTTAATTCACGGCCAAGAGAAAGTAAGATTGGTGCTTGGGCTTCAAAACAATCAAGCAAGCTTTTAGATAGATCTGAACTTAATAAAAGATTTGTTGAAGTAAAAAAAAAATATAATAATTTGTCTATACCTCGACCTCCGTATTGGAATGGATATTCGGTAAAACCAAACTTAATTGAATTTTGGCAAGAAATGCAATATAGATTACATGATAGAGTTGTTTTTAAAAAAATTAAAAATGAATGGAAATCAACAAGGCTATTTCCATAAAATTATTCCTTCCATTTTTTAAGTATCCAAGAGCTAGAATTAGATTTGTCATTTCCGCCTACACCCCAAAGTGTTTCAATTTTGTTGTCTTCACAAAATTTTAGTTCAAGGGTATTTTTACTATCTCTATCTCCTCCATTTGCAAATTTTATTTTATGATTTTTATATTTAACTATTGCTTTTTTTATTCCATCGATACAAGATTTATCATTGTCATCAAATTCTAAGACATCAATTACATTTTTTATACTTTCCATAATTATTTTTCTTTCATTTATAGGTAGAAAAGCTTTACCTTTTTTATTACGAAGCCAAGTATCAGAATTTAATAAAACTACAATTTTACCATGAAGACTTGCTTCAGAAATAAGCTTTATATGACCACTATGAATAGGATCAAATCCCCCACTAACTAAAACAATATTAGGCATTTTCTTGTCTCCACTTATTAGGGTTTGATAAAAAAAATTTTAAAGTTTCTATATCTTTTTCATCAAAAATTTTTTTCGTTTCTATTACTTTAATTATATCCTTCCAAGTACACAAAGAATGAATATTTACATTAAGTTTTGAAAGTTCTAAATCTCTAAAATCAAAAATATTATAATAAAAAATTACAAAAATATCTTTAACTTTTAATCCAGCTTTTCTCATAGCTTCAACAAATAATATTTTGCTTCCTCCATCAGTTGCTAAATCTTCAATTAATATAGTTAGATCATTCTTTTTAAATTTTCCCTCAATTTGCTGATTAATTCCAAACCCTTTAGACTTTTTTCTAACATAAATCATAGGTTTGTTAGTTTTTTCAGCAATGAAAGCTGCATAAGGTATTCCTGCTGTTTCTCCTCCAGCAACTAAATCAAAATTTAATTTATTTTTTTTGAAATAATTAATTATTTTATTATTTATAATATCTCTTTCTTTAACAAAAGAAATTATTTTTCTACAATCAACATAAACAGGACTTTTTAGACCAGATGTTAGAGTAAAATGATTTTTAAAAGAAAATTTAACTGACTCAATATTAATTAAAATTTCAGCAACTGATTCAGGCATTTAAGTTATTTGAGCTATATGCTCAATAGAAAAATTTCCTGGAACAATCATTATTGGAACTCTTATATTTGTTATCTCGTTAGTAACTAAAGAATTAATAATTGGACCAGGGCTTTTATCTTTTGGATCAGAACTTGCTGCTAAAACTAATACATTAATATTCTTCTCTTCTTCAATCAATTTCTTTAGTTCAGCAATCGTTTCACCTTCACGCATAGATAATGCAGGTAAATCTCCAGTTTTTTCTTTTACTATATCAGCTGCTTTTTGAAGAGTTTTTTCAGCTTCTTCTCGTGCTTCATTTTTCATTATTTCTGTAACACCTTGGGTAGTCAAAACATCAAGAGGTTGAATAAATGTAGCAATTATAATTTTGCGCCCAGTTTTTTTTGATCTAGCACAAGCATATTCTAAAGCTATATTCATTTCTGGTGAATTGTCTGCAATAACTAAAATATAACGATTTTTACTCATTAGGACCTCCTAAATAATGTAGCAGCTAACAATCCAGATATTATAGCAAAAATAATTGTAAACAAACCATATGCAGCAGAATGATTGTGGGCAAAATTATAAATTTTACTTCCAATTCCTGATTTTTCTATAATTATCATTTTATCATCTCTTTCTGTAATTATATTATTATTTATTTGATAAACACTAACAATATATTGACCAGGTATTGAATTAGGTGGGAAAAAAACCCTTGTTTGAAAAAGTTTATCATTAATATTTTTAATTTCATATTCCTTAAAAAAATTTTTATTTTTTTTTAATCTTACAAAATTTTTTTTCCAAATATTTTGTGAGTCATTTGATATAAAATTTCTGTTTGATATTTTATTTTCAAGAACATAGTCAAAACTAAGCTCTTCTTTAATTAAAGTTGATATAGGCAAAATATTCTCAATTTTTGATGAAGCTGCTATAAAGAAAGAACTTGGAATATTTTCATATGTAATATGTTTTGTATTGAACCAAAACCCAAATCTTCGTTCTTTTTTTTGAATTTTTGAATTTTTCAATGGTCCTTTTATTGTTAAAATTGTTTCTTTATTGTCTTCTAAAATACCAAAAATTATAATTTCTTTACCAGTAAAATTAGTGTTAATTTTAATTTTATTTTCAGATAAATCAAAATAAGTTTCTTTTGCATAGGCAAAATTAAATTTATTAAAAAAAATAATTATTATTACTATGGATTTAAAAATATTCATTTATATTTTATTTTCTTCATATTTAAAATTTTCAGATTTTTTTATTTTATTAAAAAAAATATTTTTTTCTATTAACATTCCCAAAATTGCAAATATAAGAATTATTAATAGGGATATTTGTGAAATCTGTTCATCAATAATTAATGAATTTTTTTGATAAACCATATAAGTAGGTAATACAAAAGTTAATATAAAAAATACTATAAATAAAAAATTATTTTTTTCATTTTTAATTATGTGAATATTATTAGATTTAATCACTTGCCAGTAAATTAATTTTAAAAGGTTTGATAAAATTAAAATAATTATTGTTGTTTTGATACTAATAATCTCAAAAGTATCAAAATAATAATTTAAATTAAATAAAGTTAAAGATAATAATATAAGTGCGTTGCTAAAATATAATAAAATTTTATAAAATAAAAATGATTTATTTTTTATCATAATATTGAAGTAGTAAATAATTCACTTGGTTTTAAAATTAAATCAGTAAAAATTTTACCACAGACAAGTAAAACTAAAATTGCCAATATGCCTCTTAAATACTCTGCTTTTAGTCTTGAGCCAATAATTACTCCTATCTGCGCACCTATTACACCCCCAAATATCATTAAAGCTGATAAAACTATATCTACAGTTTGATTTAAATAAGATTGAAAGAATGTTGAATTAGCAGTTACAAAAATAATCTGAAATAAAGATGTGCCAACCACGACATTTGTTGACATGCCTAAGATATAAACCATAGCAGGTATCATTATAAAACCACCACCAACACCCATCATTGCAGATAATATGCCAACAAAAAACCCAATTAATAGCGGAGGTATTGCGCTAATATAAAGTTTTGATCTATGAAATCTGATTTTAAAAGGTAGGCCATGAATCCAAGAATGTTGATGAAGTTTTGTTCTTATTGCTGATGTAGTTTTATAATTTTTTATTGTTGTTCTGGCACTTTCAAAAGCCATACTAAAACCAATAAAACCAAGAAAAATTAAAAAAAGCAATTGTATTACTATATCTATTTGACCATAGCTTTTAAGAACTTTAAAAAGGTTAACGCCTAGAGTTGATCCTAAAACACCGCCAAAAAGTAAAAATAATCCCATCTTAAAGTCTACATTCTTTTTTCTCCAATGAGCAATTACGCCAGAAACAGAAGAAGCAAGAACATGCGGTGCTTCAGAACCAACTGCTACAACTGGTGGAATACCTAGAAAAATTAGTAAAGGAGTCATTAAAAAACCACCGCCAACACCAAAAAGACCTGATAAGGCTCCTACAAGCATACCTATAGAAACAATTAATAAAATATTTACATTCATTTCTGCTATTGGGAGATAAATGGACATATATTTTTTATAATATTTTATCTGCTCATTATCCAGATTAAAATTTTATTTATTTAATTAAGTTATTTTCAATATCAGCAGCTTTATTTAAGTCATTAATTGTGTTTATATTAAAAAAATTATCAAAATTATTACTCTCAAAGTCTACAAACTTATAATTATGTTTTATTACCCAATCCATTATTTTTCTATTTCTTCCATTTAAATAGTTTTTTAGATCATTAATAAGGCTTACATTCCACATACCTACTACTGGATGGAGTTTTTGATCACATCGGGCAATAAATATTTGTTTAGATTCATCATAATTTGATAAAAAATTTTCAAGTAAATTATTTGGTAAAAAAGGAGTATCTGAAGGTACAGTAAATATCCAATACTTATTTGGATGTTTTTTTATTAACCAATTCATTGATGCATATATTCCGGCTAAAGGACCTTTAAAATCTTTTTCAAGATCAGGGATAATTAAATAATTTTTATTTATAAATTTTTCATCTGAAAAGTTTGTATTAATTACGATGTCTATTTTATTTGTTTTGAGGTTAGATTCTATTCTCTCAAAAATTGATTTATTATTAAACTTAGCAAAAGTTTTAAATCCACCCCCAAATCTTTTTGATAATCCTCCAGCTAATATTACAAAAATAATCTTATTTTTATTTATACTCAATTCTATTCTCTCCAGCTAAAACTAAATATTTTTTACCTTTTGCCCTACCTATTAAAGTTAAATTAGTATTTCTTGCTAATTCTACACCCCATGATGTAAATCCTGATCTAGATATAAGAATAGGCACACCCATTTTAACTGTTTTAATTACCATTTCACTTGTAAGACGACCTGTTGTATAAAAAAATTTATTTGATGCTCTAATTTTTTTTAAAAACATATACCCAGCAATTTTATCTACTGCATTGTGCCTACCAACATCTTCCATATAAATTATTGGGTTATTATTTTCAATTATTGCACAACCATGTATTGCCCCTGTTTCTAGATATAAACTTGGAGTTAAATTAATTTTTTTTGAAATTTCGTATATCCATGAATGTTTTATTTTTTTTAATGACTTTAACTTTATTTTCTTAATTTCATCATAGATATCTCCAAATACAGTACCTATTGCACAGCCACTTGTTGTAATTTTCTTTTGCAATTTTTTTTCATAATTAGTTTTTCTCCTAGTTCTAATTACGATTACATCCAAATCCTTATCAAATTCTATTTTTGTAATTTTATCATTTTTTTTTAACATATTTTGATTTAGCAAATATCCGATTGCTAAGTATTTTGGATGATCACCAATAGACATTAATGTTACAATTTCTTGATTATTTAAAAAAATTGTTAATGACTTTTCTTTAATAACCTTTGCTACAATTTTTTTGTTATTTTCGTCATAACCAGATATTAATTTAGTCAATTTAGTATCTTTAGGTTTAGGAGCGACTAGATATTTTGCTTTTTTTGGCATATTGTAAATAATAATAAATTTATAAATTATGAATATACTCGATATTTTTTTAAATTCTTTACTTTTAATCATAACATTTAATCATGATTTGTGGGAAATTATTATTCTCTCACTATATGTAAGTTTTATTGCTTTAATAATTGGTTCAGTTTTAGGAATATTATTTGGATATTACTTAGCTTTAAAAGTTTTTATTTTTAAGAACATTATATTAATTGTTATAAACTCTTTAATGGGTATACCTCCAGTTGTTGTTGGATTAATAGTATATTTTATATTTGCCTCGGGAGGACCTCTAGGGATATTCGAATTATTATATTCTCCAACCGCAATGATAATTGCTCAAATAATAATAATTTTTCCAATAGTTGCTTCTATTTCTCATGAGATTTTTTTTAAAAATTGGCATGAATTTAAAGATGAATTTAGATCACTAAACATGCCGTACTTTGGTATTGCAAAAATACTTATCGGTCATAGTTATTCTTTAATTATTACTGCTTTATTATCTGCTTATGGAAGAGCTATTTCTGAAGTTGGTGCAGTAATGATTGTTGGAGGAAATATTGATCATTATACACGCGTAATGACAACAGCTATATCTCTTGAAACAAGGATGGGTAATCTTGAATATGCTATGGCTCTTGGATTAGTTTTAATTAGTATTACATTTTTTATCTATTCTTTTGTATATATTTTAAATAAGAAAAATTGAAATGAAGATAATAGGTATAATAGGTTGGAAAAATTCTGGAAAAACTTATTATGCTCAAGAAATAATAAAAAAATTACGTAAAAAAGGATATTCAGTTGCTTCAATAAAGCATGCACACCATGAATTTGATGTTGATCAACCTAAAACTGATAGTTTTTTGCATAGAAAAGCTGGATCACAACAAGTAATTATTAGTTCTTCTAAAAGATGGGTTAAGATTACTGAATTAGAAAATAATACAGAAAAAAATTTAACTGAACTTTTACAACAATTATCAACAACCGATATAGTAATAGTTGAAGGTTTTAAAAACGATAATCATCCCAAGATTGAAATTATAAAAGAAAAGTCAAAAAATTATTTATTTAATCAAGTTTCAAATGTAGTTGCTTTAATATCTGATATAGAGGTTGATAGTAATATTAGAAAATTTAAAAAAAATGAGATTGAGCTTATTGTAAAATTTATACTTAATGATTTATAATGAATAAGCATCCTCTTACAAAACAACAAATAATAAAATTTCTTATTAAACAAAAAAAAATAATACACCAAACAGAAATTATAAATTTAAATAAGTCAAAGGGAAGAATTTTAGCTGAAAATATAAAAAGTAAAATAAACCTACCTCCTTTTAATAATTCAGCAGTAGATGGATATGCAATTTTGAAAAATGACTTAATAAAAAATAAAATTCTTAATTGTTCAAAAAGAATTGCTGCAGGAGACAAAAAAGAAATTAGAATTAAAAAAGGAGAAGTAATAAGAATCTTTACTGGTGCAAAAATGCCTTTAAACTGCTCAACAGTAGTTATGCAGGAAAACACAACTATTAAAGATAACAAAATTATTTTAAAAAAAATTCCTAGAATAGGGGAAAATTTTAGACTTAAAGGTGAAGATATTAAAAAAAATAAAAAAATATTAACAAAAGGTAGTTTTATTAATCAACAGAATATAAATTTGATTGCGGCAGTAGGAATAAATAAAATAAAAGTTTTTAAAAAGATAAAGATAGGATATTTTACAAGTGGAAATGAACTTAAATTGCCAACCAAAAAACTTATAAATTCACAAATAAATAATTCTAATTATTTTTCTCTTCATTCTCTTTTAGACAGTAATTATATATCAAAGAAATATTGTGGAAATCTTGAAGATAATTATGATGCAGTAAAAAGAAAACTTTTTAAATCTTCTAAAAATTTTAATTTAGTTATAACAGCAGGAGGAGCATCAGTTGGTGATGAGGACCATTTGATCTCAGTTTTAAAATCAATAGGCAAAATCTTTTTTTGGAAAGCAGCTATTAAACCTGGTAGACCGTTAGCAATAGGTAAAATTAATAAAACATTTGTGGTTTGCTTGCCTGGGAATCCTGTTTCTGTACAACTACTTTTCGCTATGTTGATAAATCCATTTATAAAAAGCTTAGCTGGAGGAAAATTTAAACAACCTAAATCAGAATTAATTTATTCTGATTTTAATATGAAGAAAAAAACTAAAAGAATGGAATGGCTTAGAGTAGTTAAAAAAAATATTTATAAAAAAAATTATGCATTAAAATATCCAAAGCAAGGCTCAGGAACGATAAGCTCAATATCTTATTCAGATGGTATTATTGAAATCCCAGAAAGCATAAGTCAAATTAAAAAAGGTGATATTTTTGAATTTTACAGTTTTGAAAATATTTTTTAGTTTAATTGTTTTTAAATATATAGCGTATTATAATTTTTTTATCTTTCTTATTACAGTCTAAATATTCATAATTTGATTGTGAACAATAATATTGAAAATCTGCCTCTGCTAAAGGATCAGTTGCAATTACTTTTACTATCATTCCATTTTTTAGTTGAGAAGCCAGCCTTCTTGCTTTTAAAACAGGTATAGGGCATTCTGTACCGCATGTATCAAGAATTATTTCATCATTTTCAACTAAATCTTTCATGACTTTCTGATACTAAATATATATTATTATAATAATTGAAATGAAAAAATTTATTTCTCAAACTGATAATTCTTTAAAAAGAAAAAAAAGACGCTGGACTCCTAAAGGTAGACAAGTTGAAGATTCTTACTTTAATCAAGTTTCAAAACTTTTTGTTGGAGTAAATATTAAAAGAGATGAATTAATTGAATATCTCCATATTTTACAAGATAATTTTGGAGTTTTATATGATAAACATTTAGTTGCTTTATCTTCAATAATTAACTTGCCTCTAGCAGAAATATATGAGGTTGCTACATTTTATGCTCATTTTAATATAGTTAAAAATTCTGAAACTTACGAACCTATTAAAATTGTTAGAGTTTGTGAAAGTTTGACTTGTGAATTGTTTGGTGCTCAAAAATTACTAAATGATTTAAAAACAACTGAAAATAAAAATCTTAAAGTTGTTCCAGGTCCTTGTATGGGTAGGTGTGATTTAGCTCCAACTGTATGTGTTGGTAAAAACTATGTTGATAATGCTACAATTATATCAGTTAAAGAAACGATTAAAAAAAACAAGTTTGATGCTTTGATACCAAAGTATGCTTCGCTAGAAATTTATAAACAAAATGGTGGGTATAAAATTTCGAATAAAATTAAAGATGGTGAGATTACAAATGAACAAATAATTATTTCTCTTAAAGAGAGTGGCTTAAAAGGTAAGGGTGGTGCTGGTTTTCCAACTGGTATGAAATGGGAAATTGTCTCAACATATAATGGAAAGAAATATGTAGCAGTAAATGGAGACGAGGGTGAGCCTGG
Organism: uncultured Alphaproteobacteria bacterium; assembly: GCA_902561355.1. Lineage (GTDB taxonomy): Bacteria > Pseudomonadota > Alphaproteobacteria > HIMB59 > CACPNW01. The sequence continues at coordinate 50,762 of CACEPG010000006.1, forward strand.
AACATTTAAAGACAGATATTATTTAGAAAAAGATCCACATAGATTTCTTGAAGGCGCGCTGATAGCATCCTTATTTATAAAAGCTTCTAAAGTTTACATTTATATTAGAGATGAATATCCTTCTGTAGTTAAAATTTTAAAAACTGAAATTAAACAATTAGAGAACGAGAATATAATTCCGAAAGGGCATTTTGTATTAAGGCGTGGTGCTGGAGCTTACATATGTGGTGAAGAATCAGCTATGATTGAAAGTATAGAAGGTAAAAGAGGTCTTCCAAGACATAGACCGCCATATGTAGCAGAAGTAGGATTGTTTGGATCTCCTACT
>CACEPG010000007.1 GCA_902561355.1 uncultured Alphaproteobacteria bacterium
TGCAAAAGGAATTAGAAATAACATTTCTTTATTACCTTTAATCAAAACTTCATCTAAAGCAGGTCTAACTAACCATGCATGCAAGCCTGTTGCAGCAGCTGAAATAATCATCATCAACAAGGCTATTAAGATAGTAAGTTTATAATTTGTTAAATAATCAAAAACTAACCTACTAATAACTGGTCTTTTATTTGTTACTTTTAAGGACATCTACAATTAAATAAAAAATAAATATGAAAAAATGATACCACCAAAAAGATTATTTTGTCGAAAATAATGGTTTGAACTTTGAGCAGAATTTAATTTCCATTTATTTATTATAACATTTATACCAATAAGTATCGCAATTATCACGCCTAAACTAATAAGATTTTCATTTGATTTCCATGATAAATAAGCAATTATTAAAATCATAGATGAATAGTTAATTCTTACAAAGCTCTTCCCTTTTTCCCCTAGAAGAACTGCAGTAGACTTAATATTGTTCTTAATGTCGTCCTCTCTGTCTTGATAAGCATATATAGTGTCATATCCTAGAGTCCAAAGAACACAAGAAATGTAAAGTAACAAATAATCAAAATTTATATTTCCATAAATTTCAACAGAAGAAATTAAAACTCCCCAGCTAAAAATTATACCTAGAAATAATTGCGGCCAGTAAGTTACTCTTTTCATAAGTGGATACAAAACAATTAAAGGAAGAGTTATAATTCCAGTAAATATTGATAATAATGAAAACTGAATTAATACAAGAAAGCTTAATATGATTAATACAGTAAGAAAAATAAGTGCACTGGTGTAACTAATTTTATTTGATGTCAAAGGCCTTTCAGCTGTTCTTTTTATTTTTCTATCTATTTTAACATCTACTAAATCATTTATAATGCAACCTGCACTTCTCATTAAGAATGCGCCAAAGAAGAATAGTATAAATAGATAAATTAAATCATCAAATTTTTGATTAGAAAATGCTAAACCAAACCAACAAGGCCATAATAATAATAAAAATCCTATGGGTTTATTTAATCGAATCAAAGCACAATAAATAAAAATTTTTTTTGGAATAAATTTATCCAACATAATAAAAAATATTTGCATCTATAATATTAAAAACTTTATTTAGGTAAATCTTTAATAAATTTCTAACTTATTAATATATAATTATAATAAATTTGAATTTTTTGGCTTAAATTAACATTTTTTAATGTTTTTACTTTTATAGTCTTATGTCATACAATTGTAAATATGAATGAAGATAGTTTAAATTTAGAGATTAGAAAATTTTTAAAAAAAGTTGGGATCTCATCTCAGAGAGTTTTAGAAAATTATATTACAAAAGCTTATAATGAAGGTAGTATAATCAAAGATCATGAAATTGAAATTGAGATGAACATGACTATTAAAGATAGCGATCTACAACATAAAATTATTGATAAAATAAAGATAGAGTAAAATGAAATTTCCTCTGAAAGAAATTATAATTTTTTTAATTATTGCAATTATAATTTTTTTTGGATTCTCAATTTTTTGGATAATAATTTCAATTTAATCTATTCTGAATTTGATCCAACATTTCAAGTTTTTTTATAGGGCCAATACTCGATATAGTAATAGGTCCTGAAATTATTTTCTTTGCAATTCTTTTAACGGTTTCAATTGATACATCGTTTATTCTTTTAATTATTTCAGAAGGCTCAATAATACGATTGTGAATTAAAAGTTGATAAGCGGCAGAAGTGCATCTTGAGTTAGCTCTTTCTCTACGCATCATTTGATTTACTTTAAGTTGAGCTTTGCCCCTATTAACTTCTTTTTCAGTTATATTGTCTAAACTTTTATTTAGTTCATCACACAAAATAGGTATTAATTCTTGTATTTGAGTTTCGCCAGTCCCACACCCAACACCAAATATTCCAGTATCTGTATAAGAGCTACTAAATGAATGAATATCATAAACCAATCCACGTTTTTCTCTAATTTCTTGAAACAATCTGGAGGACATTCCCCCTCCTATTAAAGAGTCATATATTTCAAGAGAATAATAATCATCATTATAATAATCAATACCCTCAAAACCTAACATCAAATGTATTTGTTCAAGTTTTTTATCTTCTCTATATTCTCCAGATTTAAAATTTGCATTTTCAGGAATATTTAGTTTGCCATTTGGAAGATTATTGAGCTTAGTTTTTAATTGTTCAACAAAATTATCATGATCAACTTTGCCAGCTGCACTAATAACCATTTTTTTTGGATTATAGTGTTCATTCATAAAATTAATAATTTCTTTTCTAGATATTTTTTCTATTATCTCTTTTGGTCCTAGAATAGATCTACCCATTGGTTGATTAGGATAAGCTTTTTGGAAAAAATAATCACCAACCATAGAAACTGGAATATCTAAATACATCCCTATTTCTTGTATTATTGTTCCTCTTTCTTTATTAAGTTCATCTTCATCAAATATAGAATTTTGTAGAATATCTGTAAGAATATCAATCCCAAGAGGTAAATCATCACCCAAAAGACTAACTGTATATGCTGTTACTTCTTTTGAAGTATAAGCATTTATATTACCACCAACATTCTCAATTGTATCTGATATTTGTAACGCTGTTTTGGAAGTTGTGCCCTTAAACGCCATATGTTCTAAAAAATGTGCAGCTCCATTAATTTCTTTATATTCATCTCTATTACCTACAGAATTAAAAATACCCATATACGCAGTTTCTAGACCTGGCATGTTTTGTGTAACAATTCTAAGACCGTTATCTAATGTAGTTATATTGTGCATTTTTTTAAACCAATTCCATAATTTTTGATTTTATTAAATTAGTATCATTTTCTAATATAGTCATTTTTTCTTTTTTCTCAAAAATATTTTTAAGCATTTTAGGAATATCAGGATTGTGATCAATAGCCTTATTAATAGCCTCTGAAAATTTTCCAGGATGTGCACATCCTAGACTAATATTAGTAATTTTATTATCCAAATTATTCATAATACTTAAACCGGTTGCTGTGTGAGGATCAGATATATAATTATATTTATCTTTAAATTCTTTAATTGTTTGTAATACTTTTGAATCATGAACCGAATGTGTTTGATATATTGATTGCATTTTAGAAACTAAATCATTGGATAAATTTTCATAACCTTGAGCTAAAAAAGATTTCATTAATTCATTTATGTAATCACTATTTCTATCTGAACTTTCAAATATCTCTCTTTCAAAATTACTTGAAATTTGTATATCCATGCTAGGACTATATGTCTCTTTTACTTCATTTATTTTCATTTGGCCGTTTGAAATTGAGCGATGTAAAATATCATTTTCATTTGTTACTATATGTAAATGGTGAATCGGTAGACCCATAAATTTTGCGACTCTTGCTGAAAATATATTTCCAAAATTACCTGAAGGAACTATAAAATTAACTTTATCTGTATTTAATTGTAAGAATGCCCAAAAATAATAGACTGATTGAGCAATTATTCTAACCCAATTAATTGAATTTACAGCTGTTAAAGAAGTTTTAGATTGAATTTCCTCATTAATAAAAAGTTCTTTTACAATTTTTTGACAATCATCAAAACTTCCTTTTATAGCAAAATTGTGGATATTTTTTTCATCTACTGTTGTCATTTGACGACGCTGCACTTCTGAAACTTTATTATATGGATGTAAAATAAAAACCTCTATATCCTCTTTGCCTTTAAAAGCATTAATTGCTGCTGAACCAGTATCACCTGATGTAGCTCCTAAAACTGTTATCTTTCTTTTTGAATGTTTGAGTACATGTGAGAATATGTTTCCTAAAAATTGTAAAGCATAATCTTTAAAGGCAAAAGTAGGACCATAAAAAAGCTCTAATATATATTTATTATTTTCAATATTAATTAGAGGAGCAATTTTTTGGTGATTAAAATTTTTATATGTTTTATCTATAATTAACTTCAAATCATAATCAGAAATTTCTTCTTTGACATATGGATAAATAATAGCGTGTGCTGTTTCTTGATATGAGCAATTTCTTAATTTATCTATAGATATTTGAGGCCATTCCGATGGCAAAAATAAACCACCATCTTTTGATAATCCTTGAAAAAGAATATTTAAAAAAGATTCATTGAGCTTACTGTTACGTGTACTTAAATAATGCACTTTTAATATAATATATATTTATTATTAAAAATTAACTTTTATATTCTGAAAATTCGTATGTGAATGAAAGTTCCTTTAAATTGTCAAAATACCAATCGGAGTCTATAGAAGGATCAATATAGAAGATCATAGTAAATATCTGACTTTCGCCAGATTCGAGTGTTTGCTCTTTAAAACAAAAACATTCTGATTTTATTAAGTAAGCCTGAAAAGCTTCAGGCTTAACTTTAAAATCTGCGGTAGAAGTAATTGTCTTATTAGATAAATTTTTCCCCCAATATTTAATAATTTTATTTTCACCAATTTTGACATTTATATTTTTTTCCAAAGGCTTAAATTCCCAATTTAAAGTTTTATCAACTTTTGCAAAAAGTTTTATATTAATTGACCTATTTATAATTTCTGGTGTCTTTACTTCAGGATTAATAATTTTTTGATTTTTTACAAATTCATTATCCTCTAAATTTATTTTTTTTAAATAGTTAGAGAATGGAATTATTAAAGCAATTATTAAGACTACAAGAAAAGCATTAAAAATAGAAAAAATTATTAACTTATTTTTTTTTATTCTCACACAAACTATTATCCCTCAATTTCAGCAATAAGACTTTTTGCAAGTTTTTTAGATTTACCAACAAACTTTACTTTTTTTATAGACTCTAAGTTTGATAAATCATCTCCTACAATTACAAAGCCTATCATACCCATAGATTTATGAGGAGTACACCAATAAGCGTATATTCCAGGAATAGTAAAAGTAAATTCAGCATCTTTATTAACTTTAGATTTGAATTTTTCAACTCCATCTGGAACACCATTTTTAGATATAAATTCTACGTTATGACCTTTATCAGTAGATACCCAAAAAACTGTGTCTCCAACATCTACTTTGACAATTTCAGAACTGAAAACCATATTACGATCATCAAGTTTATTTAGCATTTCAATAGTAACATCAGCTGTGAAAGCAGTATTTGTACTAATAAAAAATACCAAAAATATAAAAAGTTTTTTCATGTATTCTCCTTTATCAAAAAATAATAATAATTTCTAAATAAACATTCTTACGAGTATTTAAGTAAGACCATCCGTCGCATATGTCGCACGTATAGGTGTAAAAAAACTGGAAAAAGTATATGTAACTATTAGATATATACTGTATAAACCAAACCAGTTTAATATTTATGTTAGTAGCATTTATTCTATTTTTAGTAATTGTAGGTTCCATAGTTTTCCATTTTTGGACGCCTTGGTGGTGGACTGAGGTAGCTTCAAATTGGGGCAATATTGATGATACAATTATTTTAACTTTTTGGGTTACTGGTGCAGTATTTGTAGCTGTTTGTTTATTCATGTCATATTGTGTTTGGCGTTTTAGATACAAAGAAGATCGTAGAGCAGACTATGAGCCTGAAAGCCCAAGACTTGAATGGTTTTTAACAATCCTGACAACAATAGGAGTTTGTGCTCTTTTAGCTCCAGGACTAATAGTTTGGAACAAATACGTTACTGTCCCTGAAGACGCTGTTGATATTGAAGTAATGGGACAACAATGGTACTGGAATTATAGATTACCGGGTCCTGATGGAAAATTAGGTTTAACTGATCTAAGAAACATAACTGAAGATAATCCGTTTGGTATGAACCTTGATGATCCTAATGGCTTAGATGATATTTTAATAGAAGCAGATGATTTGCATATTCTTTTAGGTCAGTCTGTAAAAGTTAATCTCCGTTCAATTGATGTTCTGCATGATTTTTATGTTCCACAATTTAGAGCTAAAATGGATATGGTACCTGGAACAGTTACGTATTATTGGTTTACGCCTACAAGAACAGGTGATTTTGAAATTTTATGTATGGAGTATTGTGGTACTGGTCATTATGCAATGAAAGGCAGAGTTTTAGTAGATAATGAAGAAGATTATAAAGAATGGCTAAGTGAACAAATTAATTTTGAAGAATATATGGCTAGTTTAAATAAAACTGAATTGATACAACTAGCACTAAACAATAAGGAGACTGATTAATGGCCGCAGATAGTTACGAAGATATTGCAGTAGGTAAAGGTGATCCTATTCCAGCTTTAGAGGTAAAACCTCAAGATCTATATCACGCAAAAAGTTTTTGGACGAGATGGATATTTTGCCAAGACGCAAAAGTAATAGGTATACAATACTCTTTAACCGCAATAGCTATTGGTTTAGTTGCATTAGTATTATCTTGGTTAATGAGATTACAGCTTGCGTTTCCTGAACTAGTACCTTTTTTAGGGGCTGCTGAATACTATCAATTTGTAACAATGCATGGAATGATAATGGTTATTTACTTATTAACTGCTTTGTTTCTTGGAGGATTTGGAAACTTTCTCATACCTTTAATGGTAGGTGCAAGGGACATGGTTTTTCCATACGTCAATATGGTTAGTTTTTGGGTTTATTTCTTAGCTGTATTAGTTTTAGCAGCTAGTTTCTTTGTACCAGGCGGACCTACCGGGGCTGGATGGACCTTATATCCGCCACAAGCTATTACTTCAGGAACCCCTGGAGGTGATGGTCTTGGAATTATATTAATGTTAGTTTCATTATCGATATTTGTAGTTGGATTTACGATGGGTGGTCTTAATTACGTTATTACTATTTTACAGGCTCGTACAAGAGGAATGACTTTGATGCGTATGCCTCTTACAATCTGGGGAATTTTTACTGCTACTGTTTTGGCTTTATTTGCTTTTCCTGCTCTTATTGTATCATGCATCATGATGACATTAGATAATTTGTTAGGAACGAGTTTCTTTATGCCTGCTATAGTTGAGTTTGGAGAACAATCTGAATACAGTGGTGGAAGCCCAATATTGTTTCAACATCTTTTCTGGTTTTTTGGTCATCCTGAAGTTTATATTGTAGCTCTTCCAGCATTTGGAATTGTTTCAGATCTTATATCAATTCATGCTAGAAAAAATATTTTTGGTTACAGAATGATGGTTTGGGCTATTGTTATAATTGGAGCTTTGAGTTTTATAGTGTGGGCTCATCATATGTATGTAGCTGGCATGAATCCTTGGTTTGGATTTTTCTTTGCAACTACGACATTAATAATTGCTGTTCCAACTGCACTTAAAGTTTATAACTGGGTAATTACCTTGTGGAAAGGCAATATTCAACTAACTATACCAATGCTTTTTGCTCTTGGTTTTATAGTTACTTTTGTTAATGGAGGAATAACAGGTTTATTTTTAGGCAATGTTATTGTTGATGTGCCCTTATCAGATACTTACTTTGTTGTAGCGCATTTTCATATGGTAATGGGCATTGCTCCAGTACTTGTAGTCTTTGGAGCGATCTATCATTGGTTTCCTCTAATTACTGGACGTTTCTTACATGAAGGCATGGGTAAATTCCATTTTTGGGTAACTTTTTTAGGCTCATATGCAATTTATTTTCCAATGCATTATTTAGGTTTTGTAGGAGTTCCAAGAAGATATTATGAAATGTATGACAGTGAGTTTATGGCTGTTTCAACTAATTATTTAAACCAGTTTATAACAGTAATGGCAATAATAGTTGGCTTTGCGCAATTATTATTTTTATTTAATATCATTGTTAGTTCAAAGTTTGGTAAACTATCGGGCAAGAACCCATGGAAGGCATGTTCTTTAGAGTGGAGAACACCTGAAGTACCACCAGGGCATGGAAATTTTGGTAAAGAATTACCTGTTGTATATCGATGGGCTTATGATTTTAGTGTTCCAGGCGCTAAAGAAGATTATATTCCTCAAGATGTTGGGCCAAGTGAAGTTCCAGAAGCAAAGGCTGAACAAACGTGAGTAAAAAAAATAGTATATTTAAACTTTTGTCTCAAAAACCATGGGATCCAGATCAAGCAAAACTTGATAATTTACATGAGGGTTCTACCCTTGATATAAGTAAAGGAAAACTAGGTCTTCGTTATCTAATGATAATTAGTACGATCTTTTTTTGCTTATTTATCGTAACTTATTCAGACAGATTAGTTTATCAAGATTGGAAAAGCATGCCTGAGCCAATACTATTGTGGCTTAATACTTTATTATTAGTAATAACAAGCGCTGTTTTTATTAGTGCTCAAATAGCTTCAAATAAAAATAACTTTGAAATTGTAAAAAATAGAATGATAGCAATAGGATTATTAAGTTTTTTATTTCTTTTAGGGCAACTTTTAGTATGGCAACAAATGATTGACCAAGGATATTATGTATCTTCAAATCCAGCCAATGCATATTTTTATGTGTTTACTGCATTACACGGGTTACACCTTTTGGGAGGGCTAGTATATTGGATGATGACAATTAAAAAGGTATGGAATCCTAAAGATATAATTGTTATGAAAGCAAAACATACAGTTGAGCTATGTGCAATTTATTGGCATTTTTTATTAGCAGTATGGGTTGTGCTATTTGGTTTAATGTTGTTAACTTAATGAAAGGTTAAAATGGAAAATACCGATACATCAGTAAAAATTGTAGTTCCTCCAAAACAAGGGGCTTTTAAGGAATGGGCATCTGATCAAAAAGCTTTTAAAGGTGTGCCTTGGGGAAAAGCTATGATGTGGATTTTCTTAGTAAGCGATACATTTGTATTTAGTATTTTCTTAATTTCTTATATGACTGTAAGATTCTCAACTAAAGTAGAGTGGCCAAATGCTAGTGAAGTTTTTGGATTACATGTCGGCCATTACAATGTTCCACTTCTTTTGATTGCAATTATGACTTTTATCTTAATTACAAGTAGCGGAACTATGGCTCTTGCAGTTAAATATGGTTATGAGAAAAATAAAAAAATGTGTGGATGGCTTATGCTAGCAACAGCAGTATTAGGTGCTTCTTTTGTTGGCATGCAAGCTTTTGAATGGACAAAATTAATTCATGAAGGTGTTCGTCCTTGGGAAAATCCATTCGGAGCTCCTCAGTTTGGTGCTATATTTTTTATGGTTACTGGATTTCATGGAACCCACGTCACAATAGGGGTTATTTTTCTTTTTATTATGACATGGAAAACATTTCGTGGACATTTTGATACAGGAAAGCGAGGATATTTTACCTCTCAAAAATCTGATTATGAAGCAATTGAAATCATGGGCTTGTACTGGCATTTTGTTGATTTAGTCTGGGTATTTATTTTTGCATTCTTTTATTTATGGTGAGGTGATTTATGGCTGAAGGAACACAACAACACCCTCTTAAAATATATTTTTATGTATGGACTTTACTTTTTGTATTTAGTGCATTTTCATACTGGGTTGATTGGTATGGTTTTCAAGGATTTCTTCGTTGGGGTTTAATTCTTTTTTTTATGATGCTTAAAGCTGGTTTTATATGCGCAATATTTATGCATATGTATTGGGAACGTTTAGCAATAATTTACGCGATTCTAGTCCCTTGTTTTGCTATTTTAGTATTTGTTTTCATAATGTGGCATGAATCTTACTATACTCAATTAGTTAGAAAGTTATATTTCTTAGTAACAGGTGGCTAAGCTTAGAGATAAAATTGCAAAATCAAAATATTATAAATAATAATTTTTTAAGTTACAGTAAAAGCTTATTTCAATTAATGAAACCTAGAGTGATGTCGCTCGTAATATTTACATGTGTTGTTGGATTAATTGTAGCTCCTTTGCAGGTTAATATTTTTACAGCTACATTCTCTCTGATATGTGTGGCTTTTGGAGCAGGGGCTGCAGGTGCTCTTAATATGTGGTATGAATCAGATTTAGATGCATTAATGAAACGAACTTGTTTGAGACCAATACCAACTGGGAAAATTTCAAGTAACGAAGCTTTATTTTTTGGAATAGTTGTAGCTTTTCTGTCAGTTATATCTTTATATTTTGTATCTAATTTTATATCAGCATTAATGCTTGCTATTACTATTATATTTTATGTAGTTATTTATACTATTTGGTTAAAAAAAAGAACTGCACAGAATATTGTAATTGGTGGAGCTGCTGGTGCATTTCCCCCAATAATTGGTTGGACTATAGCAATGGGAAATATATCTTTAGAACCTATATTGCTTTTTTTAATTATTTTTTTTTGGACACCCTCTCATTTTTGGGCACTAAGTATGTATAAAACTGAAGACTATGCCAATGCAAAAATTCCTATGTTGCCTATTGTTTCGGGAATTAAAACTACAAAAACAAATATTTTTGTTTATTCAATAATTCTTTTTTTTATTTCATTAACACCTTATTTGTTTGGGTTTGCAGGAAATATTTATTTATTTACAAGTATTGTGTTAGGAATTTATTATGTATACCTATGTTACATGCTACTAGTTAAATCAAATGAAGATAAAATATTATCAAAAAAGATTTTTATTTATTCAATCCTTTATTTATTCTTGATTTTTTCAATAATATTAATAGATAATATTGTATAATGGTTAAAAAAATTTACTTTATAACATTCTTAATGTGCTTATTAATACCATTTTCAGCTTATGCAAGATGTGCAGTTTGTTATACAAATGGTTTATCAGGAGCAAGTATAGCTGTTATAGTAATTGTATTATCAGCAATTTTGCTTTTTGTTTCAAATATTTTTTTGCAAAAATTTTTAGAAAGATATAAATAAGTTTAATTCTCTTGATTATCTTCTGAAGATTCTTCTAAATTTTTTTTGTCTACTTTAATCCAAACCCAAGTTCCTACAAAATAGCAGAATATAAATATTCCTAAAACAAGATACAATAATAAAGAATAAGAAGTTAATTCCATCAAATATTTATTATAAATGAATTTATTTATTTATGAAATAGTAATTTTTAAGAAGTGATTTCTTTTAAACAATAAAAAGCAACTGTAATTGCAGTATCTGAACGAAGTATAGTATTTCCTAAAGAAACAGGAACAACATTTTTGTTTTGAAGTATCAGATCTCTTTCAGTATCTGAAAAACCTCCTTCTGGGCCAATCATTACTGACCATTTTGTTGTAGAATATTTAATTTTGTCAAGAGTTTCTATAATAGCTTTGCCATTACTTTTTTCATCACAAAAGACTAGAGTTCTATCATCAGGCCAATTTTCTAATAAAGACATTAAGTCAGTTTCCTTTTCAATAGTTGGAATGTCGAATCTTTGTGATTGTTCTGCAGCTTCTATAGCATTATCAAATAAATTTTTAATATTAATGTTTTTAATATTAGTAAATTGAGTTTTACATGGAATAATTTTTGTAACTCCAAGCTCGGTTGCTTTTTGTATTGCTAAACTCATTCTGCTTTGTTTAATTGGAGCAAATATTAACCATAGATCTAAAGATTTTTTTATTTTTTTTAAATTTTTAGAAATACGTAATGCAGTATTATCTCTATTTATAGAAATAACTTTACTTAACCATTCACCAGAGATTCCGTCAAAAACAATTATTTCATCTCCAGATTTAATTCTTAAAACATTTTTTAAAAAATGATGCTGTTTGTCTTTTATGTAAATTATTAAATTTAATGATATAGATTTATTTACGTAGATTCTTGTTTTATGTTTTTTCATTTTTATTTATAATATTATTTTAAATTAAATTTACTAGTAAATATATACTTACAATAATATAAACAGATATGACTAAAGTTTTATCTTTTGAAACAAAAATAGGCTGGATAACTATCAAAGCAATTGATCAGAAATTATTATCAGTTAAATTTGGTAAACAAAAAAAACAAAATAGTAGTCCTTTTTTAAATATAGTTAAAAAACAGATTTTAAATTATATTTCAGGAAATTTAAAAAAATTTAATCTTAATCTTTTAATTCAGGGTTCGAATTTACAAAAAAAAATATGGAATGAACTGCAAAAGATTCCTTATGGTAAAACCAAAACATATGGTCAAATTGCAAAAAAACTACAAACTTCTCCTCGCTATGTTGGTAATGTTTGTGGTCAAAACAGCCATTTATTGATAATACCATGTCATCGTGTGATAAGAGCAGATCAATCACTAGGTGGTTTTTCTGGTTTAGGTGGAGTAAAACTGAAAGAAAGATTATTAAATTTAGAAAAAAATGAGTAAAAATATCATAATATTACAGCATATTGCTATTGAAACCCCAGGTTATATTCTAGATTTGATGAAAAAGGATAATTTTAATTTATTTACAGTTGAGTTAGATGAGGGCGAAAAAATACCTGAGAATCTAAACCAATTTGATGGAATGCTTTGTATGGGTGGCCCCATGGATACTTGGATGGAAGACGCATACCCTTGGCTTATTCATGAAAAGAAAAAAATTAAAGAATTTGTGATGGATTTAAAAAAACCCTACCTTGGTTTTTGTTTAGGTTGTCAATTGTTAGGAGAAGTAATTGGAGGAGATGTAGTTAAATCAGACCCTCCTGAAATAGGTATAATGGACATAAACATGCAAAATTCCTACAAATCAGACCAGCTCTTTTCTTCTTTTAATCAAACCATTAAAGCTTTGCAATGGCACAGTTATGAAGTTAAAAATTTAGAAAATAATAAAGATGTATCTGTAATTGGATCATCTTTAACAACAAAATATCAAATTTTTAAGTACAAAGATCATGCATATGGTATTCAGTTTCACATTGAAATTAAAAATGATACAGTTAGTCAATGGGGATGCGTTCCAGAATATGAAAACGCTTTAAATGAAACTTTAGGGGCAGGTGCTTTGAAAAAATTTGATGAGGATGCACAAAAAAATATGCTATCAATGAATCAAAATGCAGAAAATCTCTACTATAATTTTAAAAGTTTATTGTAAGCATAAATCAATTATTATCATATGAAAAAAAAATTGAGACTCGGAATGGTTGGTGGAGGAAAAGATGCTTTTATTGGATCTGTTCATAGAATAGCTTCAAGAATTGATGATAAATTTGAATTTGTTGCTGGATGTTTATCTTCAACACCAGACAAATCTCAAGCTTCAGGTAAAGAGTTGGGTTTAGACTCATCACGTATTTATTCTTCCTTTGAAGAAATGGCTGAAAAAGAATCACGAATGCAAGATGGAATTGATGTTGTATCAATAGTTACGCCAAATCATATGCATGCAAAACCTTCAATAGAGTTTTTGAAAAAAAATATTCATGTAATTTGCGATAAACCAATGACCGCTTCAATAAATGAAGCGAAACAATTATATAATGAGGTTAAAAAATCTTCATCTTATTTTTTTTTAACTCATAATTATAGTGGTTATCCTGTTATTCGAGAAATAAGGCAGTTAATATTGAATGGGGAAATAGGAAAAATTAGAAAAGTTAAAGGTCATTATCTTCAAGGATGGCTTGGGCAAAAAGAAGAAGACAAAGGAATTAATAAACAAGCAGAATGGCGTACAGATCCACAAAGAAGTGGTATAGCAGGTTCAGTAGGAGATATTGGAAGTCATTTAATGCACATAATTGAATTTGTAAGTGGATTAAAATTAAAAGAAATTGCAGCAGAATTAACAACTTTTGTTAGTGGAAGAAAATTAGATGATGATGCAAATATACTTTTAAGAATGAGTGAAAATGTAAAAGGTAGTTTATCAGTCTCTCAAATAGCTACTGGGGAAGAAAATAACTTAGCTTTTTCTATTTATGGTGAAAAAGGGGCTATGCATTGGTCTCAAGAAAATCCAAATTATGCAAGACTTAGTAAAATTGATAAAAGAGATAGAATCATTACCAGGGGCACATTTTCAGAAATAAATTCGATGAGTTATATTCGTGTTCCACCGGGACATCCGGAAGGATACTTAGAGGGGTTTGCGCAAATTTATAGTGATATTGCTGATATAATTAACAATAGAGATAATAGTAATAATTTATTAAAAATTATTCCAGATGAAGAAGTAGGTATACATATTATGAATTTTATTTCTGCATGTGTGGAATCCAGCAAAAATAATAGCAAGTGGATTAAATTATAAATTATTATTACTATTTTAAAAAAAACACAGAAAATATAGATAATTTAATATGCAATTTTAGCATATTTAATTTGTTAAAAACTTATTTTTTAATTTTTAAAATTTTTGCTAAAACAAAATTACGTTCATCATGTTTACATGACGGAAGTAGACGAAAGTCGAAGGAACGCATGCAAAGTTATTAAATCGTTCAATCTGTTTTTACAGATCGGAAGTAGGTAATACCGAAGGAACGCGGAACTTATTTTTAATTTCCATAGCTACGCATGAAAAACGAAACATAACTATTGGTTTAGTTATGTTGTTAAAATGTAATATGGAGGTTTGAAATGCCTAAAAATATAAAATTTTTAACTACTTTAATTATAGGAATTATTTCTTTATCTTCTTCAGCTCATGCAGCTGTTGACTCTGAAGTTTCTTATATACTAAATACACTTCTTTTCTTAATTAGTGGTTTTTTAGTCATGTGGATGGCTGCAGGTTTTGCAATGTTGGAATCTGGATTAGTTACTTCTAAAAGTGTTGCCACAATAGCAGCAAAGAATATCGGTCTATATTCCATTGCAGGTTTAATGTTTTGGCTGATTGGTTATAACTTGGCTTATGGTATTCCAGAAGGTGGTTTCATTGGAAACTTACTTCCATGGAGTGATACAAGTTCTATAGAAAAAGGATACTCTGATGGATCAGATTGGTTTTTCCAAATGGTTTTTTGTGCAACTACATGCTCAATAGTTTCTGGGACAATGGCAGAAAGAATTAAAATCTGGCCTTTCTTTTTATTCTGCGCAATATTAGCTGGAATTATTTATCCAATAGAAATGGGATGGCAATGGGGAGGCGGACATTTAGCAGCAGCAGGTTTTTCTGATTTTGCTGGCTCTACAATAGTACATAGTGCCGGAGGTGCAGCTGCACTTGCAGGAGCTATACTTCTTGGCCCCAGACTTGGTAGATTCGATGAAACAGGAGAAGCTAAAACTATGGCACCGTTTGCAAGTTCATCAATTCCTCTTGCAACTTTAGGGGTTTTTATTTTGTGGCTTGGGTGGTTTGGATTTAATGGTGGATCTCAATTAGCTTTAGGTTCATTTGATGATTCTACTTCTATTGCTACAATTTTTATAAATACTAACCTAGCAGCTTGTGCAGGTGTAATGGTTTGTGCTGCTATATCAAGATTAGTAGGTGGAAAAACTGATGTGGTAATGATGCTGAATGGAGCATTAGGAGGGCTTGTAGCGATTACTGCAGAGCCTCTTACACCATCGCCTATAATGGCAATCCTCATAGGTGGTATTGGTGGTGCTGTTGTTTATTATGGTACTTTATTTTTAATAAAACTTAAAATTGATGATGTAGTTGGAGCCATTCCTGTCCACGGTTTTGCTGGTATTTGGGGAACGTTAGCTGTTCCACTAACTAATGGTAGTGCTAGCTTTGGAGCTCAAGTTTATGGAATTATTTGGATAAATCTATTTGTCTTTATAGTTGCTTTTGTAATTTGGTATCTAATGAAAATTTCTATTGGTATTAGAATTAGTGAAGAAGCAGAAAAACTTGGAACTGACAAAGCTGAAGTTGGTGTAATGGCATATTCAATTAGGGACTAACTAAATCATTTAATCTAAAGAGAAGGTATTTATTACCTTCTCTTTAAAGAGGGAGGAAATATGCATTTTAGAAATTTTGTAGATTTTAAAAAAAATGAATTTTATGGCTTAACAATAAGTAAAAATTATATTAAAAATTTTTTTACTAAATCAAGCTTGCATTATGTTATATGTTTAGAAATTTCTTGTGAAACTAACAATGGCGGTATCTCATATGAAGAAATTTGTTCTAAAATACCTAATTTGATTGGATCTAGAACCTCTATTCAAACAGTTTTAAATGATGGAGTAAGTTTTAATTGTTTTGAAAAACTTCAACATAAGTTGG
Source organism: uncultured Alphaproteobacteria bacterium (assembly GCA_902561355.1). Lineage (GTDB taxonomy): Bacteria > Pseudomonadota > Alphaproteobacteria > HIMB59 > CACPNW01. Next base: position 16,039 of record CACEPG010000007.1, read on the forward strand.
ACAAAAGAGTAAAAAAATATGTTTTATCAAAAGATTTTTCAATTATGGTAACAGATTGGTTTGTTAGTCAAAAAGAATTTTTTTCTTAAAAAATAATTTATAATGTTACGAAATAGAAGTATTACAAGGAGGAAATATGAAAACTACTTTTGTGATTGCTGGAAAGAAATATAGTTTAAAATATCAAAGAAAAATGCCTGAGAAAGAGGTGTTGAAAATGAAATCATTTGTTACAATTAAAGGTGATAAATTAACTAAAACATCAAAGTTTAAAATTAAAAAAATTGTTGAAAAAGATAAAGAAAGAATTTTTGAAATTAATATTTAATTAAGCGTTCCCTGAATGATGTGATAATTTATTAGGATCAATTCCTAATAAATTATAAGCTTGCGACCATTTGTTATTTACTTCTTCATCAAATAAAAATTTTGAGTCAGTGGATACTGTCATCCAACTATTTGCTATAATTTCATTTTCTAATTGTCCAGCTTCCCAACCAGCATATCCAAGAGCAAAAATACTATTTTTTGGTCCTTTTCCTTTTGATAAATTTTCAAAGAATTCGGCAGTGCTTGTCAAAGCTATTCCACTATTAATTGCTAAAGATTCTTTTTGAATAATTTCATCAGAATGTAAAATAAAGCCTCTCCCACTCTCGACTGGGCCTCCATACCTGATAAATAATTTTTTGTTATCCAGCGGTTTATCAATACCCAATTGTTCTAAAAGATCTGGATATAAATCATAATCAATTTTTTTATTAATTATAATTCCCATTGCTCCATCTTTAGAATGAGCACATAAGTATATTACTGTTTTGAAGAAACGCTCATCTTGTAAAGAAGGCATAGAAATCAAAAGCTGGCCTGTTAAGTTCATAATTTGTATATTCGTATTATTAATAATTTTTCTATAGTATATTGTTATATTTAACATACTAAATATATTATTATAGTGAAGAAATTATTAAAAATTATATACTTAATTTTAAGCTTAGTACTGCTAACTAAAGCAGTATTTGGATTGACAAGTGAATGGAGCCAAGGTGATATGTCTAAAGTTAGACTTATTTCACCTTTTTCTAATAACAATAACCAAGATCAAATAATATTAGGTCTTCAATATAGTATGGAACCTGGTTGGAAAACCTATTGGAAATCCCCCGGGGATGGAGGTTTTCCACAAACTTTAATTTGGGATGAATCAAAAAATGTTAAAGAAATTACTTTGCAATGGCCAAAACCAAAAGAATTTGAAATTTTAGGATTACGTTCAATAGGGTATGAGAATGATGTTATTTTTCCTCTTATTATAGATATTAAGGATAAAACCAAAATTACTAATTTAGATATATCTATTAATTATTTAGTTTGTAAAGATATATGCATACCTGGGAATGCTAGAATTTTTTTAGATCTTCCTCCTGGTTCAGCGAATACAACAGAATTTTATTATCTTGTAGAAAAAGCTATATCAAGTTTACCAGTAAATAATAAAGAGATATCCTTTATTAATAATTTTAAAACAAAAGCTTATGTAAACCAAGATGATATTTTATTGGAAGTTAAAGCAGAAACTAATTTAAATTTTAATAATCCTGAAATTTTAATTCATACGCCGTTCGGATTGCCAGTAATAAATTCAATAATTGATTATTCCTTGGATTATAAGTCTTTAAGCGCCTCTTTTAATTTTGATAAAAAATTAATTACAGATGAAAATTTTATAATCGAAGTTCTTTTAATTGACAAGAACCACAATTTTGCTTTTATTGATAATATTGAATTAGAAGAATCAAATAAATTTAATTTATCTCAAAATCCTATTCTATTTTATATTCTTGTCTCATTAGTTGGTGGATTAATTTTAAATTTAATGCCGTGTGTATTACCAGTATTGTCAATTAAAATAATGTCAGTATTGAAAAATGATATTAAAGAGGCTCGTATAAGTTTTATTTTCACATCTTTTGGTATAGTTTTTTCTTTTGTTGCTCTTGGTTTAGTACTTTTGGTTTTGAAGCAATTAGGAATTTCTATTTCTTGGGGAATGCAATTTCAACAACCTTATTTTTTAGTAATGATTAGTGCCGTTATTTTTTTATTTATGATGAACATGTTTGATCAATTTGAATTTAAAATACCAAAATTCATAAGCAGTTCTAAATTCATAAATAAAAATGTAAACTCATATTCACAAGATTTTTTTAATGGTTTTTTTGCTACGTTAATGGCTACGCCATGTTCAGCTCCTTTTGTAGGGACTGCTGTTACAGCTGCTTTTACTCAATCATCTGTAATACTTCTTACAATTTTTTTCTTTTTAGGACTTGGAATGAGCACACCATACTTGCTAATTTGTTTTTTCCCTCAATTAGTCTCATATTTACCTAAACCAGGAATATGGATGAAATATTTAAAATATTTTTTAGGTTTTTTACTATTTTTAACAACCCTATGGTTATCAAATATATTGCTTAATTTTTTTAATTTTTATTTTATTTTTAGCTCCATTTTACTTTTAATTATTTTAATATATCGAAAAAAATTAATATATTTTAACAACCCTATAAGTTTTATAGTTTTATTATTATTTTTATCTTTACCCACCTTTAGTTTTTTTGAACAAAACGAAGAATTAAAACTAGATAAAGAATGGCAAAATTTTTCATCTATAAAAATAAATGAACTTATAAAAGAAAATATAGTTTTTGTAGATATTACAGCTGATTGGTGTGCTACTTGCCAATTTAATAAGGTAAATGTTCTTAATTCTGATAAAATTAAAAATTTATTTGCAGCCAATAAAGTAATTTTAGTGCGTGGCGATTGGACAAAACCTAATAAAAATATTAATCAATTTTTGAATAATTATAATAGGTTTGGGATACCTTTTAACGCTTTTTTTTCAAGTAGTTATCCTGAGGGATTAATTTTATCCGAATTACTATCTGAGAAAGAAATTAATAATGCAATAAACATAATAAAAAAATAATGAAAATAGAAATTCCTAAAATAATAGTTCCAATAATTAAAAATGGTGAAATTGTAAAATTAAATCTTAATGAAGAATTAAAAAATAAAAAAGTAATTATTTTTGGAGTTCCAGGAGCTTTTACACCAACTTGTTCAGAAAAACATTTTCCAGGCTTTATAAAATTTTTTTCTTCTTTTAAAGAAAAAAATATTGATGACATTTATTGTTTATCTGTAAATGATCATTTTGTAATGAAAGCGTGGTTAAGTACTTATAATAATAATAAAAATATAATTGGTATTGCTGATGGCAATGCAGATATAACAAAAGAATTTGATCTTTTAGTTGATAAATCTGCAAATTTTATGGGCAAAAGATCTAATAGATTTGCAATGATAGTTGAAAATAATATTGTTCTAAAAATCTTTATAGAAAAACCTGGAGAATTTAATGTTTCTTCAGCGGAAAAAATATTAGAAAATTTATAATTTATAAGTCAAAAATTTTGCCTGGATTCATAATGTTGTTTGGATCCAATACTTTTTTTATTCCTTTCATAATAGAAATATTATCAGGGTGTTGTTTTAAAAGGTATTCTTTTTTTTGAATGCCAACACCGTGTTCCCCAGTAATTGTACCTTCAAGATTTAAAGCTTTTTGAATTAGCTTATCACTAAATCCTCTTATTATGTCATAACTCTCTTTTTTTTCTGGATCATACATAATAGCAACATGAAAATTCCCATCTCCTACATGTCCTACCATAGGAGCTTTAATTCCAAATTTTTTTATCTCCTCTTCTGCGAATTTTATTGATTCAACTAAATTTGATATTGGAACACATATATCTGTAACATAAACTCTAGCATTATTACCTTGGGATTTTACAGCATAGTATGCATCATGACGTGCTTGCCATAATTTATTTCTTTCTTCAGTTGAATCTGCCCATTTAAATTCCCCACCATTGTTATTTTTAGACAAACTTTCAACTATGTCGATTGATTCTTTATTACTTGATTCACTTCCATGAAACTCAAAAAACAATGTTGGTTTTGAGTGAAAATTTTCTAAATTTGAATATTTTATGCTTAGTTCCATTTGGTATTTGTTTAACATTTCAATGCGAGCAATTGGTATTCCATATTGAATAATTTCTTGTGCAGTTAATATAACTGATTCTAAACTGTTAAATTGACAAACTGCACTCATTATACTCTCAGGTATTGGTGATAATCTAAGATGAATTTCAGATATTATGCCAAGTGTTCCTTCTGACCCAACAAATAAGTTTGTTAAATTATATCCAGCTGCAGTTTTTTTAGTTCTTGTACCTGTTTTTATTATTTCACCAGATGCTAAAATTATTGTTAATCCACAAACAATTGTTTTCATTGTCCCGTATTTTACTGCCATTGTTCCTGAAGCTGAAGTTGCTGTCATACCGCCTATTGAAGCATCTGCTCCTGGATCTATAGGAAAAAAAAGACCTTTATCTTTTAATTCTTCATTTAATTGTTTTCTTGTAACACAAGCTTGGACTCTACAATCAAAGTCTTTGGAATTAATGGATATAACCTTATTCATCTTTTCTAAGGAAAGAGTTATACCATCTGTATTACCAACAACATTACCCTCGAGAGATGTTCCAGTTCCAAAAGAAATAATAGGTGTTTTAAATTTATTACATAATTTAACTATAAGTGAAATTTCTTCATTTGTTTCTGGAAAAACGACTGCTTGGGAGAGTTTTGGATCAAAGACATCTTCACCTTTAGAATAATTTAATCTCACTGACTCAGATAATGAGCATCTATTACCAAGAAGATTTATAAGTTCATTTTGCAATACTTTATTTTTCATATAAGAAACCAATAATATCAAATTAACTTTATAACGAAATCAAAAATATGAACGAACTAAATAATATATTTTCAAATTATATAGATCAAGGTTTTTACCCAGGTATCCAATGGCAGATTAATATAAATAATGAAACATTTTCAGGGAAAGTTGGGTTTAATAACATAAAAGACAAAACACCTATTAAAGAAAATACTATTTATAGAATTTGGTCAATGACAAAACCTATTGTTGCTGTTGCAGCTATGCAACTTATTGAAGAAAAAAAAATTAATTTTAATGATCCTATAACAAAGTTTTTGCCAGAATTTTCAAATTTAAAAGTTTTAAAAAATCAAAAAGGAAATATAGATGATATTGAAGATGTAGTTACTTTTCCTACGATTAGTGATTTACTTTTACATACAGCTGGATTTTCATATAATTTTTTAGCTGATCCTGTTGGTAAACAATATGATTTAACTAAACTATTTAATTCGGATTTTACAAGTCTGGAGGATGAAATAAAAATATTATCAAATTCACCTCTTCTTTTTCAACCTAGAACAGTATGGAGATATTCAGTTTCAATGGATGTATTAGCAAGGATTTTGGAAGTTGTACAAAATAATTCACTAGAGAATATTTTAAAAGAAAAAATTTTTATTCCTTTAAAAATGTTTGAAACTGATTTTTTAATTCCAATAGAAGAATCAAATAGACTAATGCAATCTTATGAGTATGATCCCATAAATTTAAAATTAACAGAATTAATAACTGATCCACAAAGAATTGGAAACTACGGATATCCTATTAATCAAAAAAATTATGCCAGAGGAGGACATGGACTTTTTTCGACAATTAAAGACTATTCAATATTTGCTAAGATGTTGCATGAAGGAAAATCTGAAGAAGGAAAAACTATTATAAAAGAAAATTCATTGAAGTTAATGAGAACAAATGCATTAGAATCTAAATATTTCCCAATTGAAATAGCAAGTATAGGAATTGAACAAAATGAGAATTATACAAATGATCTAGAAGCCTACGGGTGGGGATTTGGTTTTAGAACATTAATGAATCCAATAAAAAATAATAATCTTGGATCTGTTGGTGAGTTTGGTTGGGCTGGAGCAGCTTCAACTTATTTTCTAGTAGACAATGAAAAGAAAATGACAGCTTTATTGATGACACAAGTATTATCAGGAAATCCTAATTTAAAAAAAGATTTTTACAAATTTATTTATTCTAATTTTTAATAAAAGTAATAAGATTAAAGTTGATTATTTATGAGAGGTAAAAACAGAAAAGTTAAAGCAGCTACTTTAGAAGGAAAAGGTCTTCTTACAGTTAAGGATTATCCTTACCCTGATTTAGATAAAAACTGTGCAATAATAAAAATGGAATATTCTGGAATTTGTGGCACAGACAAACATTCATTTGAAGGTTTTTTTCATCAAAAAGGTGGCAGACCAATTCCACTCCCTGTTATTCAAGGACATGAAAATGTTGGTATTATTGAAGAAATAAACGGTGATTTACTTGATCATGATGGAAAAAAACTATTTGTTGGAGATAGAGTAGTACCTGCTCCTAATATATCTTGTGGAAAATGTTTTGCTTGTAGAAATAATAGACCTTATTATTATTGTGAGTGTAAGCTTGACTATGGAAATAATATTGGTGCTGGAAAAGCACCACATATCTTTGGAGGATGGAGTGAGTATCTTTATATAATACCTGGAAGTCATTTGTTTAAATATCCAGATAATTTAGATCCTCAATTTGGTACATTTATTGAGCCTCTATCAGTTACGGGTTGTTTGGATAAAGCAAGACAATGGTCTTCAGAATGGGAACCTTTTAGAAGTGGGGATACTGTTGCTATATTGGGGACCGGACCAATAGGACTATTCCATTTAATTAAAGCAAACTTAATGGGAGCAGGTAAACTTATCTCTATTGATCCAAGTAAATTTAGAACTTCAATTGCTGAAGAATTTGGAGCAACAAACACAGTAGTAAGCAATAATGGGGATGAAATAAAAGATAATATAAATAAAATTACTGATAATTATGGAGTGGATTTAGTAGTTGACTGTAGTGGGGTTTCTGAAGGATTCAGCATTGCTTTAAATTTAATAAGAGAGGGAGGAATGGTTCTAGAAGTAGGAATATTTTCTAATTCACATGCTATACCTATTAACCCTCACTCGCAAATACTAGAAAAAAGTGCAAGAGTCATAGGTGTTGGCGGAGATGATATTTCACAATATTATCCATCAATAAAATTATTAGATAGAACAATTCATCAACTACCTTGGGATAAAATAATCTCAAATAATTATAACATTAATAATATAAACAAAGCTATGGAAGTTGCTATGAGTGATAAATCAATGAAAGTTTTAGTAAACCCTTAATTATAAAAATAATTATAAAATGTATAAATTTAAATCTTTAGAAACAACAGGTATACTATTTGCAATGGTAGCATATTTGTCTTTTTCTTTTTTAGATGTAATGCAAAAAACTGCAGTAATTTATCATTCTATATTTCAGCTACTTTTTATAAAATATTTTTTTACTCTTTTTCTTTCTTATATGGAATCAAGAAGAAAAAAAAATTATAAATTTTACATTTCAAATAATTTAAAATTACAATTTTTTAGAAGTGTATTATCATTGCTAGAATCAGGGTGCTTTGTTTTATCATTTCGATATCTTACTTTAGCTGATGCACATAGTATAGCATCTTTGACTCCAATAATAGTTGTTGCTTTGTCAGCTATTATTTTAAGAGAGAAAGTTTCATTGAAAATTTGGATAGCAATTTTTATTGGTTTTCTTGGGGTATTAATTATAATGAGACCAGGCTTATCAATATTTGATCCAAAATCTTTGATACCCCTTATAGCAGCATTTTTTTTAGGTATGTACCAAATAGTTACCAGAAAAGCTTCAGAATTTGACTCAACTGAAACATCGTTGTTTTATACTTCATCTATAGGTATTATTTTAATGAGTATCTTTGCTTATTTTTATTGGCAACCTCTTCAATCATTTTCATACTTCTTATTTTTAGGAATTGGTATTTTTTTTTCTATTGGTATTTATTTTCAAATTATTGCCCTCAGTATGGCTAGAGCAAGTATTATTCAACCTTTTCATTACACTTTGGTTTTTTGGGCAATTATATTAGGATATTTTTTTTACGGAGATTTTCCAGATTTATATACTTTATTAGGAGCTTCAATAATTACCTTATCAGGTATATATGTGTTGAAAAATAGATATAGTTAAAAGAGTTATAATTTTTCAATATATTTTCTTGCGAGCAAATCAGCTTTTTCATTATATAAATTACCAGCATGACCTTTTACCCATTTCCAAATAACGTTATGTTTAGTAATTAACAAATCTAATTTCACCCACAGCTCTTTATTTTTTACTGGTTTTTTTGATGCGGTTTTCCATCCATTTTTTTTCCAATTATTTATCCAAGTTTCTATTCCATTTTTTACATACTGACTGTCAGTATATAATGTAATTTTCTCTCTATCTTTAAAATATTTTAATCCTTGTATAGTAGCTGTTAACTCCATTTGATTATTAGTTGTATTATCATCGCCACCATTTAAAAATATTGGTTCTTTTTTTAGTTCTATAATTACTATGCCCCAGCCTCCAATACCAGGATTTCCAGAACATGCTCCATCAGTATATATAGTTATCATAATTCAAAAATTGATTTTTGTTGATGAAATTTTAGAATTTCGAAATACTCATTAGGATCTTTTGGTACAACAATTGCATGATCGTCATGAAATATATAATCATGTAACCTGGTTACTAATATTCTCATAGTTGCTCCACGAATTACTGTGTTAAAATTTTTTATTTCTTCCTCGGATAAAGATAAGTATTTATTATAGCCCTTTGTTAAGGATTTAAAATTTTCTATCGAAAAAATATTTTTTTCATCAAAGCACCAAGCATTTATTGCGATAGCGAGTTCATAGATATTAAAATCATTACATGAAAAATAAAAATCTATTACACCTGACAATTTGTCTTTTTTGAAAAAAATGTTATCTTTAAATAGATCGGCATGTATGATACTAATGGGTAAACTTTTTGGCCAATTTAATTTTAGATAATCCAATTCTTTTTGCATAGGCTCGATAAAGTTTACAAATTTATGTTTTTTAGTTTGTTCACATTTATCAAAAATATCCTTCCATTTGCTTAGATTTAAACCATTATTTCTTTTTTGATCAAATGAAGACGTTATATTTATTAAATTCCCAATCATTTCACCGACCTGCATACAGTGAGTCGAATCAGGGTTTATAATTTGTTTACCTTCTACAAATGAAATTAATACAGCATTCTTATCATGAAGTTTATTGATTGTTTTTCCAGATTTATTTTGAATGGGTAAAGGGCAGTTAAATTTATTTAGATATAAATGTTTTTGCAAGTCCATAAAAAAAGGCAAATCAATAGGATTTACTCTTTTTTCAAATATTGTTAAAATAAAATTACCTTTATTAGTTGTTACTTTAAAATTAGAATTTTCTATACCCTCAATAATTCCATTTAATGATACTAAATTTCCAATTGTGTAGTTTCCAAGAAATTTATTAAGATCTTCTTTATTAACTTGAGTAAAAACAGCCATTAAATTACTTCTTTTAATTTTTGAGGAATTTTAAAATGTATATCTTCTTTTTCATAAGAAGATTCTATAATATTAATATCAAATTTCTTTTCTAATTTTTTTAACAAGTTAGTTACTAAAATTTCAGGTGAAGAAGCACTAGCTGTTATTCCTATACTATTAGATTCTGAAAAGTCTATTTGATTAATAAAATTCAGATCATCTAATAATAATGATTTTTTTGCACCATATTTTTTTGCAACTTCAACTAAACGTAAAGAATTTGATGAATTTTTTGATCCAATCACCAGAAAATAATCACAATTTTTAGCAATATTTTTTACTGCTTCTTGTCTGTTGCTTGTAGCATAACAAATATCTTTTTTCTTTGGCGCTATTACATTTGAAAATTTTGATTTTATTGTATTTATAATATCTTTGGTATCATCAACTGAAAGTGTTGTTTGAGTTACATAAGCTATTTGATTATTTCTATCTAAAGGCAGTTTTTCGACATCATTAATATTTTCAACAAGATAAATATTTTTTTTTGTTTGACCCATTGTACCTATTACTTCTGGATGATTTCTATGACCTATTAAAACTACAGGTAATTTTTTACGTTCAAAGTTTTCAACCTCTCTATGAATTTTGCTCACTAATGGACATGTAGCATCATAATACAACAGATTTAATTTTCTTGCCTCTTTAGGCACAGATTTAGGTACACCATGAGCAGAGAATATTACTGGACGATCATATTGTTTTATTTCATTTAATTCTTCTACAAAAATTGCCCCTTGTTTACGTAATCTTTCTACTACAAAATTATTGTGAACAATTTCATGTCTGACATAAACAGGTTTGCCATATTTATTAATTGCTTCTTCAACCATAAGAATAGCCCTTTCCACACCAGCACAAAATCCTCGTGGACCTGCCAAATAAATATCAATTTTTTTATTCATTTACTTTTAATTTTGATCATGCTTTATAAACAAAGATATATTAATACAATTAAAATATTCGTGAAAAACTTTTTATATTTTTTAACTTATTTTTTTACCCTAGTATTTTTATTAGGTTGTAATTCAAAATTTACTACTAAACAAGCCTCAAAAAATATTGATTGCCCCAGTATATTTTTCTCATCTGAGCATAGAAATTATATTCATAGCAATGAAAAAGTAATAAGTTTAGATAATTTGGCTTTCAAAGCTAATATAAATAACTTTAAATTTAATATATCTTGTAAAAAATCAAATAATTTTGAACTTTATCCTTTAGATATTTTATTTATTATTGAGCCTTTAACTGCCAAACAGTTAAATATTAAACTTCCAATTTATACAACTTTATTAGATCAAAAAAATAATCTTATTGATACGCAATATTTTTCTATTGAAACTGAGATAATTAATAATCAAGAATCCAAAGAATATTCAACAATAGAACATATCTCAAGATTAAATATTGCAACCAATAAAGATAATGTTTCAAGCATTATAATAGGATTTATGCTAGATAATGAAAAGAAGGATTTGCTAAATTAATTTTTAAGTACTGAAGATAATTCATTTATAGAAGAATCAATAATTTTTTGTTTTTCTTTCTCATCAAGTTTTTCTTTTAAAAGATTAACCATAGCCTCAATAGCAGTAGATGATATATGAAACTGAATTTGATTATTTGCATCACGTGTTAGTTGATCAATTTTTGAAGTAGCTATAATTTTTCTTTTTTCTATTTGATCTTTTAATTTTAATTCAGCATTAATTTTTAATTGATTAGCTTTATTTTTTGCTTCTTCAGATATAGATTGTATCTCTTGTTGCACATCATTCTGGCGTTTTTTTATTTCACTTAAAGTTATTTGGGTTTCATTTTTTAAATTTTCAGCTTCATCAATACTATCTTTGATTTGTTTTATTTGAGAGTCAAGATTAGTTGTAAGAATTTTTTTTATAGGATTAAATACAGCTGCTATAAAAGCAAAAAAGGCAACTGCTACCCAAAATTGTGGATCAGAAAACATTAATTAACTGATCTTCCAGCTGATTTAACTGCTTTCTTAATTTCTTCATCAGAAATATTTAGTTTAATTATTTTAGATAGTGTTAACTTTGTAATATCGTTAATTTGATTTTCTATATTTTCTAATGATTCTTTCTTATTTTTTTCAATAGTTTTTGCAGAGTCATTAATTTTTAAATCAAGTTCTTTATCTAAATTTTCTAATTCTTCCCCTGCTTTATTTTGCAGAGAATTAGAAGTTTGTTTTAAAATATTAGTTGCTTGAGATCTTGCTTGTATAAGTTGAGAATCAATTTGCTCCTGAATATTTTCTGCCTCTGCTTGTAGCTTCTTGGCTGTAGCTAAATCTTCACTAATCTTTCTTTCACGTTTATCTAAAACAGATCCAATACGTGGTAAAGATATTCGCCATAAAAATACAAGCAAAAAAGAAAAAGTTACTACAAGCCAAAAAAGCTGTGAGACAAAAAACTCAGGGTTTAATTGTGGCATTGATATCTCTTTTAACTAAATTAACCAAATAATATTACTAGAGCTATAACTAGTGCAAAAAGTGCAATTGCTTCAACAAGTGCAAATCCTAACATAGTCATTGTGAACACCTCTCCACGAGCTGCAGGGTTTCTCCCTACTGCTTCAATGAATGAAGAGAAAATATTCCCAATTCCTATACCTGAACCAATAACACCAATTACGGCAAGTCCGGCTCCGATAACTTTAGCTGCTTCTATTTCCATAAATCCTCCTAGATTTTAGTGTAAATGATATGCATCGTTAATATATAAGCAAGTTAAAATAGCAAATACATACGCCTGCAAAAATGCGATTAAAATTTCTAAACCAGTTAGTGCAACAATAAATACCAGAGGTAGAACACCAGTAAAAAACGGCATTGCAACTACAAAACCAGCAAAGACTTTAAGTAATGTATGACCTGCTAACATGTTAGCAAAAAGCCTTACAGACAAACTAATTGGACGAGATAAATAGGATATTACCTCTATTGGAATTAAAAGAGGGTGCATATAAAAGGGAACACCTGGGATATAAAAGAAAGTAAAAAATTTAATTCCATGATTTAAAAAACCTAAAATAGTCACACCAATGAAAACAACAGATGCAAGTGCAAATGTAACAATAATATGACTTGTAAAAGTAAACTGGTAAGGAACCATTCCTACCATATTACCAATAAGAACAAACATAAAAAGTGAGAACACAAATGGGAAATATTTTTTTCCATTATTTCCTACAGTATCACTTAATAATTGGGCGATAAAATTATACATAAGTTCTGAAACTAATTGTAATCTATTTGGAACTATTGATCTTGGGTTAACAGTAAGCGTTAAAAATAAAGTTATTACTGCAACAGTAATAACCATTGATAAAGAAGAATTTGTAAAAGAAATATCATACCCACCTATTTTATTATGAGTCATTGGAATTATTTCGAATTGCTCTAAAGGGCTATGTTTTTCTCCGTCTTTTGATGCCATAAAATTATATTGTAATTACTAAAAAACTTATTGTTTCTCAATGCGACGCATTACACGATAAATATTTAAAAATCCAGCAAATGCGCCAAGAATAAAGAAAATAATTAACCCAAATGGTTTTGTATTTAAATAATTATCCACAATCAAACCTATTCCTACACCTACTGCTAGCGCAGCAATAATTTCAGTGCTAATTTTGAAACCAAATCCAGCACCACTTTCTTTTTTTCTTATAACTGTTTTGTCTTTAGAAGATTCTATTTTATCAATTTTTTTTTTTAATTCTTCTAGTTTATTTTTTTTATTAATTAGCATTATGGATTTTCCTCATCTCTTTCACGAATTTCAATAGCTTTTTCTAAATCTACTGAAACAAGTTGAGAAACACCTTGTTCAGGCATGGTAACACCAAATAATCTATTTACACGTGCCATAGTCATTCTGTGATGAGTAATTACCAAAAACTTTGTTTTAGAACTTTTTGCAATCTCTTCAACTAATGTACAGAAGCGATCAACATTTGTATCATCTAGTGGCGCATCAACCTCATCAAGGACACATATAGGAGCTGGATTTGATAAAAAAACAGCAAACAATAAAGATAAAGCTGTTAAAGCTTGCTCTCCACCGGATAATAAATTTAAATTTTGTAATTTCTTTCCAGGGGGGCTTGCATAAATTTCCAAACCAGCTTGTAAAGGATCTGTCTCATCTGTGAATTTTAAGTATGCTTTACCTCCACCAAATAATTGATTAAATAGTTTTTGAAAATTTTCATTTACAACCCCATAAGCTGCTAGTAATCTTTGACGACCTTCAGTGTTTAGTGAGTCTATGGCTTCTCTGAGTTTTGATATTGCGGCTAACAAGTCATTTTGATCTGCTTTAATTGATGAAACCTTTTTTTCTAAATCTATTGATTCTTCTTCGGCTAATAAATTAACACCACCTAACCTTTCTTGTTCAGCGATTAATCTTTCCAATTTTCTTTCTAAATCATTGATGTCTTTTAAAGTTTTATTAGGGTTTAATTCAGCTATATTATATAATTCTTCTAATTTAGCATTTAGTCTTTCTTTAACTTGTAAACTTAATTGTTTTATTGCTTCATTAATAGTTTCAATTGAACCTTCTATACGAATTTTCTCTTCACGTGATTCATTTAATTTTATTTCTTCTAATTTTAATCTTTTATTTATCTCATTAGCTAATTGTTCAGTTTCTTTAAGTAAATTTGAAATTTTTTCGTATTCAATTTTATTTTCATCAATCAATTTTTGTAAACGAACTTTCTCTGAAGTAATATTTTTTGGCATTGAACGCAAATTTGATAATTCATTTGTTAAATTTATCTCTCTATCTTTAAGTTCGGTTATTCGTTGATTTGCTTTTGTCAAAATATCATTCCACTGCTTTTCCTCTTTTGAAAGCTGTTTTAACCTTCTGTTTTTTAACTGTTCTAATACAGCTTTTGTAGATGAGTTTTGTTTTCCTTTAGAAATGTAACCATCCCAACGCCATATTTCGCCTGAAATACTTACAATAATTTGACCAGGTTTTAATTCATTTTGTATTTTTAAAACATCAGATTTTTCTTCAATTAAACCTACAAAATCTAGCTTTTTTTTCAGATTTTCTGGAGCTTTAATTAACTTAGAAAATTTTGTGATATTTTCAGGAAAGTCTGATTTTACGTTATCGGTTAATATTCTCCAATAACTAGATTGCTCTTCATTTATAGAAGCAATCAACTCATCCGAAAATACAGCAGCAACTGCTTGTTCATAACCATCTTCAAAATCAATGTAATCAATTATAGGATTGTTATTTTGTTTACTATTTGTTTCTAAACTTTGCTCATCACTTGCTTCAATAAATAAATCTCCTTGTTGTTTTTCTAAAATTGATTTTTCTTCTTTTACCCTTTCTAAATTCTCTTTTGCATCATCAAATAAAAATTGTTCTCTATTAATATCATTTTTTATCTGTTCTATTCTTATCTGAGTTTCTTCAACCGCATCATTTGCTCTATTTATTTCTTTTTCTTGATTATCCAAATTAATTGTATTTTTTTGGAGCTCAGATGATATTTGACTTTCTCTTAATCTTAAATCAGGGAGACTGTGTTGAACTTTTTCATATTCAATATTTATTTTTGCAACTTTTTGAGTTTGATTATTTACTAATTTATTTTGTGTTTTTATTTTTTCAGAAGCTTCTTCAAGTTTATTTTTTTCAATAATCCATTTACTATAAAAAACAGATGCTCTTGCTTTTGTAATATCTTTTTGAATATTCTTGTATCTTTCAGCTTGCTTAGATTGTTTTTTTAAAGATTCTAACTGTTCTTCTTGAGCTTTGAGAACATCTTTTACTCTTTCTAAATTTGTTTCTGTTGCATTTAATCTAAGTTCTGCCTCATGTCGTCTTGAATGTAGTCCAGTTATCCCTGCTGCTTCTTCTAATAAGCTTCTCCTTTGTTCAGGTTTTGCCGCTATGATTGCCCCAACTCTTCCCTGACTAACCATTGATGTTGATCTGGCACCAGTCGCGGCATCAGCAAATAAAAGCTGTACATCTTTAAGCCTTACTTCTTTTCCATTAACTCTATATTCTGAACCTTCACCTCTCCATATTCGGCGAGTTACCTCAATTTCACTACTCTGATTAAATAAACTAGGTGCTTGTCTGTCGCTATTATCTAAATCAATTGAAACTTCAGCAATATCCCAAGGGGGTCGACCTGCTGTACCATTAAAAATTACATCATCTAATTCGCTTCCTCGCATTTGTTTAGGTGAAAGCTCTCCCATTACAAATCTAAAAGCTTCTACTAAGTTTGATTTACCACATCCATTAGGCCCAACAATGCCCGTAAGTCCATTTTCTATGATAATTTCTGTTGGTTCAACAAACGATTTAAAGCCTTTTACTCTAAGCGTTTTAAATTTAATCATTAACTATTCTGATAATATTTTATCAATGATTTGTCTAAATTCTTTTATACTTTTATTTCCTTCTATAAGATTGCCATTCACTAAAAATGATGGAGTGGAGCGGATATTGAACTCTTTTTGTGCTGCGATTACACCTTCTAGAATTTCGTTTTCTAATTGCTCATTACTATAACAAGCATCAAATTCATCTTTTGTCATACCTCCGCTTTGCATTATTTTGTATAATTCTTGCATAGTTGTAGCATTTTCTCTCACAACCCAACTTTTTTGTAACAAATAAAGTGCATTCATATAGTCATATCTTACTTCATTAGGAATGCATCGCATCATCATACTTCCTAGCAAAGCCGGATAATTAAAAGGAAAATCACGAAAAACAAACCTTACTTTACCAGTATCAATATACTCAGTTTTTAGGTCATTTAGTGTGCTATTATGAAAAGAAGCACAATGACTGCAAGACATAGATGCATACTCAATAATAGTAATAGGTGCATCTTTATCACCAATTACAAAATCATTATCTTTAATTTCTAAAACTGATGCTTCATTAGCTTCTAAGGAAAATACGAAGGTAATCAGTAAAATAAATAAAGTAGCAAATATTTTATTCATTATTGGTCTTTTTTATTAATCGATTGAATTAATTTCTCAAGAGATTTTTCTAATTCTTTGTTATTTATATTTTTTATATCCGATTTACCTAAGCTAATATTTTTAATAGAATTTTGTTTTTTTGTATAATTTTTTTTTGGAATAAAATTTTGTTTTAAACGTATATTAGATATAGCTTTATATCCAAAGTAACTGTTAATTTTATCAATAATTTTATCTTTAAAGTGTTGAAATTCAACTGCTGCAACTGGTGATACATTGATGTGCAAATAATTACTATAAATAACATCACCAGTATCATTTTCTCCCTCAGGAATACGGCTAATTTTAGTAGGTTCTGAATGATTAGCAAAGAATTGACCCACTATTTTTGGCCATTTTGCAATTATAAGATATTCTATTTTGCCATATTTATTAGAAATATCTCTATTAATTTTTTTTAGTGAATCACCGATTGTTTTGGGCACAAAAGCTCTTTTTGATTCTTCATTCTTGTTGTTCATTCTTGTTTATCAGATGTATAGTAGTTAATTATGAAATCAATATAGTTATTCCTTAAAAAATTATAATCTATTGTTAATAAGTAATTTAACTCATTGACAAATCAAATCTGAATTGTTTTAAATCGTAAATATGAAAATATTATTATTTGTGATCTTTTTACTAACATCTTTTTGCAAATTTGCATTTTCAGATGAGCATTTAGATGAGCAACAAATTATTGCAATGGGTGATATAGAATATGGAGAATATTTAGGTTCTGAATGTGCGACATGTCATATTCAGACAGGAGAAAGTGCAGGTATTCCTGCAATTAACGGTATGGATGCAGAGGTGTTTGTTGCTTTAATGCTTGCTTACAGATCAAAATTGATGGAAAATCCTGTTATGCAAATGATCGCTGGGAGACTTAATGATGAACAAATTGGCTCATTAGCTCTTTATTTTAGTACATTAGAACCACCAAAATGATCATATTTTCATTTACTTAAGGTTAAAAGGTGATAAAAATCTATCAGTCAATTTAATTGGGGAGGACATAATGTCAAAAATTTCAAGACGTGCTTTTACAGGTATTGCTGCAGCCTCAGCTGCAACACTTGCATTTCCATCTATTTCACTTGGTGCTGTACCAAGAGTTGTCGTTATTGGAGGAGGAGCAGGTGGTGCAACCGCAGCAAGATATATTGCTAAAGACGCTGGTGGTGCAGTTCATGTTACACTAGTTGAGGCATCAAAGCGATATTACACATGCTTTTTTTCTAATATTTATTTAGGTGGATTTAGAAATTATGCTTCGATAGGGCATAACTATTATGGTCTAGCTGTAAACCAAGGTGTTAATGTTGTTCATGAGTGGGCTGTTTACGTTGATTCAGCTGCTAAAAAGGTCAATTTAGGTTCTGGAAATTCAATTTCATATGATAAACTTGTTGTTTCGCCGGGAATTGATCTCAAATATGATTCTATCAATGGATACTCTGCTGCAGTTCAAGATAAAATGCCTCATGCATGGAAGTCTGGTACTCAGGTACAGTTATTGAGAAATCAGGTTATGAATATGAAACAAGGTGGAACTTTTGTTATGGTTCCTCCGCCTAATCCATATAGATGTCCTCCTGGACCATATGAAAGAGTTTCTATGATCGCTCATCAATTTACACAATCTAATCCTACAGCAAAAATTGTTATTTTAGATCCTAAACCTAAATTTTCTAAACAAGGTTTATTTGAAGCAGGATGGCAAAAACATTATCCAGGAATGATAGAGTGGATTAGTTCAGAGGATCATGGTGGTCTTAAAAATGTAAATGCTTCTACAATGGAGTTTGAAACAGATTTAGATACATTTAAAGCTGACGCTGCATGCGTTGTTCCAGCTCAAAAAGCTGGTGCTATTGCAATGGCAGCAGGTGTTAACAATGGTGACTGGTGTCCTATTATTCCTACATCTATGCAATCTCAAGCAGATGAAAATATTTATGTTTTAGGTGATGCATCTGTTGCTAAATCAATGCCTAAGTCAGGTTTTTCAGCCAACAGCCAAGCCAAAGTAGCAGCTAATCATATCAGAGGCGCTTTGACAGGAAGTAAAGTATTTGATGCTCGTTATTCAAATACCTGCTGGTCACTAATTGCACCCAATGATGATGTTAAAGTTGGTGCAAGTTATGTTGGTGGTACAGAAGCTATTGATGTTGAAAGTAAATTTATTTCACAAGCTGATGACAGTAGTGATACAAGAGCAGCTAACTATCAAGAATCAATAGATTGGTATAATGGTATAACTTCTGATATGTTTTCTTAAAACTTTTTAATTAATAGAAATATATAAAGGCGGCTAATAGCCGCCTTTTTTAAATTCCCATAATTTTTACAGGATTTTTATGTTTTGGTTTGATAATTTTTTCACCAGACACATAATCTTCTAATATTTTATAAATAGGAGGACCTTGCACTTCAGGATTTATTGATCCCCAACCTCCGATAGTATATTTTTTTTGTGATTCAATTTTTTCACCATTAGATAATTTTAAATCACTTATTCTATTTCCCATTGTGTTTTTAGGTTGGCAAGTATATGTCATTCCCCCAACTCTAACCATATCACCACCTTGCTGGAAAAAAGGGTCAGGATTAAAAATATTATCACATACGTCTTCTAAAAGATTTTTTATATTTTCACCATTCATCTCAGTTCTATAGACTTCTGGATAATTCATTGAAGTTTGTGAATAAATATCATCAATAGTTATCTTTTGACCTGGTAATAAAGTTGTTCCCCATCTAAAACCTGGACTTAATGAAATTTCTGTATCTCTTTCCTGAATAATTGCATCACAAATTACGCTATCCCAAGGTCCACCAAAATTACCTCTTCTGTAAAGTAAGGTTTCAGTTTCCCCTACCACACGGTTACATTCTTCTTCATATGGTTCTCTAATTTTATTAATCAATCTTGTCATTTCTGGATCAGGTTGAATTACATCTGAAAAAATAGGTATTAAATTTGATGAGAAATCAACAACTTTTCCATTATCAACTTTTAGGTCAATTCTGCCTAAATATTTGCCATGAGATCCAGATGAAAGAAGCAAAGTATTTTTAATCTTAATTGCTCTTGGAATTGCATCATGTGTATGTCCAGTTAATATAACATCAGCATTATCTAGCATAGACGCTAATTTCTGATCTACATCGAACCCATTATGGGATAATAAAATCACTACTTCAGCACCATTCTTTTTTGCTTTATTTATATTTTTTTGAATGATTTCAGGTCTTATTCCAAAAGACCAACCATCAACTAAGTAACTTGGATTAGCAATAGGAGTATATGGGAAGTGTTGTCCAATAACTGCAACTTTAACACCCCCTTTTTCAAAATAAGAGGTGCTATCAAAGACAGGTTCATCCCATTCTGTATCAAAAACATTTCCACCCAGAAATGGAAAATCTATTTTATCAATTAGTTCACTAAGACGTTCTTTGCCAAGCGTAAATTCCCAATGCCCTACCATAGCATCTGGCTTTAAGAGGTTCATTGCATGTAACATATCTTCCCCTTGAGTTTGTAGAGAAGTGTATGAACCTTGCCATGTGTCACCACCATCTAATAAAAGTACTTTATCTTCCCCTCTTTCTGCCCTGATTTTTTTAATCAAGCTGGCTGTTCTATCTAACCCTCCCAGCTTGCCGTACTCTCTAGCTAAAGGAACGTAGTCCAGCATAGTATGTGCGTAAGCGAGTGGTGTGTTGGGTTCAATGCCAAAATAATCTAAAAAAACTTTTCCAACAAGATGAGGCGGAATACCTTCATATTTTCCAATTCCAAAATTTTCTGATGGCGGCCTAAAAAAAACAGGTTTAAGTTGGCCATGTATATCAGTTATATGCAGTAAAGTGATTTGACCTTTTGAGTCAAATTTTAAAAGATCATTCTCGGAAATTTCTTGTTTAGCGGCAACAGCGCTCCAATTTTTGCCAGCAATCAACATTGCTGTAATTGTAGCTAATTGAAGAAATTCTCGCCTTGATCGCATTATGTTGCCCTAAATAATTACCTTTAATAACTATTCGTCTTCTGGAGTTACATCAATATCTCTAGCTTTTCCAATAATTTTTGTAGATACTTGACAATTACTCATACAAGGGTTCCCTTGTGTATTCATGATATCTGGTCTTGGATCAGGTAATAAAAAACCATCTTTATTTGGCATCTCTATGTAACCAATATTTTTATTTGATAAAACAAAATCTTCTTCGATTATGTCACCCATATATAAGAGATAGGCTACAATTCCATAAGTTTCATCATAAGATAAGGATTGTGCAGCACCATATGGCATTGCTCTGTAAATATAATCATAGATTGTAGATGCATAAGGCCAGTAACTTGTAGTAGTTTTCTCTGGATCATGAGAGGCTAAACTGCCTTCACCTCCAACGAGTGGGGGCCACCTATCTGCACCTTCACCAAAATCACCATGGCATGCTGCGCATTGTTCGGTGTATATTTCTTCTCCAAATAGAGCAGTTCCACTTCCAATTGGTGCGCCCAATCCATCAGGTCTTACATCTATATCCCATCCTGCAATTTCTTCTTTAGTAGCAATCTGCCCTAAATTGAATTTTCTATCACTAGCAATACTTGTATTTGTTAAAAATATTATTAATGAAAAGCTTAATATGCATCTAACCGAGCCTGACATTGTCAACCTTTCCATTTTTGGAAACTAACCAAGTTGCTATTGAGTTATTATGATAAATTGAATTCACACCTCTGATTTTTTGAAGTTCACCAATAGTTGGTTGGACATAATTTGTCTCATCAATTGCTCTTGATTGTAATAGTAATTCCTCACCATTCCATTCAAATGGTAAAGTAAATCTAGTTAATGATTTACTTAGAACTGGTGAGTGAAGTTGAGCAGTTTTCCAATTCTTGCCACCATCAATCGACACATCTACACGTTTAATTTTACCTCTGCCTGACCAAGCAAGACCTCTTAATTGATGCAATCCTTTTGAAAGTATTGGTTTTTCGGGACTTGGAGAAGTTATGACCGACTTAGCATCCATAACCCAAGTAAACATTCTAGCTTTTCCACTTGTTAACAAATCTGTATATTTAGAGGTTTCTTCTCTAGTCATGTATGGTTTATCACCAAACTCTAATCTTCTAATCCATTTTACCCACATATTGCCTTCCCAGCCAGGAACTACGAGGCGCGCCGGATAACCTTGCTCAGGCCTTAATGCTTCTCCATTCATTGCCCATGCAATAATACAATCATCTAAAATTTTTTCTATAGGAATAGAACGTGTCATTCCTGATGAATCACTTCCTTCAGCTAAAACCCACTTAGCTTTTTCTTTTAAACCTGTCTCTAAAATAAGATCTGATAATTTAACACCTGTGTATTGAACGTTATGAACCATTCCAAATGTGAATTGGCAGCCATTTAATTGAGATCCTCTCCATTCCATAC
Organism: uncultured Alphaproteobacteria bacterium; assembly: GCA_902561355.1. Lineage (GTDB taxonomy): Bacteria > Pseudomonadota > Alphaproteobacteria > HIMB59 > CACPNW01. Next base: position 38,118 of record CACEPG010000007.1, read on the forward strand.
CACCATTTGCAGCACACTCAAGAAAGTAAAATTTATTTGTTTGAGGAAAGCGTTTTAAGTCATCAAGAGTAAATATCATTTCTCGATCTACCAAACCATTTATTATCAATCTAAAGTCTTGTGGATTAATAACTGAAACACCTCCATGATGTCTTTCAAAACATAGACCATTAGGTGTTACAATTCCTTCAAGATCTTGTAATGGAGTAAAATTTACTGAAGATTCAGCACTTGCTGTAAGCCACTCAACATTTCTTCTTATGACATGTCCCTCAAATTCTGAAGGCATACCGTAAGGATTTACGTCAACACCGTCACCAAGGTATTGTGTCCACTCCGGAAGGTTTGGCGGTAAGTTTTCAGGATTTACCTCTTCTGATAAAAGCTTTTTTGGAGCCAATGAAAAAGCCCCAATACTCGAAGCACCAATTATTAAGTCTCTACGATTAAGTTTTGTAAATTTAGAGACTTCATTTTTTTTATTTTTTTTCACTATTAAGAAACAACCATTTCTTTTGAGATTGAATATGTTTCCCCATTATCGTCTATCCATTCAAAGTCAAATTTACCACTTTCTTTGGCTTTATATTGAAAAACAATAAATGGGTTAGTTGATATAGAGGGCTCAAGATCCATCTGGAAAACCTCTTTTCCATTAAATTTAGCACTAAAAGAATTAATTATCTGTCTCGGTATTGTTTGCCCATCAACATCTTTCATTCTACCACTATGCATGGGGTGTCTAATTAATGTTTTAATTTCAACAATCTCATCAATAGATACTTCCTTAGGTACTTTTACTCTTGGTTTAATTGAAGACATAATTACTCCTTATATTATCCGCCACATCCACCAATTGTGACTTTTACTTGTGCATTGGTCATGAGAAATTGACCATTATTATTTTCAGCTAATAAATAAACATTTTGTGTTTTTGATAATCGTATTCTTGTTGTTGCAGAACATGATCCCATTACTGGTGTGAAAGAGAATTTCGCAACATTTGGTGAGGGGTTTCCGTCTGCGAAAATATAAACAGTTTTAATATAATCAGACTCAGTCATAGGGCTGTCCATTTCAAAACTAACTTTTACCTGATTGCCATTTTCTGCAATTTCTGGTAAGTCTAAATAAATATCACTTTCAGTTGCTCCCAATCCTTTTGTAATTTCATTTATTCTGTTTAAGGCTTGGTTAGATTGAGCAAATGATATTGAAGGAAGAATTGCTGTCCCTGTAAAACCAGCAATAAGTTGCAAAGCATTTCTTCTTGAAATCTTTCTTAATTTTTTTAACTTCATCGATATCCTCTTAGATTATAAAGAACGTAAATATTTAATATGTTATTTAATAATAAATTTATTCAAATCAATCAAATACTTAATCACGATCAAGAATTTCATCGACTTGCCACCAAAACATTTCTGCATTTGAGTACCCTATAATGCGTCCAATTTCTTCTTTTTCCTTAAAAAAAACAAATGTTGGTGTAATTTTTGTTTCATAATTGTCTGAGTCATTAAATATTGACTGTTCATCAAGCTCAATTCTTTCCAAAGGGAAAGATTTGGCAATATCAGTCTTAGGATAAATTTTACCAATTTCTTTTTCCCAAATTTGACAGTAAACACAATAATCAGCAGTTATCATTAGAAGTTTATTTTCAGCAAAAGATGATTTTACTGATAATAAAAAAATAACTATTAAAAGCAATTTAAAGTTGTACAATTTCTTAAACAGCATTGGGGACAAAAGCTCTTTTTAATTCTTCATTATTGTTGTTCATACTTGTTTATCAAATGTATAGTAGTTAATTATGAAATCAATAAGATTAATTTATTTTTAAGATGGAAAAAGAAATTAATACAAAGCTACTTCGATGGTATAAAAAAAATAAAAGGATACTTCCTTGGAGGGTTTTAGATTTAAATAATTTACCAATTCCGTATTATATATTTGTAAGTGAATATATGTTGCAACAAACAACTGTTCCAACAGTAATAAAAAAATTTAATGAATTTATTACTATTTGGCCTAAAATTGACAATTTAGCTTCAAGTAATGAAGAAAAAATTTTAAATTTTTGGTCAGGTCTTGGATATTATTCAAGAGCAAGAAATTTACTTAAGGCCGCAAAAAAAATTAAAAAAAATTTTAATGGAACTATTCCAAATAATTATAAAGATCTTATTGATCTGCCAGGAGTTGGTGAATATACAGCTAAAGCTATTTTAGGGATTGCATATAATAAGCCAGTCATGCCTCTTGATGCAAATATTGAAAGAATAATAGCACGAATTTATGCTTTTCAAGAGCCAAAGAATAAAATCAAAAAAAAACTTATAGATAAATCCAATTTATTTATTTCAAAAAATTCATCTACAAATTTAATACAAGCTTTTATGGATTATGGTTCTCTTGTTTGTTCTCCCAGAAAACCAAATTGTAATATTTGTTCTTTTCAGTATTACTGTTTGTCTTATAAGAAAAAAATCCAAAACACTATTCCATTAAAAATAAAACCAACAACTTTAAAAAGAAAGAAATATTCAAGAGCATATATTTTTTGTAATGAAAAAAATGAAATTCTAATTAGAAAACGTGATTCAAATGGAATGTTAGCATCTATGTTAGAAGTGCCAAATGATAAGTGGGTTGAAAATAAGAAAAATTTAGTTTTAGATAATATTGCTAATAATTTTAAAAAAAAAATTAAACTAAAAGGTTATTTAAATTACTCTTTCAGTCATTTTGATTTATATATTGAAGTTTATTTTACAAAAGTTAAAAAAAATTTATTTAAAAATTATAAATGGATAAATAGAAAAAAAATAAACAATAGTGGGCTACCTACTGTAATGAAAAAAATTATTGAAATAGGTAACTAAATTATTTTTAAAAAATGCATATATTTCATATAGTAACAGAAGTAATACTTAAGCGTATTGGAAAAATCGTTTAAAATATAAAAAAAATAATTATAAAAAATTAATGTTTTTCTTAAGACTAATACTAATTTTATTTATATCAAAAAATCTTTATGCAGGAGATGAAAAAATTGTTAAAGAAAATATTTTAGATAAATTTACGAATAGTATTTCTTCTAGTATTGAAAATTTTATAGGTGGAGAAGGGGATACCCAAGTAAAAATTACAACAGGAGAAGATTACAAACCAGAATTTTCTATTGTAACCGTAAAACCAATTTCAATTCATCATGGTGTTGATGCAACCTTTCTTCAATTACAGTTAAACGACCATAAAGTTCGAGGATCAGGTAGACTTTCTACAAATATAGGAATTGGTTACAGGAAGTTGTCGGAAAGTAAAGATGCTCTTACTGGCGGTAATTTCTTCATTGATTATGATGAAAAGGGTAATGCAAGAGCTAGCCTAGGTATAGAATTGCGAACAGCTGCATTTGAAGCTCTTGGAAATTATTATCAAGCAATATCAGGTGGTAAATCTGTGGGAGATTATACAGAAAGATCTTTAGATGGATCTGAAGTAAGCGTTGTAGGTCAAGTTCCTTATTTACCGTGGGCTAATCTAATAGTTAATCGCTACGAATGGAAAGCAATCAAAAATTCTAAAAGCTCAAAGGGAGATAAAATAAGTTTAGAATTTTTATTAACTCCTCATTTGATTGTTGATTTAGGTTATGATGATAATAATATTGAAGGTACAAATAATTTTGCTAACATTATGTTTGTTTTCCCTGCTCGCCAAGGACCAACAATAACAACTGATACAGTTAGTGACAAAGCATTTATAGATGGTGATATGAGCTTAGAGTTATTAAGTATTGTGAGAAGACAGAATAAACAAGCCATAGAGTCTGAAGGGACTGGCGTAGTAATAACGAGGTTAAACTAATGAAAAAATATATATTAGCTATATCTATATTATTTAGTTTTAATTTTTCTTTTCAGGCTTTTGCGGAAAATGGTGCAGCAACAGTTTATAAAGTTACCTTAACGAAAATAGAATTGTGTACAGCTGCTCCATTGGCTGATAAAAAAGATACAACTTGCACAGGTGCAACAACAGTTGGAACTGGAAATAAAACTTTTGATGTTGCTTCTGTATCAGCGGGTGCGGAAGTGGGATCCTTTGTTTCAACTGATGGGCTACCAATTGGAACTACTTTTACACATGCTAAACCAACTTTAACTAGAGAATTTACAATGAAAGGTTATGTTGAGATTGATAGTAATTGTTGGTGTAGAACAGAATCAGATTCTACTTATAATTCTTCAACTGGCAAATATAAATCATTGCAGTATGGGGTATGTGAAACAAGCGAAGCAGATGCTTCGGCAAATGCTGAAGAAAATGTGTTTTATTTAAACACAGATACAACTGATAATGGAACAACAATTTGTGCAAATGCTGCTTGTGATAGTGGATCAAATCAAACCACAAATTATACTAAAGATATAACAAGTCTAACTGGTCAATATGGGCTAGCAATGGACGACCCTGATGTAAATACTGACACTTTTACCCAGATTTATAAATTAGAGTCTAATTACACAGTTGGCGTTATAGCTCCAAAAATTGAAATTGCTTTTGGAACAGATACTAGTCTTTATGCATCTGAGTGGACAGACGGATCTTGTTATCTTGATGCATATTATGTTAAGTCAACAACTACTATTTCTGAATAAAAATTTATTAGTTTAATTTTTTATCTCTATATTCAGCTCTAACTTCATCTAACAGAGTTGTTTTTAATTTATTTTTTACATGCCAAAAATCCCAACCATTACAACTTGGAAGACCTTGCACCTTTGCTCCTAGTTGATGTATAGAACCAGATAAGTTTTTAATTTTAAGAGTCCCATCAATACTCACTGTTGCTTTGTAACGTTCTTTTTTATCAGTAAGGACCGCTCCAGGAGGAATAATTCCCTGCTCTACTAATTCACCAAAAGGAACTTTTGGTAAATCTTTTCTGCTTTTTGCCATCATGACTATTTCATTGGATAAAGGTTGTATATTTTTCAATCTCTTCTTTGCTAGCTTGATGTAATCTTGATCTTGTTCAAATCCAATAAAATTACGTTGTAATTTTTTTGCCATCACTGCAGTTGTTCCTGAGCCTAAAAAAGGATCAAGAATGGTATCGCCTTTGTTTGTTGATGATACCATAATACGATATAGTAGTGCTTCTGGTTTTTGTGTGGGATGGGAGCGTTGATTATTGTCTTCTCTTAATCTTTCTTTTCCAGAACAAATTGGTATGTGCCAATCGCTTCTCATTTGTTTACCTTCATTTAACTCTTTTAAGTTTTGATAATTAAATGTGTACTTTGCTTTTCGTGAAGTAGTGCACCACAATAATGTTTCATGCGCATTAGTAAAACGAGTGCCTCTAAAATTAGGCATTGGATTTGTTTTATGCCAAATGATATCATTCAAAATCCAAAAACCAAGATTTTGAATAGATGTACCTAGACGAAGGATATTGTGATAACTCCCAATTACCCAAAGCGCACCTCCATCTTTTAATACTCTCTTACATTCTCTTAACCAAATTAAAGAAAATTCATCATACGCTTGATAGGTATCAAATTTATCCCAATCATTTGTTACAGCTTCTACGGTTGTTTGATCTGGTCGGTATAGAGTATCTCTTAATTGTAAATTATAGGGAGGATCTGCGAAAACTAGATCAATAGACTTATCAGGAATTTTTTTTAGTAATTCTAGACTATCTCCTTTTGTAATGGAATTGTTCTTAAACATCTAAAAAGAATCTTTAAGGAGAAACAGAATCTCGTCAACTTAGTTATCAACAGGTAGAATCATTTGTTATGGATAACTAGAATTTAATTTACCAAGTTGTTTTATGTAAATGTACCTCTTTAGTATTTTTAATTTTTATACCCTTGCTAATAAGAAATTTAGATAAATCTATAAATTTATTTTTTTTATCTAAATCAAATACATGAAAATTTTTTAAATTATAATTTGCTATTTGTTTGTATCCATTAAATTCTTTGAGAGCATCATGCCTATTTAAAAAAGTTTTATTTAATCTTTCATTTAAACTTCCATGACCATGTTTATCTCTACTTTTTATCCATTCATCTAAATTTCTAGTATTTAATATATATATTTCATCTGGATATTTTTGAATGATCTTATCTATCAAAGCAAGAGGAGATATATATAAACCGTCTGTGATAAAATAAAGATCTAAAAAGCAATCATACTGCCCTAGATCATCTAAAGGATCAAGATTAGATGAAATATTTGATAAAATCTTTAATGCTATTGTTCCATGTTTCCAATGAACAGAATTTAATTCATTTTGTTTAAAAAAATTATGTAAGCTTATAGTTCCACACTTATTTGGACCAACTACAAATATAATTTTTTTTTTATCATTCATTATTTTTCCATAATTTTTCAGTTATAGGAAAGTTAGTAAAACAGTAATCATAAGTATCTGTATAAAAATTTCTACAAATTTTTGAGATTTCTGGATCCAATTTATATGATGGAGAAACATTTGTGAAGTGATGTTTATCATTTAAAGATTCTTTGATACCTAAAAAATTAGAGAGCATATCTAAATTAGAATTATTAAATAAATTTTCATAAAATCCAATAAAGATTTCATCTTTAGAAAATGCTTTTTTTAAATTAATAATTGTATTTTCGTACTTAGTTCTCATTATAAATCCTGGTGAATTATAATAATTTAATAAAAGATTGTTTGCTTCTAAGTTTGAAATATTCTGATATTTTTTATTTAACTTAATAATCATTCTAGTAGCACTCCAGCACCTCAAAACTGGATCACGCATTAAAAATACTACTTTTATATTAAATCCTATTTTTTTAAGTTTATTTTTTATATTTAGAAAATGTACAAAATTAAGACCACAGTAACTGGGAGTAATATCACCAGTAATATTAATCTCTTCAGACATTAAAGAAAGAAAGTATTTTTCATAATATTTATTTTCAGTCTGCATCTGTAGTCGAATTTGCTGTGCTTTGTTTAGATTTGTTTTTTCATTAGGTAATTTGAAATTTGAACAAAGATCAATATATTTTGCATCCCAAATATGCCATTCTTTCAATTCACCTAAATTAGAATTTTTACTTCCTTTTAAGTAATTATAAAGCCAAGTTGTACCAGATTTTTGAGCCCCAACTCCCAATATAAAATTATATTTCATAGAAATGAATATTTTATAGAACTTTAATCTTAATTTTAAAATTAAATATTTTAAAAATTCACATTTTTTTTGACAATGATTTAATTGGTTCAAAAGATTTACGATGATATTGAGTAGGTCCTAATTTTTTAATTGCTTCAATATGCTTTTTTGTCCCATAACCAGCATTTTTATCCCAATTAAAACTATTATATATCTTCGATAATTTGTTCATTAATCGATCCCTGTATACTTTTGCAATTATAGAAGCTGCAGCTATTGAAAATGAAACTTGCTCACCTTTTATAATGGAATGTTCTTTGTAGTTTTTATATTTAATAGAAAAATTTCCATCGATGATAAGCCTAGCATTCTTGAGGTTAAATTTATCAACAGCCCTTTTCATTGATAGTTTTGTTGCTTCTAAAATATTTAACCTATCTATTTCTTCAACGCTAGCACTTCCTAAATAATAATTAATTATGTTTTCTTTCTTTAACAATTGTAAATATTTAAAAGATTCCTCACGTTTTTTTATAGAAAGTTTTTTTGAGTCAATAATTAATCTTTCGTAATCTTTTTTTATTTTATAATCATTAAATAAGCTTCC
>CACEPG010000008.1 GCA_902561355.1 uncultured Alphaproteobacteria bacterium
TTCTTTCTGTCCTAATTGCTCTAGGCCATTTCCATATTTCTAAAAATCTAGAATTTTCTAAAGAAAAAAATACGAATTGAGCTTTACCAATTAAATTTTCAAATGGTATAAAGCCTACGATATTAATAAATCTGCTATCTTGAGAATTGTCTCTATTATCTCCCATTACAAAAAAATGACCTTCTGGGACTGAAAATAATTGTGTATTATCTGCTATACCATTATCAGTTATATCAAGAACTTGTATTTCATGATTTTCAAAATATTCTTTATACATTCTAACTCTTTTCGTAGTAACATTGCTATCATTATCAACAAAATCTTCCATTTTTTCTTTTATAATTTTATTTTCATTTAAATAAATATACCCATCTGTTATTTTTATTTTATCTCCAGGAATTCCTATTACTCTTTTAATGTAATCTGTTCTATTATCTTCAGGTGTTTTGAAAACAACAATATCTCCTCTATTTGGGCCCTTTGAAAAAATTTTATTAGGAATTAGCGGAATAGAAAAAGGAAGCGAATGACGAGAAAAGCCATATGACCATTTAGATACAAAAATAAAATCTCCAACTAACAAATTTGGTTTCATCGAACCGGAAGGAATATTAAATGGTTCAACAATGAAGGATCGAATTACCAATGCTATTAATATGGCTAAGGATATTGATTTAATATTACTTAAAAAACTATTTGTTGACTTCATTAGAATAAATTATTACGTTTGCAATAGCATAATTTTTTTCATCGCTAAGAGATAATTCAATATTTAAATTATTATCTTTATCCATTTTTTTTAAGAAATTTAATGCTTTATTATGAAGTAATACTATTGGTTTCCCAAATTCATTATTGATTACTTCTATATCTTTCCAAAAAACTCCTCTTGCAAGTCCTGTTCCTAATGCTTTTGCACAGGCTTCTTTAGCAGCATATCTTTTAGAATAAGATTCAGCAGTTTTTAACCTATTTTCAGATTTTAAAATTTCACTTTTATGAAAACATCGTTTCTTAAATTTATTTCCATATTTTTTAATTGTTTTTTTTATTCTTCTGATATCAATAATATCTGTTCCAATATTAATAATCATATTATCCTTTTATTCTTTCTAGAGAAGAAACTTCTGATACCAATCGCAATGCAGCTATAATATTTTTTAAATGGTTTGCGTCTCTAACTTCAATATCTATTATAATTTCATAAAAATCAACTTTTCTTATTGAGAAATTAATATTTGAAATATTTCCATTATTTTTTGCTATTATTGTAGTTACCTTTCCTAAACTACCTGGTTGATTTTTAAGAACAACTCCAATTCTTGCATTTGATGCAATATTTAATTTATTTGATTGATCCCATGAAATGTTTAGCCATCTTTCAGGATTATCAGAATATGAAGTTAATGTTTCACAGTCTACTGTATGAACTGCAACTCCGATTCCCGCTGTAACAATACCAACTATATTGTCTCCTTTTATAGGAGAACAACAACCTGCAAGATGATAAGACATTCCTGCTGTTAAGCCTTTTAACTTAATTGATTTTTCTTTTGAATCTCCAAATTTTTTTGGAGCATTAAAATTAAATTCTGGATAAATTTTTTTAATTACCGAAACAGCTGTTAAGTTTCCAGAACCAATTAATTCATATAAATCTTCTATATCTTTAAGATTAAATTTACTATTTATTTTCTCAATTGTAGAATTATTCAATTCATAATTTTCTTTTTGAAAAAATGAATTAAGTATCTCTTTTCCAAAATGAACATATTCAACTCTTTTTTTAGATCTAAAAAATCTTCTTATTTGGGATTTGACTTTTGATGTAGCTGCAAAACGTTCCCATAATGGAGAAGGTTGAGATTCTTCAGATGTTATAATTTCTATTTGATCACCATTTTTTAATATTGTTTTTAATGGTTGTAATTTTTCATTTATTTTTGCTGCAACACATTTATCTCCAACTTGACTGTGAATAGAATATGCAAAATCTATTGGTGTAGAATTTTTTGGAAGTTCAATCACGTCACCTTTAGGGGTAAAAACATAAATATCATCTTGAAATATCTGTATTTTTGAGTTTTCAATTAATTCATCTTGATTAGAAGAAGAATTCATTAAATCTAATAAATCATGCATCCACTGATATTCTTTTGTATCTTTTTCTTTTATTTTTTTTGGATCTTTGTATTTCCAATGAGCAGCTACCCCAAAACCTGCTATTTGCTCCATTACATTTGATCTAAATTGAATTTCAATCTTTTTGTTTTTTGGTCCCATTATTGATGTATGAAGTGCCCGATAACCATTGGATTTAGGAGCAGAAATGAAATCTTTAAACCTTCCTTGAATATAAGGAAATCTTCTATGAATTATTCCTAAACATCTGTAACATTCTCTAGTAGAATTTGTGATAATTCTAAATGCCATTATGTCTGAAAGTTGCTCAAATGAAATATTCTTTTTTTTAATTTTATTCCAGATCGAATAAGGAGATTTCATTCTTCCATCAATTTTACAATTAATGTCTTCTTCTAAAAAAATTTTTTTTAACTCATACCTAATCTCATCTACTATATTTTCATCTTCTGAATTTAAATATCTTAGTCTGTCAACTATGGAATTTCTTGCATCAGGATTGATAGTTTTAAAAGCTAGATCCTCCAATTCATCTTGCCATTCTTTCATACCTAATCTTTGAGCTAAAGGAGCGTAAACTTCTAATGTTTCCATAGATGTATTTATTTTTTTTCTTTCTGTATCAATATATTCAAGAGTTCTCATGTTATGTAATCGATCAGCTAATTTAATTAAAATTACTCTTAAATCTTCAGTAGCCGCTAAAAGTAATTTTCTATAATTTTCTCCAAGTTTTTGTTTATTAGTTTTTAAAGAAAATTTACTTATCTTAGTCAATCCTTGAACTAATTCTGATATTTGATCACCAAATATATTTTCTATCTCATTAATTGTTGATTTTGTATCTTCAACTGTATCATGTAATAGTCCTGCTACTATTGATGAAGCATCTAATTTTAATGTGGTTAATATTTTTGCAACTTCTACAGGATGGGTTATAAAAGGATCACCTGATTTTCTAAGCTGATCTTTATGTGCTACCTGACTGAAATCTAAAGCTTTATTTATTATTTTTTTTTCAGGTTCCTTTAAATAACTTGTAAGTTTTTCCAACTCTCTTATCTTCTCAATAATCATTATTGGATCTTACACTACGATTGAGCAGGGTTATAGTTATTATGAAATATCGTCTTCTTTACTTAAATCTTGATCTTGTACATCAAATTTATTTTCATCATCAGCATAATCTTTAGTTAAGTCTTCTTGAACTTCTGGAACTTCTGCTTGAGGTTCATGAGAAGATTTTTCAATGTTTTTATTTTCGTTTTCTTTAAAGTTTTGATCATCTTCTGATTCTGTATATTCTAAAGATAGCTCTTCTTCTTCAATTGCTGAAACAGTTTGATATTCTTCGACCAAGCTATTTTTCATTTCATCAATACCAATTGATTCTTCAGCTATTTCTCTAAGAGCAATAACAGTGTGCTTATCATTATCTATTTCAACTGTAGGTGACTCACCGGCATGTAATTTTCTTGCACGGTTAGATGCAACTAAAACTAATTCAAATCTACTTTGAAATTTATCTATACAATCTTCAACGGTAATTCTTGCCATTAATCAAGGCTTATAGTTGTCTTTAATTAAAAGTAAATAAAAATTAACTATTTTTTAATAAACGCAACTTTTTTTTATTCCAATCCTTTGTTTTTTCATGCTCTCTTTTATCAAACTTTTTTTTACCTTTTCCAAGTCCAAAAGTCAGTTTAGCCAAGCCTTTTTGATTAAAAAATAAGTTTATAGGTATAATAGAAAAACCTTCCTTTTTTACGGCTCCCTTTACTTTATTAAGCTCTTTTTTTGTTATAAGTAATTTTCTTTCTCTGGTTGGATTATTTTTAGGATCATTTGAGGATAAATATTTTTTGATAAAACAATTAGTTAACCATAATTCTCCATTTTTTTCCTGAATATAAGATTCTTTTATTGATCCAGTGTTTTGTCTTAATGATTTTACCTCAGAACCAGTTAAAACAATTCCAGCATCAAATTTTTGAGATATTAGATAGTCATGGTTTGCGCGCTTATTAGCAGCGATTAGTTTCATAATTATATTAATTCAAGTTCATTTAAGCATTCTTTTATTTTTACTTTTGTACTTTCTTGAATATCTACTAATGGTAAACGAGTTTCGGAATTACACAAACCAATAAGAGAAGCGGCAAATTTAACTGGCCCAGGACTTGATTCAATAAATAATGTTTCGTGAAGCTTTGCCAATTTCAAATTAATATATTGAGATTTTTCAATATCTTTTTCTCTCCATGCTTGATGCATTTGTGAACAAAGATACGGTGCAACATTTGCTGTTACAGAAATACAACCCTGCCCCCCTTGTGCTAAATATGCAAGAGCAGTACCATCCTCTCCTGATAAATAACAAAAATTTTTTTTCATCATGGTTTGAGTTAGAAGAGGTCTGAACAAATCATTAGTAGCATCTTTAACACCTAATATATTTTCTTTTTTTGAAAGTTTTACCATTGTGTCAATTGTCATATCGACAACTGACCTTCCAGGTATATTATATATTATAATTGGAATTTTAACTGAGTCAGCAATTGTTTTGAAATGATTATATAAGCCTGATTGTGTGGGCTTATTATAATAAGGAGTAACAACTAATGCTGCTGAAGCACCAACCTTTTCTGCATGTGTTGTAAAATCTATAGCCTCAGCAGTATTATTAGATCCGGTTCCAGCTATTATTGGTATTCGCTTATCATTAATTCGAATTGTTTCCTCAATAATTTTTTTATGCTCGGTGTGTGATAATGTTGGTGACTCACCTGTTGTTCCACAAGGAACTAATCCATTAGAGCCTTTTTCAATTAAAAAACTAATAACTTTTTCAAATGAATTATAATCTACTTCATTATTTGAAAAAGGAGTAATTACTGCGGGTATACTTCCATAAAACATATTTTTAAATCCTGGCGGAGAGAGAGGGATTCGAACCCTCGGAAGGAATTACTTCCTTCGCAGGTTTAGCAAACCTGTGGTTTAAGCCACTCACCCATCTCTCCAATAAGTTGTTCATTATTATACATATATTATTTATACAAGATTATGTCCATTCTTAAGATTGATTATAAAATATTTGTTTCTATAATCTAAAAATATAATACTAAATTATTATGGAAAATTTGATATATAAGTTCTGGAGGGGGGATGTTAAGCTATGGAAATCATATTGGTTAATAGGAGAATTGCTAAATGGTTTATTTATGTTGGTAATTTTCAACCTAGAAATTTACTTTTTTGATAATTCAAAATTTTTTAATCAGTTACCATTTTTTAATCTATCAGACTTTAACTTATTATCAAAAATAGTAATTATAATTTGGACTATTTTCATTACTGTTGGTGTGTGGAGATCTGCAGAAAAATACAAGGGAAGTATAGTATGGATAATAGCAACTTTTTTATTTTTATCTTACCGCATTTTTTCATTGAGATTGATTTTTTTTAGTTAACTTAGTTAGCAATATTTCATTTAAAATTTTAGGATTGGCTTTGCCCTTTGTCTTTTTCATAGCTTGTCCAACAAAAAAACCTAACAACTTATCTTTACCGGAAAGATATTGATCAACCATAGTTTTGTTTTCATTAAGAACATTGTCTATTATTGCTTCAATTTCAGATGAATCAGTCATTTGTTTCAATCCTTTTTTCTTTACAATTTGGATAGGACTTGATTTTGTTTTATACATTTCATCTAAAACTTCTTTTGCAATTTTTCCTGAAATTACATTTGTATTAATTAATTTGATTAACTGTCCTAAATTAGATGGTGATACTGGAGAATTTGAAATGTCAACATTATCATTATTAAGTAAAAAAAATAATTCTGAAGTTATCCAATTTACAATAATTTTTGCAGACTCTTTTAATTCTAGGTCAGAATTAATTGTTTGATCAAAAAAATCAGATATTTGTTTATCAGTTGTAAGAACTGATGCATCATAATTAGATAAATTATAAGTATTCATATATTTGTTTTTAAGTTGATCAGGTAGTTCTGGAATTGAAGATTTAATTTCTTCTACTTCCTTGCTAGAAATTTCTAGTGGCAATAAGTCAGGATCAGGAAAATATCTATAATCATGTGCCTCTTCTTTATTTCTCATTGGTCTTGTTTTACCTGTACTTGTGTTAAATAACATTGTGTTCTGTGTTATAGCTCCACCAGACTCAAGAATATCGATCTGTCTTTTTGCTTCATAATTTATTGCTTGTTTAATAAATTTAATTGAATTTAAATTTTTAATTTCACTCCTTGTACCATATTCATTTCCAGGTTTTCGTACAGATATATTAACATCTGCTCTAAGAGAACCTTCTTGCATATTGCCATCACAAGTATCAAGATACATTAATATCGATCTTATTTTTGAAATATACATTCCAGCTTCTTCAGGACTTCTTATATCTGGCTCACTAACAATCTCCATTAAGGCTACGCCAGATCTATTTAAATCAACATAAGTTTTAGAGGGATTTTGATCGTGTAAACTTTTACCAGCATCTTGTTCTAAATGAAGTCTTAGAATTCTTATATTTTTTGAAGTACCATCTTTAAAATCAATTGTAACAGTTCCCTCACCGACTATTGGATACTTATACTGACTTATTTGATAACCTTGTGGTAGATCAGCATAGAAATAATTCTTTCTATCAAAGACAGAATAGTTATTTATTTTAGCATTTAAACCAATTCCTGACTTGACTGCTTGTTTAACACAGAATTTATTAATTACTGGAAGCATTCCAGGCATAGCAGCATCAACTAAAGAAACTTGACTATTAGGTAGTGATCCAAATTTTGTTGAAGATGAACTAAATAGTTTAGAATTCGATTTCACTTGAGCATGTAATTCAAGCCCTATTACCATTTCCCATTCATGTTTTTGACCTTGGATTAAATTATTCATAAGATTTTTCTAAACAGTAAGCAGCATTAAAAACTTGTTGTTCATCAAAATGCTTACCCAATATTTGAATACCTAATGGTAAATTATTTTTATCTTTTCCAAAAGGAATAGATATGCCTGGTAAGCCAGCTAATGAAGCGGGTACAGTAAATATGTCATTAAGATACATTTTAATTGGGTCATCCTGCGAAGCACTTAATGGAAATGCAGCACTTGGTGCAGTTGGAGTAACAATAAAATCACAATCTTTAAAAGCATCATTAAAATCATTTGCAATTAACTTTCTTACTTTTTGAGCCTTCAAATAATAGGCGTCATAGTATCCAGCAGATAAAACGTAAGTGCCTATTAAGATTCTTCTTTTTACTTCTTTACCAAACCCTTTTCCTCTAGTATTCTCATACATCTCATCTAACGAATTAATTTCATCTGCTCTAAAGCCATACTTAACACCATCGTATCTTGCTAGATTTGATGAAGCTTCAGCTGGAGCAATTATGTAATAAGTAGGAAGAGCATATTTAGTATGAGGTAATGATATTTTTTTAATTTTTGCACCTTTGCTTTCTATATATTTAATAGCATCTTCCCAAATTTGACTAATTTCTTCTGGTGTACCTTCAATTGAATATTCATTCGGTATACCTACTGTCTTACCAGAAATGTCAGAATTTAAATTTTTAGAGTAGTTTGGAATATTAACATTAGCACTAGTGCTGTCTCTTGAGTCAAATCCAGATATAGATTCAAGTAAAATAGAAGCATCTTCAACATTATTCGTAAAAACACCAGCTTGATCTAAACTTGAAGCAAAAGCAGTTATTCCCCATCTTGAACAAAGTCCATATGTTGGTTTAATACCGACTACCCCACAAAAACTTGCTGGTTGTCGAATTGATCCTCCAGTATCAGTACCAGTTGCGCCTAAACACAAATCAGCTGCAACCGCAGCAGCAGATCCGCCAGATGATCCGCCTGGAGCTAAAGGTTCATCATCATTGGATAATGGGTTAATAGTATTCCCAAAATAACTAGTATTGTTTGCTGAGCCCATAGCAAATTCATCACAATTCGTTTTACCTACAAATACGGCCCCATCATCCAACAAATTCTGAGTAACAAATGATTCATAAGTTGGATTAAAATTTTCTAATATTTTAGAAGCAGCTGTAGTTGGCATATCTTTAGTGCAAAAAAGATCCTTGATAGCTATTGGTATTCCTTTTAGTTTTTTATTGGAATTGTCTATTTCTAATTTATTTACTTGATCGATAATTTTTTGCTCATCAAAATGAATAAAAATATTTAAATTATTTTTTTCTTTTATATTTTTTATATATTCATCATTTAATTCTTTAATAGAAATTTTTTTCGCTTCAAGACTTTTAATTGTTTCCTTAAGTGACTTAGATTTCATTATTCAACTACCTTTGGAACTGAAAAAAAACCTTCTATTTTTTCAGGAGCATTTTTTAATATTTCTTCACTAGAATGAATATCCTCAGAAATATCATCCCTTTTTGGCAAAACAGATGATGAAATATTAGTCAATGGCTCAACATTATCAGTATTTATTTCATTTAATTGCTCTACCCAGTCTAATATAGAATTCAAATCTTTAATATAATCTTCAGATTCTTTGCTATCTAACTTTATTCTAGATAGACGAGCTATTTTATTTATTGTATTTTTATCTATTTTCAATTTATGAACCTCATTAAATGAACAATCAAATAAATCTAATTGATGGTCTTAATACATCACAAATACTTGTAGGTCTAGACCTAGGAACTAAAACAATAGGTGTTGCTGTCTCAGATAAGTTAAAAATAATAGCTTCTCCCATAACAACCATAGAACGAAGAGGTATAAAAAAAGATTTATTAAGACTTAAGGAAGTTTTGATTGAATATGATATTGGTGGATTTGTAATGGGACTACCTATAAGTTTAAATAATTTAGAAAATAAACAATCAAAATTAGTAATGAATTTTAAAGAAGAATTAATCAATTTTTTTAATAAATCGACAGTTCTCTGGGATGAAAGATTTTCCACAGATGTTATTTTTAAAGAAATGAGAAAATTAAATATAAGTAAAACTAAAATAAAAAAGAAATTAGATCAGCAATCAGCTTCATATATTTTACAAGGATATTTAGATAGATATAGAAATTCTAATTAAAATAGTCTACACATAATAGCACATTTTTAACACATATGAATTCTAAATTTCTTAAATCTGGTCATATCAAATTATATAAAAGAGAAAATTCTAATTATTGGCAAATGAAAATAAAATTACCTAGACAAAAGTCACTCAGATCTTCAACTGGAACTAAAATTTTAAAAGATGCAGAAAAAATTGCATTAAAATACTATTCTAGTTTAATTAAAAAAAATAATATTAATTTTAAAAAATCACAACCTGTATTTAAAAAAATTCATTTAGTCGAAACAGCAGATTTAAATAAAAAAGAAATAGAATATATTTTAAATGAATCTAAAAAATATATAAAATTTAACAAATCAAAAATAAAAAAAATAAATATTCTAGAAGGAAGAACGATATTTAATTTATTTTTTGAAGATTCAACTAGAACTCGTACGAGTTTTGAAGTAGCTGCAAAAAGATTAGGTGCGGATATTATAAATGTGTCTGTAAGGGATAGCTCTATTAATAAAGGGGAAACTTTATTAGATACTATGACAACAATTAATTCCATGAATCCAGATATTTTGATTGTTAGACACCCTGAGGAAGGTATAAGCAAAAAAATTTCTTCAATTGTTGAAGCTTCAGTAATTAACGCAGGTGATGGAAGTCATGAACACCCGACTCAAGCTCTTTTAGATGCTTTAACTATTAAAAATAAATTTAAGAAATTTTCAAAATTAAAAATAGCTATATGTGGTGATATTCTTCATAGTCGTGTAGCTAGATCCAATATCATCATTTTATCAAAACTTGGAGCAAAAATAAATGTAATTGGTCCAAAAGAATGGCTTCCTAAAAATATTAAAAAATTTCCAGTAAATATTTTTACGGAAATGAAAAAAGGTTTATATAATTGTGATGTAGTAATGATGCTTAGGATTCAAAAAGAGAGAATAGTTGGCAAAATAATGCCAAATCAAAAAAGTTATTTTAAAAAATATGGATTAGATTACAATAAATTAAAGTATGCTAAAAAAAATGCATTTGTTATGCACCCTGGACCAATGAATAGAGGCTTCGAGATAGATTCAAAATTAGCGGATGATGTTACAAGAAGTTTAATTCAGGAACAAGTTGCTATGGGAGTTGCAATAAGAATGGCCTGTTTGGAAATTATAATAAATAACAGAGATAGATTTATAAATGATTGAGATATTGATATTAGCTATAATCTGCTATCTTTTGGGTTCAATACCTTTTGCATATTTGGTTCCAAAATTGTTTGGATTTGGAGATATTAGAAAAATAGGTTCTGGCAATCCAGGTACAACCAATGTTTTAAGAACAGGAAATAAATTATTAGCTATATTTGTCTTAGTATTTGATACTTTGAAAGGATTCATTCCTTTATTTTACTTCAAAAATTATTATTCCTTTGAAAATATTATCTTATTGCAAATACAACCTGAAATTATAATTTATTTAATTTGTAGTTTTGCAATTATTGGACATATATTTCCAGTATGGTTAAAATTTAAAGGTGGAAAAGGGGTAGCTACTTTTATAGGTTATTTATTTGGTGCTAATTATTTTTTAGCATTATTATTTATTTTGAGTTGGTTAACAGTAGCTATCATAAGCAAGTATTCTTCATTATCATCAATTATTTCTTTAATAATTATACCTTTTATATCTTTTTATTTTTTCAATATTATTACAATTAATGCTCTAATTTTTATTATTAGTTTTTTTATTATTCTTAAACATTATACCAATATATTACGACTTTTGAACAAAACTGAAAATAAAATTAGATTCTAAATTTATTGCAAAATATAGTGTTTTTTTAAAACTGTTGACGAAATAATCTTAATAATTGTAGTTGGGCTCATTTTAAATATGAATGTAGTTATTGTAGAGTCGCCTTCAAAGGCAAAATCAATCAACAAATATCTTGGAGATTCATTCAAGGTTTTAGCTAGCGTGGGACACGTTAGAGATCTTTCTGCTAAAAATGATGCAATTGATACCGAAAATGATTTTCAAATGAAATGGGAAACTAGTGATAGAGGGAAAAAAGTAATAAAAGAAATAACCGATGTAGCAAAAAAATCAGAAAATTTATATTTAGCTACCGATCCCGATCGTGAAGGAGAAGCTATTGCCTGGCATGTTGAAAAACTATTAAGAGACAATTCCTCACTATCGAAATTAAATATTCACCGAGTAACGTTTAATGAAATTACAAAGAATGCAGTTTTAGATAGTTTGAAAAAACCAAGAGAGATTGATGAAAACTTGGTAAATGCTTATTTAGCAAGGAGAGCTCTAGATTTTCTTGTTGGCTTTACATTATCTCCTGTGCTGTGGCGAAAACTTCCAGGCTCAAAATCAGCAGGCAGGGTCCAATCAGTTGCTTTAAGGATTATTAGTGAAAGAGAGCTTGA
Organism: uncultured Alphaproteobacteria bacterium; assembly: GCA_902561355.1. Classification (GTDB taxonomy): domain Bacteria; phylum Pseudomonadota; class Alphaproteobacteria; order HIMB59; genus CACPNW01. The sequence continues at coordinate 11,680 of CACEPG010000008.1, forward strand.
GATTGAAAAATTTATTCCTCAAGAATATTGGTCACTTCAAGGGAAGTTTACTAATAAAGAAGAGAAAATAATTAATTCAAGACTTACTGTCTATGAAGGAAACAAAGTTGATAAACTAGATATAAAAGATGAAGCCCAAGCAACAAAAATTTATAACAACATTATAAATTCAAATTTTACCGTTGGAAATATTACAAAAAAAGAAGCAAAAAGAAATCCCTACCCTGCTTTTACAACTTCAACAATGCAAATTGAATCAAGTAGAAAATTAGGTTTAAGTGCAAACCAAACAATGCGCACTGCGCAAAAGTTATATGAAGGTACAGAAATACAAGGAGAAACTACGGGATTAATAACTTATATGAGAACAGATAGCGTTATAATGTCTAATGAAGCTATTAGTCAAATTCGAAGTTTTGTTACTCAAAATTATGGTGCTAATTATTTACCAGAAAGTCCAAGAATTTATAAATCAAAAGCAAAAAATGCTCAAGAGGCTCATGAATGTATTAGACCAACCGATATTAATTTAACACCTAAAGATATTAAACAATACATTACTTTAGAAGAATACAAATTATATGAAATTATTTGGCAACGAGCAGTATCATCACAAATGACGAGTGCAATACTTGATCAAGTAGCAGTAGATATAACTAATGAAGATAAAAAAATTGTTCTAAGAGCAAATGGATCAACAATTAAATTTCCTGGTATGTATAGAGTTTATCAAGAAGCAAAAGATGATGACAAAGATGAAGAAAAAGAAACAATTCTTCCAGTGATGAATGAGGGAGAAAGTCTAAATTTAAAAGAAACAGAAAAAAATCAACATTTTACATCCCCTCCTCCTAGATATACAGAAGCAAGCTTAGTAAAAAAACTAGAAGAATTAGGTATTGGTAGGCCTTCAACTTACGCATCTATTATTAAAGTCCTACAAGATAGAGATTATGTTATTTTAGATAAAAAACGTTTTAACCCTCATGATAGAGGACGAATAGTATCGATATTTTTAGAGAAATATTTCAATCAATATGTGGAATATGATTTTACTGCTGATTTAGAAAATCAATTAGATGAAATTTCAGATGGAAAACTTGACTGGAAAGAAGTTCTGAGAAAATTTTGGGAAACGTTTAAACAACTTTGTGATGAAACTGTAGGCAAATCAAATAGAGAAGTTATTGATGTTTTAGATGAAGCTTTAGGTCCACATTTCTTTCCACCAAACGGAGCAGATGAAAAAAGGAAATGTCCAACGTGTGATAATGGAAGACTAGGAATTAAAGTTGGAAAGTTTGGAGGATTCATTGGTTGCTCTAATTATCCTGATTGCAAATATACTGTTCAGTTTAACCAATTAAACGATAAAGATGGCACAGCACTAAGTGGACCAAAAGAAATTGGCATTTACCCTGAAACAGGAGAAATGATTACTCTTCGAAAAGGTCCTTATGGATTTTATATGCAAGTTGGTGAAGGTACAAAAGAAAAGAAGCCAAAAAGAGTTTCTATTCCTAAAAATTTTGAACCAAATGAAATAGGTTTAAATACAGCTATCCAACTTCTAGGACTACCTCGCAAATTAGGTTTTCATCCAGAAACAAATAAAACGGTTAGTGCGGGTATTGGAATGTATGGACCATATATTCTGCATGATAAAAAATATAAAGCTCTCGAAAAAACAGATAATATTCTTGATATTGAACTTGAAAGGGCAATTGAATTAATTGCTAAACCTACACAGAGAGGTAATGCGACTTTAAAAACATTTGGAGAGCATCCAACAGAAATGAAAAATATAACTGCTCATGATGGAAAATTTGGACCATATGTAAAATGTGGAAAAATAAATGCATCAATTCTTGGTGATCAAACAATTGATAGCTTAAAACTAGAAGATGCCATTAGGTTAATTGATGAAAGAAAAGCTAAAATGGGTCTCAAAAAAAAGAAAAAAACAGTTAAGAATTGAATTAAGCTGAAATAGTTTTAAATAGAGAATATGGCAAAAAATATATCTCTATCAACAATCAAAACTTTCAAAAATAAATTTCTTAGAAATAATAAAAATACAGCATCACGAAATGCATTAATTAAAAATGACTTAGCTAACGTTGCACTCAATTGGGAGAACTTTAGTCAAATCAATCATAATTTTTCTAATCTTATAAAAAAAGAACTTCCTGCAACAAATCAAATGGCATCAGGTAGATGTTGGGGATTTGCTGGATTAAATCTTATGCGTTTACAAGTAGTTGATAGCCTTGAGCTAAATACATTTGAGTTTTCACAAAATTATTTCATGTTTTGGGATAAGTTAGAGAAAGCAAACTATTTTTTAGAAAATATTATTAAATCAAGAGATGAATCATATGAGAGCAGATTAATAACACATCTCTTAAAAGCACCTGTTCAAGATGGCGGACAGTGGGATATGTTTGTTAACTTAATTAATAAGTATGGTGCAGTTCCAAAAGATGTAATGCCTGAAACAAATCATAGTAGTAAGTCTGGTGCAATGAATTATATTCTAACTCATAAATTAAGAGAGTTCGCTTCTATACTAAGAAAAAAACCAGCAAAAAATTCATCAGCCCTTAAAAAAGATATGATGGAGACAATTTATAATTTACTAGCAATGTTTCTTGGTCAACCACCAGATGTTATAAATTGGTCTACTAGAAATAAAGATAATAAACATTTTGTCATTTCAGATATGACACCAATTGATTTCTGCAAAAAATATGCTGATATCAATATTAAAGATAAAGTTTGCTTAATTCATGCGCCAATGAGTAATAAAAAATTTAATACAATGTACACAGTTGAATATCTTGGTAATGTTGTTGAAGGACAAATTATTAAATATCTTAATGTAGATATTAAAGAATTAAAGAAGTCAGCGAAGGACTCAATAAAAAATAATGAAGCGGTATGGTTTGGTTGTGATGTTGGAAAACGTTTTAGTCGTGATATGGGTGTACTTGATATGGGCATTTATGACTATGAAAATGTTTTTCAAACTTCATTTAAGATGAATAAACAGACTCGCTTAGAGTACGGTGACAGTGAAATGACTCACGCCATGCTTTTAACAGGTGTAGATATTAAAAAAAGAAATTCAACTAAATGGAAAATTGAAAATAGCTGGGGAACGAAAAGTGGTAATCAAGGATATATGATGATGACTGATGAATGGTTTGATGAATATACCTATGAAGTTGTCATTGATAAAAAATATCTAAATAAAAGACTTTTAAAATATTTAGACATGGAACCAATAGCACTAGTACCTTGGGATCCAATGGGTGCGTTAGCTAGATAAATTGAATAAAGATAACGCATCTAAAATTTGGAAACTAATTCAAGAAACAGGTGATTTTTTAAAAGGAAAATTACCTGATCACCCCAATCATCCAAAAGGCAGAAATCCTTATGCTCATGTGGCATTGGAGGTAAAAAATTATTTTGGGATGACTTATAAAGATATTCCTGATGAAAAATTTAACGATGTTATTAATTATCTTGAAGAAATAAAATCTAATCCTGAGTAGCTATTCTTTGATTACTGTGAATTGGTAAGAAAATAATAAAGATTGAAACTATACCCATCATTATTGCATTAATTAGGAATAAATAGGTAAATTCTAAAGTTATGGAGTATATTTCTGAAATTAAGAATACTGATATTGGCCCTGAACCAAATGCTAAGATGAATTTTATTCCATATACAACACCATGATATTTTTGTGGTGTAAATTTGCCAAGTAAGAGGTTTTCTGTGGGAAGAATACTTGCATTGAATACAGCTGCTAGAATACATAATACTACAAGAGAGTAGCCAGATATATATGCTATGCCGAGATAGCATGGAAATTGCAGAAATATACCAATTAAGTAAATGGTTTTTAGATTAAATCGATCAGCAAGTAATCCTCCTACAAATGTTGTAGCACCAGAGATAAAATAGATAATTGCTATCATAAATCCAATTTGAATTGAGTTTATATTTCCAATACGTATTTCAAAAACTTTTGGTAAAGCTGTTTGTGTATTATGAAAAGATAATCCAAGAGCAAACATTGATAAAAGCATAATAGAAGCAATCAATATCATTTCATTTCTTGAATGTTCTTGTTGATTGTTACCTATAAAAAAATTTTTATATGAAATTTTCCCTATAAAAATTAAGTAAATCAGAACAAACCCTATTAATATAGAAATAAAACCAGGTAAAACAAATGCTAATTGCCAATTCAGTAGTTCAGTTAAAGTACCAGCAACAAATGCACCTGATCCAATCCCAACTCCACCAAATATACCATTTATTCCAAGTGCCCTTCCCTGTCTATTTGCTGAATTAATAACCCAAGGAATACCGACGGGGTGATATATTGAACAAAATAGCCCTAATAAAGATAAAGAAATAAATAAATAATAAATTGAAGTACTCAAACCACAAAGAATAGAAGTAATCCCCATACCAATAAACATTATTATCATTGTTCCTGATCTGCTCCATCGATCACTAAGCCATCCAAATGGGATTGCACCAAGTCCGATTAAAAGAGCTCCAAGAGTCCACAAACGAATTAATTGATCATAAGAAATATTCCATTCCTTTTCTATTGTTAGAACAATAACAAAATAGAATGCTGCAAACATATGCATAAAAGCATGTCCGATTGACGAAAATAAAAGAGTATAAGAAGAGTTATTCAAATTCTTTATAATTAATTGACAAAGAATTTACACAATATCGTTTTCCAGTTGGTTTTGGACCATCATCAAAAACATGGCCTAAATGAGCATCACACTTTGAACACATGATTTCAATTCTTACCATTCCATGAGATTTATCAACTTCTGTTTTTATTGCTTCAGGAGATAATTGCTCGAAAAAACTTGGCCATCCACAACCTGAATCATATTTAGTAGAACTATTAAATAATTCATTATCACAGCACTTACACTTAAATGTGCCTCCATTTATAATTTCAAAGTTTTTTCCAGAAAATGGTGGCTCAGTTCCTTTTTGTCTTGTTACATAATATTCATCTTCTGTGAGAAGAGATTTCCATTCTTTTTCTGTTTTATTAATTTTATTCATTAGATATTTTTATATTTGATAATATAATTCCAGTTAATATAAAAAAAACACCTATTAAATGAAAAAAAGCAAATTTTTCATTTAAAAAAGAAATTGCCCATATAGAACTAAATACAGGTATTAAATGCAAAAAAAGACTGGCTCTATTTGGACCTATTATTGATACTCCTTTGTTCCATGAAAAAAAAGCTACTATACTTGCAAATATAGCAACGTAAATAATAATAGTAAAATCTAAAATAGATGAAGGAAAATAAGAGGAATTAGATGATTCAAGAAGATAAAATGGAAAAATAAATATTACACCAATAATTATCATGACTTCTAAATTTGCTAATTGAGAAGTTGATTTATCAATTTTTCTTAATAATACTGAATACAAACACCAAGAAATTACAGCAGCTAACATCCATAAATCTCCTGATGTAAAATAAAGATTATATAAATTAGTTAAATTCCCTTTTAAAATAATTGAAAATGCACCGAGCAGAGATAAAAAAATACCAGTAAATTGCAGTTTAGTTGTTTTAGTTCGAAAAATTAACCATGAAAAACCAATAATCATAACGGGGGCTACTGATGCCATTAAAGTAGAATTAATTACCATTGTAGTTCGAAGAGAAATGTAAGTAAAAGAATTAAAAATAGTAACTCCTAAAATTGCAATTGTAGTCATTAAGAGTAAATTTTCTTTATAATAATTTATGTCTTTTAATATTCGAGAATATGTAAATGGTAGTAAAATTATTAAAGCTAAAGACCATCGAAAAAAACTAAGTTTAAATGGTGTTAAATCAAAAAGATAAGCAATTTTTCCAGAAAAAAAATTACCAGACCAAAAAAAAGATGAGGCAATCAATAAGACAGCTGCAAAGACCAGATTTTTTGACATTTATTTATCAACTAAAGTCATAAGAGATGAAGTATCAAAACGATTACCTCCATTTTTTTGAACTTCTGAATAATAATTATCTACTATTTTTGTGATGGGTAAAGAAGCTCCATTTTTTATTGCTTCATTAAAGCAGATAGATAAATCTTTTCTCATCCAGTCGACAGCAAAACCATAATCAAATTTTCCATCTAACATAGTTCTATATCTATTTTCCATTTGCCAAGACTGTGCAGCACCTTTGGATATAACACTTAAAACCTTTTCCATATCGACATTAGCTTTTTTACCAAATGCCATTGCTTCTGATAACCCTTGTACTAATCCTGCTATACAAATTTGATTAATCATTTTAGCAATTTGTCCTGACCCTGAAGATCCAATTAGCTCAATGGCCTTACCGTATGATTGTAGTACTGGTTTTATAGTTTCAAAATCTTTAGTTGCACCACCAATCATTATTGAAAGTACACCGTTTTCAGCTCCAGCTTGACCTCCTGATATCGGAGCATCTAGAAAGCCAATATTTAGTTTTAGAAGTTTATCAAAATATTTTCTCGCAATTTCTGCAGATGCTGTTGTATGATCAACAATTATCATACCTTCTTTTGCATTTACAAGTATACCCTTATCACTTTCCATAACTTCAATTATGTCTTCATCTCGGCCAACACAAATAAATACTACTTCAGCATCTTTAGAAGCTTCAGCTGGTGTTTTTCCCATTTGACCACCATATTCATTAACCCAATTTTTAGCTTTTGCTTCAGTACGATTATAGACTGTAACATTATATCCATTTTTGTGAAGATGACCTGCCATTGGATATCCCATTACTCCTAAACCAATAAAAGAGACATTTTTTATATTCATAATTATACTCCTAATTTATTTAAAATTTTTAAATTAAATTCTTTTGAATTTCCAACGATTAAATTTTTATTTTTTTTATTAAAATTATATTGATTGTGATTAAAATCTAAATCATCTCCCCCAGACTCTCTCACAATTAGAATTCCAGGTATATGATCCCAAGGTGAAAGCTTCGATAAAATAGCAAAATTTCTTTTTCCTCTTGCTATATCAACATATTCATAACCAATACATTTATAAGAACTTACTTCAGCAAAGTTATTTTTCATTAATTTTAATTTTTCCCATTCATGATTTTCCCAATATTTTGTACTAATTGACCCTTTTGCTTCTTTTAAACTTTGAACACTACAAGTGTGTATTCTGTCTTTATTAATAAATGCTCCTTCGTTAAAAATTGCATAACACATTGTATTCTCTAAAGGTTTATATATCCAAGAGTATAAAATTTTTTCTTTAAATGTAAGCGATATCATAATTGCAAACCTGTCTTTACCATTAACAAAATTTTTCGTTCCATCAATCGGATCTACAGTCCAGCAATAGTTTTCTTCATTATAGTGATTGATGATTTTATCGTTTAAGGCATATTCCTCTTCACCAATAAAATTTGATGAAGGTATTATTTTTAAAAGATTTTTTTTTAATTCTTTTTCTGCCTCTATATCAACAGAGGTTACTAGATCAGCACCATTCTTATATTTAATATCATCATCTTGAAGATTTTGAAACTTTGGCAAAATAATATCTTTACTTACTTTAAAACAAATTTCTTCAATATTTTCTTGTTTTATATTATCCATTAATGCATGACTTAGAATACATTTCAGCAAGTTTCAAAGTAATATTTCCAATTTTGCCATTATTAATTTTCTTATTATCGATTTTTATTATTGGTGTTATAAAGCTTCCTGAACTTGTTAAAAATACTTCATCTGCATTCAATAACTGCTTATGTGTAAAACTTTTCTCTATTAAATTAAGTGAAGTTTTTTTAATAATATTTAAAAGCGATGTCCTAGTTACTCCTTTTAAGATATCAGTGTTAGCAGGGTGTGTCATTAAATTGTTTTTTTTAATAATCCAAATATTTGAAGATGTGCCTTCAGTTACTTTTCCATTTTGAATCAAAATAGCTTCATAAGCTTTCATTTTTTTTGCTTTATTAGCTGCAATAACATTAGGTAATAAATTAACAGTTTTAATATCTCTTCTTTTCCATCTCAAATCTTCATATGTTATAGTATTAACACCGGCAAAATTCTTTCCTGGTAAATTAAATTTTTTATTGCGTGTATAGATTATTAAAGTTGGAGATAAGTTTTTATTATATTTATGCTCTCTATACTGAATCCCTCTTGTAACTTGTAAATAAATAATACCATTTGTGGTTTTATTTTTATTAATCAGATTGATAAAAATTTTTTTTAATAAATTATCATTAAATTTAAATTTAATGTCTAATTGATTAAGAGAATAACGTAATCTTTGTAAATGAAATTTTAAATCTATAAAATTATTATTAAGAATCACAATTACTTCATAAACGCTATCAGCAAACTGCAGACCTCTATCTTCAACATGAATTTTAGCTTGTTTGAAATCAATATATTTTTTATTAATAAAAGCAAATCTTGGCATATTAATGGTTAATAGATAAAATTTTTTCTAAAGTTTTTATGCATTTGGTTTCTGCAAAAAAAACTACATCATCATTCTCATGAAATATAGTTTTACTATTTGGAATTATTATCTTTTCATTACGAAATATTGAACCAATTCTAATTCCTTTAGGTAAATCTATTTCATTTATATTTTTATTACAGATTGGTGATTCTAATTGAATTTCTGCTTCAATTACTTCTCCAAAACCATCACCGATAGAATAGTCACTTCTAATTCTCCCACCTCTTACTTTTTCTAAAATTTTAGAAATAGTAATAATTTTAGGATCAATAGTTATATCTATACCAATATTTGAAAGTAAAGAAGTATAAGAGCTGTTATTAATTATTGCCATGCATTGATCTGTTCCAGCTCTTTTTGCTAATAAAGAAGATAAAACATTAACTTCATCATCCTCAGTTACAGCTATACAGTATCCTGCTTCAGAAATATTAACTTCTTCTAATATTTCGTTATCAAGCCCATCTCCATTAGTGACTGTAACTTTTTGGAGATTTGATGCTAGGAATTCTGATCTTGATTTATCAGCTTCAATTAAATCAGTAGATATATTTGTATTTGATTTCTCAAGTAATTCGGCTAATGAAAAACCTATATTACCCCCTCCTATTATTACTATTTTTTTTGCTTGAATTTCTTTATGACCAAATTCCATTAAAACATCAGATAAATTTTCTTTTTCAACAACCATAAAAACTAAATCATTAGACTGAATTTTTGTAGATGAATTTACTACAAATTTATTATCATCTCTAAATATAAATAAAATATTGGCTAAATAATTAGGAAATTTTGCTGACAATTCCCTAACAGTTAATCCTAAATGATTACAATTTTCTTCACATTTAAAACCAACTAACTTTAATTTTTTTTCAGATAGTTCAAACATATCTATTGTGCCAGGTGAAATTATTCGTCTATGTAAAGCTTTAGCAACTTCTTGCTCAGGTGAAATTATTGCATCAATTGGTAAATTGTTCTTTGTATAGAGTTTTTGCCACTCTCCTTTTAAATAATCTTGTTGTCTTATTCTGGCAATTTTCTTTGGTATTCCAAATAATGAATAACCTATTTGACATGCTACCATATTTGTTTCGTCACTTTTTGTTACCGCTATTAAAATCTCACAATCTTTTGCTCCAGCATTTAGTAAAACTGAAGGTAAACTTGGAGATCCTGAAACCACCTTTACATCTAGATTTTCAGATATTTTATTTAATTTATCTGATGCCTCATCTACAACTGTTACTTCAAAGTTTTCTTTAGAAAGTTTATCAGCAATACTGTAGCCAACATCACCCGAACCACAAATAATAGTTTTCATTAATAATTTATATATATTTTAGTTTAAAGATATCTTTAGAGATTTGATTTTTCGATACAAAGCTGTTCTTTCCATACCAGTAAATTCTGATATCTTAGACATATTACCACTAAATCTCTTAATTTGCGATAACAAATATTCTTTTTCAAATTCAGTCCTTGCTTCTTTTAGTGATAAATCTAAATTATTATTTAAAGAATTATCATTTGAATATTCTCCTATTTCCAAGGCCAAATCATCAACATCTAGCTCTTTATAAGAATCCTGTCCCTGGTTAAGAATAACAGTTTTTTCAACATAATTAACTAATTGAGAAATATTTCCAGGCCAATCATACATTTCAAGCTTTCTTATAGCTGCTTTTGAAAAATTAAGTTTGTCAGCTTGATTAGTAAAAAAGGATATATAAAAATTTACTATTTCCTTTATATCTTGCCTTCTGTCTGAAAGATTAGGACAAAATATTGAATCTATACTAATTCTCTCATATAATCTTTTTAAAAAATTTCCCCTTTCTATTTCATAGTTTAAATTTTTTTCACTAATACTTATAATTTTTTGATTTAAATCAATATTAACATTTTTAAAAAAATCAGGGTTTTCAATAAAAAATAATAATTTTTTTTGATAGTTTATTGGAAGTAAATCAATATTCAAAAGAATCAGAGTGTTATTATTTGCACGTACAAATATATTTTCATTTAGATTTTTAATATCTTCGCTAAAAAGTTTTTCAATATATTGATTTGAAACCTGATTAAAATCTACACTAACTGGCAACTTATCTTTAAATTTAGATTTTCTATGAATTAAATTTGAAATTAATTTTTTTCCACTACCAAAATTTCCAAATAAAAACAATCTTGATTTGGAATTTGAAAATTCTTTAATTTTTTTATTAGTTTTTAACACAAAATCAGATTGACCAATTAATGGTATTTCTGAAGCTACTATATTTTTAAGGTCTGTATTTTCATTAATTAGAATAGAGCTCTCAATTGCTCTTTTAGTTAAGATTAAAAGTTTATCACTATTAAAAGGTTTTTCTAAAAAATCATAGGCTCCATTTTTGATTGCACTTACAGCTAAGTCAACTGTACCATGTCCACTAATTATAATTATAGGTACTTTATTTTTAATTTTTTTAAATTCTTTCAATAATTCGATACCATCATATTTACTATTTGATAACCAAACATCTAAAATAACTAAATCTGGGTTTAGTTCATTGAATTTTTTAATTGCTTCATCAGAATTTACAGCGCTATATGTTAAATAATTTTCATCTTTAAGAATTTCAGAAATTAAGAAACATATATCTTTTTCATCGTCTATTATTAAAATTTTATTCATATAAACTGCATATTTTATATATTTATGTTATCAAATATTACTGTACAAACAGTACCTGCCATATTTTTATTTTTTTCTATTGTAATTTTTCCTCCATGATCCTCAATAATTTTTTTAACAATTGACAAACCTAAACCAGTACCTTTGTTTTTTGTAGTATAGTATGGTTCAAATATTTTAGTAACTGTATTTTGATTAATTCCAACACCATTATCAATTATTTCTATTGCAATGTTTTCTTTATTTGTTTTTAGCTTGATGGTAATTGATGGATTTGGAATTTTTTCAACAGCTTCTATAGCATTTTTAATTAAATTATTAAAACATTGAGATAATTGAAATTTATCAAATTTAAAGTAAATATTATTATTTTCCATTGAAAAATTAAACTTAATATTTTTGTGAGTATTGAAATAAACTGAATATGATTCTTCTAAACATTTTGATAAATTATCTAATTTAATTTCTGGCTCAGGCATTCGTGCAAAGGAAGAAAATTCATCAATTAACTTACCAATATCATCTACTTGTCTAGAAATAGTTTTTGTTAAAGCAGAAATATCATCTTTAGAAATATTATTATCAGAGTATTTTTTTTCAATTCTTTCAGCTGACAATTTAATTGGTGTTAAGGGGTTTTTAACTTCATGTGCAATTTTTCTTGCTATATCAGACCATGCTGCGTGTTTTTCTGCTAAAATAAAGGAAGTAGTATCATCAATAGCTACTACATAACCGTTTATTTCTTCATTTTGAATTTCTTTTATAATTCTAATATTAAAATTTCTTTGATCATTATTAATAGGGAATTCAAATTGAAAATTTTCTAAAAGTTTATTTGATATTTTAAATTTTTCAAATATCTTTTTCCATTCAGGTATTATTTCCGATAAATTTAAATCTTTCTGAAAATTTCTTGTATTTTTAAACAATAATGAAGTAGTTTTATTAAAAAAAATAACATTAAAATTATTATCTAAAGAAATAACACCAATGGTTAATAAACTCAAAATAGCCTCTATAAATAACCTCTTTTCTTCATCTTCAAAACTTTTGGAAATTAACTCATTTTGTTTATTTTCTATTTCTCCAATCATTTTATTATAAGATGATATTAATATTTTAATTTCATCAAATTGATCAATCTCACTAACTTTAGCATTAAAGTTACCCTTAGAAATTTCATTTGCGGACTCTATTAAATTTGAAATTGGTTTAGACAGTCTTCTAGCTAAATTAAAACCTATGAGTACTGCAATTAATATAAAACAAATAGAAAAAAGTACAAAAATCATTGAATAAGTAATTTGAATTCCTGTACTTGCTTCTTCTTTATTTGTATAAATTTCGTATGCCTCTTTAGTTGCTCTTATGTGATCCCAAATATTAGTATTAAGTTGTCTATTGACCTGCATAAAAACATCATTAAGAAAATTAATTTTTTTATATGCTGAGATGGAGTTCTTATTTAGTTGAAAAATATAAACACTATTTTTATCTAGTATTTGATATATATTTTCTGAAGGATTTAAAAAAAATATATTTTCTTTATCTTTAAAATTTAAATAAATTTCACCTTTTTTATTAAAAAGATAAATGTTTGAAATAGTTCTTAAATTAATAAATTCATTTAAAGCTTGGTTTATTAGATTAATATTGACTTCATTATTTTTTGAAGCTTTGAGAATTTCCCTCATAATTAATTGAGTATCAGCAATAATTTCAGCTTGAATTTCATTTTCATAATCTTTTGCTACAATATTGGAATTTACAACAGCTTCTCTAACAGCTCCTCCATACCATGTTCGTAATTCTAAATTAAAAAATAATGATGTTATGATAACTAAACCTATGGCAGGACCAAGTGCCATAGCGGCAAATAAATTAACAAATTTTATATAAAGTTTAGATTCATCATTATTTTTCTTTCTATAAATAATAATTAAAATCAATTGTCTAATAATTATAGAAAGAAGTAATATTACAAAAATTACATCAACTAGTAAAAAATATTGGAGCTTTTGTGGATCTTTAACTAAATTATTATCAGGAAGCATTAAATAAAATGTTATTCCAAAACTAGTTAAAATTAAGAAAATTAACAAATAAAATGAAAACTTCGTTAAATGAATCTGCTTGAGTATATTTGATAAGTTGATCACTTTTAAAAAAAATTTAATAGGTTATTATATAATGCAATAATAATTATTTATAATATAAATGAAAAAGATGAAAAATGCACTTGTTATCCTCGCTGGAGGAGTTGGAAGCAGATTTGGAGATAAAATACCAAAACAATTCATAAGATTTAATAAATATAATCTTATTGAACATTTTATAATGAATATAAATACTGATTTTTTCGATATCATTGTGATTGCTTGCAATATTAAATATAGAAAAAAAATTTTTGAAGAAATAAATTATTTGGATATTAAGCATAAAATTATATATTCTATACCTGGTAAAACTAGACAAATTTCTTCAAGAGAAGCTCTAAAAAAATTAAAAAAATATCAACCAACAAATGTCTTGATTCATGATTCAGCAAGGCCTTTATGTTCAAATAAATTAGTTGAAAAAATTATTAATTCATTATCAAAAAATCAAACTGCAATTCCATATGTTTATAATAATGATAGAAAAATAATGAAGAACAATAAAGAAATAAACTCAAACATTAAACTTATCCAAACACCTCAAGGATTTAAATTTAATCTTATTTATAAAGCTCATTTAAAAAGTAATACTTATTTGCTTAAAGATGATGCAAGTTTATTAGATAACAATAATATTAAATTTATCAAAGGTGAAAAGAAAAATTTAAAAATAACATTTAAAGATGATATAAATTTATTTAAATCTTTAACAAAAACTATTTTTAGACATGGTATTGGATATGATATTCATAGATTTGATTTAAGTTCTAAAAAAAATTTAAAACTTTGTGGAACTGATATTCATTATTATAAACTAATTGGTCATTCTGATGCTGATGTAGGTTTTCACGCAATTTGTGATAGTATTTTTGGGGCATTATCAATGAACGATATAGGTTTTTATTTCTCAAATAAAGATCCTCAATGGAAAAATAAAAATTCTAGATTTTTTTTAAATTTTGCTAAAAAAAAATTAATTGAACATAATTTTTGGATAGTAAATTTAGATATAAATTTTATATGTGAAAAACCAAATATTTCTAAATATAGAAGTAAAATGATTAAAAATATTTCTAAAGTTTTAAATATACCAAAAACAATCATATCAATAAAAGCTACTTCAAATGAAAAATTAGGCTTTATAGGAGATGGACTAGGAATTGCGGCAGAGTCAATAGTACAAATTACAAATGAAAAACCTTACTAACCTTTTTGTTTCAATATTTTTTATTGGATATATCAAAATAGTACCAGGCACTTGGGGTAGTTTGGCTGCTTTATTTATAATGCATTTTCTTTTTAATATTCTATCGATTTCTCTAATAATGTTAGTAATTATTTTTATTATTTTGTTTTTTCTTTCAAACTCTCTGATTAATTATTTTTCTTCTTTTACTGATTCTGAAGATTCACAACATATAGTGATAGACGAATTACTCGGTGTTTTTTTCATATTTTTATTTTATGACTTAATAAAAATTTATAATGATTTTATAACGTGTATATTAATTTTTGTTATTTTCAGAATATTTGATATATCTAAAATATTCCCAGCAAGTTATTTTGATAGAAAGGTTAAGAATGGATATGGTGTAATGCTTGATGATATTATTGCAGGGCTATATACAGTATTAACATTAATAGTCATAAATGCTTTTATATAAAAAAATACTTAATAAATTAATTAAAGAACATATTAGTATTTCAACTGCAGAGTCGTGTACTGGGGGGTTATTAGCTTACAGCATTACTAAAAATAGTAATTCTTCAAAAATATATCTAGGTGGTCATGTTACCTATTCAAATCAATTAAAGGTTAAAGACCTTAAAGTCAAAAAAACAACACTAAAAAAATATGGTGCTGTTAGTAAAGAAATTGCAACAGAAATGGTGAATGGATTATATTCTAAATACAAAAGTAATATTTGTATATCAACAACTGGCATAGCAGGGCCAAGTGGTGGCACAAAAAACAAACCTCTTGGTCTGGTATATATTGGAATAATTATCTATGGAAAAAAAAGAATCTTTAAAAAAAAATTTAAAGGAACAAGGATAAATATACAAAAGAGTTGTGTTAATTTTATTTTTAATTTTTTAGATAAATCAATCTAAAAGAATATTTGCTCTCTTTTTAAATGAGTCGATCATTTTATTTTCTATTAAAGGGTAAAAAGTTTCAGCAAGCTTTTGATGAATATAATTTTTAAATTCAAAATTTACTTCAAAAATAATTTTAGAACTATTCTTATTAATTTCCTCAAATCTCCAATTAGTTTTTAAATCTTTAAGTGGTCCTTCTATATAAGTAGTTTGAATTGTTAATTGATTTTCATTAAATTTTACATGAGATCCAAATTTTTGTTTTAAAATAAATTTATATTTTACAAACATATCAGCATAAATTTCATTATTTTTTTTTTCATTTACAACCATTTTGGTGCACCAAGGAATGTATTCAGGATAACTCTCTATATCTAGCACAATATTAAAAAGCTTTTTGGCAGAATGATAAACTATTTCTTCTCTTTTTGAATTTTTCATTAAATGGTTTTAGCGACTCTATTTTGCTGCATCACTCTAAAATCTTCTGAAGCATGGTAACTTGATCTTGTGAGAGGGGATGATGAAACCATTAAAAACCCTTTTGCAACAGCCATTTGTTTATACTCTTCAAATTCTTTTGGGGTAATAAATTTTTCTAGTTTTGCATGCTTAGGAGTGGGCGGTAAATATTGTCCAATAGTAATAAAATCAACATCCGCAGCTCTTAAATCATCCATTACTTGATAAATTTCTTCTTTATTTTCTCCTAAACCAACCATTATTCCTGATTTAGTAAAGATTTTTGGATTTTTCTTTTTTATATTATCTAATAAATTTAAACTTACATAATAGCGTGAACCTGGTCTTATTTTAGGATAAAGTCTTGGAACTGTTTCAAGATTATGATTAAAAACATCAGGTAAATTTTTTGAAAGTATTGCTAAAGCTGATTTTTTTTTGTTAAAATCAGGAGTTAAAATTTCAATTGTACAATTTTGATTAAGTTTCCTTATGGATTTTATAACATTAATAAAATGTTCAGCTCCTCCATCAGTTAAATCATCTCTATCAACACTAGTTACGACCACATGTTCTAGTTTTAATTCATGAACAGCTTCAGCTATTCTATAGGGCTCTTTCTCATCTACTTGTCCAGGTCTGCCAGTTTTAATATTACAAAATGCACAAGCTCTAGTACATATATCTCCAAGAATCATAAAAGTAGCATGTTTTTTTTGCCAGCATTCAGAAATATTAGGGCATGCAGCTTCTTCACAAACTGTGATTATTTTTTTTTCCTTTAATATTTTTTGTGTAGATTGAAAAAATTTTGAAGTAGGTGCTTTGACTCTTATCCATGTAGGTTTCTTTGGTATTTTATTTGATGGTTTTTTAATTTTTTCTGGATGCCTAACTAAATTCATAAATTAAATAACTTCCATATCATTACTTTTGAGCCATATTTCAAAAGGATTTTCAATTATATCGTTAAAATCTTTTAATAGCTTTGCAGCAACTGCACCATCTAAAACTCTATGGTCGGCAGATAAAGTAGATTTTAATGTGTGTCCGATGATTACATTTTTTTCTTGCACTATAGGTTTTTCTATTATTGAGCCAATAGCTAGAATTGAAGATTGCGGAGAATTAATTATTGCGGAAAATTCAGTGATTCCAAACATTCCCAAATTAGATACTGTGATTGAACCTCCCTCATACTGCTCTTTTTTAAGTTTATTGTTTTTTGCTAATTCTGAAAGATTTTTTATTTCTTTAGAAATTTTTTTTAGATCCTTAGAGTTAGCTTTTTTAACTATTGGAGTGATTAAACCATCTTCTAAAGCTATAGCAACTGAAACATCAATAGTTTCGTATTTGATAATTTTTTCATTATTCCAAGAAGCATTTGTTTCTGGATTTTTTTCAACAGCTATAGCTATTGCTTTTACTATCAGGTCATTAAAAGATATTTTTACATCACTGAAAGAATTTATTTTTTTTCTTAAAGAAATAAGTTTATCAACATTTGATTCAATTGCTAAATAATAATGAGGAATTTGTTGTTTTGCTTCCAAAGTACGTTGAGCAATAACTTTACGCATTGTATTAGGTGCAATTACTTTTCCATCTCTTTCAAAGCTTTCTGAAACTTTATTAAAATTCTTATCATCAATATCTTTTTTTATTATTCTTCCATTAGGACCTGTCCCTTTGTATTGATTAAGATCAATATTTTTATTTTTTGCAATATTTTTTACTAAAGGAGTCGCCATTACCCTTTTGTCATTTTTTTTTGATACTATTGCATTTAATTCATTTTGAATTACTTTTTCCTTAATGCTTTTTTTCTCTAATGTATCTGAGTCAATATTATGAATTTGTTCAGTTCTAACTCTTTGATCTTCAATATTTTCATCTTTATCTCCATCAATAATTGCAATGACACTGTTAACTGGTATTTTTTTTGCATCATTAACTTTTAAAAGATGGGTAATCTTTCCTTCATCTACTGCTTCAACCTCCATAGTGGCCTTGTCAGTTTCAATTTCAGCAATTATATCACCTGCTTTAACTGTATCACCAACCTTTACTAGCCATTTATTAATGATACCTTCAGTCATAGTAGGAGATAATGCAGGCATTAATATTTTTGAAGTCATTAGTTATATATAATTAACTTCTTTTACAGCATTTACAATGTCATCTATCTGTGGAAGATATAATTTTTCTAATTCACTAGAATACGGCATAGGAACATCTGCACTATTAACTTTTATGATTGGTGCATCCAAATAATCAAAAGCTTCTTTTTGAACTATATTTACAACTTCTGAGCCTACACTTGCGAAAGGCCAAGACTCTTCAACTGTTACAATTCTATTAGTTTTTTTAACTGAATTAACTATTGTTTCAGAATCTAAAGGTCTTAAACTCTGAAGATCTATTACTTCAACATTTAGATTATATTCATTTTTTAAAATTTCTGCCGCTTGTAATGATTTGTGTAACATAATAGAATAAGTAACTATTGTGGTGTCTGATCCTTCTTTTGCAATATTTGCCTTACCAAAAGGAATTGTAAAATCTTCTGAAGAATTTTCTCCTTTTAAACCGTAAAGAATTTCATTTTCAAGAAATATAACAGGATTAGGATCTCTTATAGCAGATCTTAAGAGTCCCTTAGCATTTAAAGAAGTTGACGGTGCAACAACTTTGAGACCAGGTACATGGGAATACCAAGATGAAAAATCTTGGCTATGCTGTGCTGCTACTTGAGCTGCTGCACCATTAGGACCTCTGAAAACTATCGGACAATTAATTTGCCCTCCAGACATATATAAAGTTTTTGCTGCTGAATTAATAATTTGATCTATTGCCTGCATTGAAAAATTAAATGTCATAAATTCAACAATTGGAATTAATCCTTTGAAAGCAGCTCCAACCGCTAATCCAGTAAATCCCTGTTCTGATATAGGTGTATCAATCACTCTTTTTTCACCAAACTCTTCTAATAATCCTTGTGTAACTTTATACGCTCCTTGATATTCTGCAACTTCTTCACCTAGAATAAATACTTTCCTATCTTTTCTCATCTCTTCAGCAATAGTATCTCTTATTGCTTGACGCATAGTAATTTGGTCTTGTCCTAATTTAGAATTTTCTTTCTCACTCACTTCAGTTTGTTCTAATTCCTTTTTATCTTTAGATTTGGTTCCAATAATAGTTTTATTTTTTTCTTTAATCTT
Source organism: uncultured Alphaproteobacteria bacterium (assembly GCA_902561355.1). Lineage (GTDB taxonomy): Bacteria > Pseudomonadota > Alphaproteobacteria > HIMB59 > CACPNW01. The sequence goes on from CACEPG010000008.1 coordinate 30,875, forward strand.
TTCTCCAATCTGATCAGAAATAAGAGCTATTGGCTTATTAACAGGAATATTATTATCACCCTCTTTATAAAATAACTTCTTTATAAAACCCTCATCAACTGCTTCAACTTCCATAGTGGCCTTGTCGGTTTCTATTTCAGCTATAACATCACCAGGCTTTACTTTTTGACCTTCACTAACAAACCATTTAGTCAAATTGCCCTCAGTCATAGTAGGCGATAAAGCAGGCATTAAAATTTCAATATTCATTACAAATAAACATCTGTATATAATTCTTCTTTGTTAGGGAATTGGCTTTCTAAGGCAAAATTAGCGGCCGATTTTATTTCTTCAATTATTTCCTTGTCTAATTTTTCCAATTCATTTTTAGAAGCAACTTTCTTTTTAATTATTTCTTCTTTAACTATTGCAATAGGATCTGAACTTTTATATTGCTCAAGTTCAGTCTTCGTTCTATATTTTGCAGGGTCAGACATTGAGTGTCCTCTATATCGATAAGTTTGAACTTCTAAGATATAAGGACCTTTTCCAGATCTTACGTATTCACCTGCCTTTTCAGCTGCCTTAATTACAGAATATACATTCATTCCATTTACAATTTCTCCTTTAATACCAAAAGCTTCTCCACGTTTGTAAAGATCAGATCCAGCAGCAGCTCTATCAACTGCAGTACCCATTCCATATTTATTGTTTTCTATAATATATAATACAGGTAAATTCCAAAGAGCAGCTAAATTGAAAGCTTCAAAAACCTGACCATTGTTCATTGCACCATCACCAATATATGTTCGACATATATTTTTGTCTCCATTATATTTGTGTGTAAAAGCTATTCCGGTTCCAATAGGAACTTGCGCCCCGACAATTCCATGTCCTCCATAAAAATTATTTTTTTTAGAAAACATATGCATTGATCCTCCTTTACCAGAAGAATATCCATCAACTCTTCCAGTCAGTTCTGACATTATTTTTTTTGGCTCTAAGCCTCTTGCTATCATGTGACCATGATCTCTGTAAGTCGTAACAACTGAATCATTTTTTTTTATAGTCATTAAAACACCAACAACTACAGCTTCTTGACCAATATAAAGATGACAGAAACCACCAATATGTCCCATTCCATATAACTGAGAAGATCTCTCCTCAAATCTTCTTATCTTAAGCATATAAGAATAAATTTTTAAATGGTCGCTTTTAGTAAGTTTTTTCATTTGTAAATTTTTGTAAATTTTAATATAAAATTTGTAAAATTTTGTCAATAAGTAATTTAATCAATCAAAAAGTATTATCAGCTCATTTTCCTTAAGCAATCCTGTATTTTTTCTTAATTTTTCTTCAAGATAATCTAAATCAATAGTATTTGGTTGTAGTCTTTTAGTTCTGTCTAAATAATATTTATTTTCTGTTTCTAGATCTGAAATTGTATTTGAAAAAATAATATTTTGATTTTTTAATTGAAAATATTTAATTAGTCCTCTTTGTCCATTGATTAAAAAATATAATAAATAAACAAATAAAAAAAAGGTGAACAAAAAAGAAATAAATAAATAAAATTTATTTTTTAATACAACAGACTTATTCATAATAATTTGTAACTTATAACCAAAATATAATCGACAATGTCAATCTTTTATTATTTTAAAACCAGCAAATTTAGCATTTTCACCAAGTATTTCTTCAATTCTTAATAATTGATTATATTTTGCAGTTCTATCTGTTCTTGATAAAGAACCTGTTTTGATTTGACCAGATGAAACAGCAACTGATAAATCTGATATTGTTGTGTCTTCAGTTTCTCCAGATCTATGAGATATAATTGATGAATAATTATGATCTTTCGCTAATTTTATAGTATCAATTGTCTCAGATAAAGTACCTATTTGGTTTAATTTTACTAAAATTGCATTCGCAGCCTTTTTTTCTATTCCAGTTTTTAATCTTTTAATATTTGTTACAAAAAGATCATCACCAACAAGCTGTATCTTATCGCCAATTTTTTCAGTTAATTTTACCCATCCTTCCCAATCATCCTCTGACATTCCATCCTCAATAGAATAAATTGGATAATTGATTGATAAATTTTCTAAATAATTGACCATTTCATCTGAAGATAAACTTATACCTTCGCCTCTCAATTCATATTTTTTGTTTTTATAAAACTCTGTAGATGCTACATCTAATGATAAAATAATATCACTATTAATTTTTAAACCAGTTTTATCTATAGCACTTAAAATTATATCAATTACTTCAGAGGAACTTTTAATATTTGGTGCAAAGCCTCCTTCATCTCCTACGTTTGTATTTAAGTTCTTTGATTTTAAAATAGATTTTAATGAATGAAAAACTTCAACTCCATACCTTAGTGCTTCAGAAAAATTTGGAGCTCCTGCAGGTGCAATCATAAATTCTTGAATATCAACGTCATTATCAGCATGTGCTCCACCATTTATAATATTCATCATAGGTACTGGTAAAATAAATTCATTACTTTCTGCAATATACGAAAAAAAATATTGGGATGCTTGATTGGATAAACTTTTAGCAAAAGCTAGACTTGCGGCAAGAGTCGCATTTGCTCCAATTCTAGATTTATTTTCCGTTCCATCTAAAGATAATATATGATCATCAAATGCTCTATAATTATCAAATTCTTTATTTATTACATTATCACTAATTAATTTATTAATATTTTTAACAGCTTTTTTGACACCTTTACCAAAATATCTCTTTAAATCTCCATCTCTTAATTCTAAGGCCTCATGTCTTCCCGTTGAAGCACCGCTTGGAACTGATGCTCTACCAAATGAACTATCTTCTAATAAAATGTCACATTCTATTGTTGGATTGCCTCTGCTGTCTATAATTTCTCTTCCTAGAATTTTTTTTATTTTTGACATGTTCTATATTTATTTTAATTTTTTACTATTTGATCAAATTCTTTAAGTTTTGAAATTAAATTTTCCAAATTATTTATATCAAGCATATTAGGGCCGTCACTAGGAGCATTGTCAGGATCTTGATGAGTTTCAATAAATATACCTGATACACCAACAGCTACTGCGGCCTTAGCTAATGTTGAAACAAACTCTCTTTTACCTCCGCTTTTATTACCAAGCCCACCTGGCTCTTGCACTGAATGTGTAGCATCAAAAACTATAGGATAGTTATATTTTTTTAAAATATCCAATGATCGAAAATCACTAATTAAATTATTGTAACCAAATGAAGTACCTCTCTCAGTAATGATTATGTTTGAATTTTTCACACTCTCAATTTTTTTATAAATATTTGGAACATCATAAGGTGATAAAAATTGACCTTTTTTAACATTGATTATTTTATTTGTTTTTCCAGCAGCAATTAATAAATCAGTCTGCCGACATAAAAAAGCCGGGATTTGAATTATGTTGATAGATTCAACTTCAGATAAAATTTTACACTGTTCCTCATTATGAACATCAGTCAATATAGGGCATCCAAATTCAGATCTTATTTTATTAAATATTTTTATAGCTTGATCTATTTTAATACCTCTTTCACTAAGCAAACTTGATCTATTTGCTTTATCAAAACTTGATTTAAATACAAAATTTATTCTTTGCGCTTCACAAATTTTTGATATTTTTTCTACCATTTGAAGTGAATGTGATTCATTTTCTATTACACAAGGTCCAGCTATAATAAATAAAGGTAAATTGTTTGATATTTGAAAATTATTAATTTTTATTTTAATCATTTTTTTTACAATTTTTTATGAATGATACAAAGAGAGGGTGTGGTTGTTGAGGTCTTGATTTTAATTCAGGATGGAATTGTACACCTATAAACCATTTCAAATTTTTACTTTCCAAAACTTCAGGCAAAATATTATCTGGGGACATTCCTGTAAATTCAAAGCCTTGTTTTTCAAAACCTTTAGTGAAAAAACTATCAACTTCATATCTATGTCTATGTCTTTCAATAATTTCTTTTGATTTATATATAGAATTAATTTTAGAACCTTCCTTTAATAATGCTTTATACGCTCCTAATCGCATAGTTCCACCTTTATTGCTATTAAGATTTCTTTTTTCTATTTTATCATTATTAATCCATTCAGTCATTAAGCTAACAATTGGTGTGTTAGTTCTTTTAAATTCTGTTGAATTTGCTTCTGAAAGATTCATTAAATTTCTAGCAATTTCTATAACCGCTAACTGCATTCCAAGACAAATGCCAAAAAAAGGAATGTTGTTTTCACGCGCATATTGAATAGCTTGAATTTTTCCTTCAACACCTCTGTAACCAAAGCCACCAGGGATTAATAAACCATCAATTTTTTTTAATTCATTTTGAATTGTATTGCTTTTTGACTCTTCAGAATTGATCCAATTAATTTCTACTTCAATTTCATTTGCTATGCCACCATGAATAAGTGCTTCAATTAATGATTTATAACTATCTTTTAAATTTGTATATTTCCCCACAACGCCAATAATTACTTTAGATTTAGATTTATTAATTTTTTCTAAAACTTTATTCCATGGTTTTAAATTTAAAGGATATTTTTCAACATTGTATTCTAAATGTTTTAGTAAAGATGAATCTAAGCCAGCCTTAGAATAAAGTGACGGAACCTCATAAATTGAATTAGCATTTAAAGCGGGAATTACAGATTCTTTTTTTACATTACAAAATAGTGAAATTTTTTCTAAAGAATCTTGATCAATTTTTTTTTCACATCTACACATGATTATATCAGGCTGAATACCGGCATTTAAAAGTTCTTTTACTGAATGCTGTGTTGGTTTTGTTTTTAATTCTCCAGCTGAACTTAAATATGGCACATAAGTCATATGTATTAAAGCAGATGAAATCCTACGATCATTTCTAATTTGTCTTATTGCTTCTAAAAAAGGAAGAGATTCTATATCTCCTACAGTTCCTCCAATTTCATAAATAACAATTTCTTCATTATTTAGATCACTATTTATAAAAAGCTTAATTTCATTGGTTACATGTGGAATAACTTGAATTGTAGAACCTAAATAATCACCTTTTCTTTCTTTTGTAAGTACATTTGAATAAATTTTTCCAGATGAAATACTATCACTTTTTTTTGCAGATTGATTTGTAAATCTTTCATAATGCCCTAAATCTAAATCTGTTTCTGCACCATCATCCGTAACAAAAACTTCACCATGCTGATAAGGACTCATGGTTCCTGGATCTACATTTAAATAAGGGTCTAGTTTTCTAATTCTAACTTTAAAATTTCTGAGCTGCAATAATGATGCGAGTGAAGCTGATGCTATACCTTTGCCTAATGAAGAAGCTACCCCTCCCGTAATAAATACATAATGCATTACGGAATACCCTGATACAGAAATGAGTGTTTTATATCAAGTTAATTATTGTTAATTATTTTCAGGTATTACAGGCTCAGAATCGTTTTCTATACTTGAGTTTACAGAAGGTAAAGACTCTAATATATTTTTATCAGATCCAACTGATGCTGTTATTGTCAAAACTACACTCATAATCATAAATAAAGTAGCTGTTAAGGCTGTTAATCTTGATAACAAATTAGCAGATCCACGGGCTGACATCATGCCCCCAATACCTCCGCCTCCTCCAAGACCCAAGCCCTCATTATCAGTACCTTGTAATAAAACTAAGATTACCAACAAAATAGCCAATATTAACTGAATAACAATAAGAGTAGTCATGAAAAAGTCTTATATTTATTAAGAATTATAAATCAAGGGATTAATCAACCAATTATTTTATTAAAATCATCGATTTTTAGAGAAGCACCGCCAATTAATGCTCCATCTACATCAGATAAGCTTATTATGTCATGTGAGTTTTTAGCATTAACCGATCCACCATAAATAATTTTATAATTGCTAATTTTATTATTTATTTTTCTTATTGATTGATGAATAATATCAATTTCTTCTATAGATGGTGTTAAACCTGTTCCTATAGCCCAAATAGGTTCATAAGCTATAATTGTATTTTGTTCATTTGATTCAGATGGAATACCTTTTAAAATTTGGTTTGAAATCACATCTAAAGTAGAGTTATTTTTTTTTTCTTCTAATGTTTCTCCGACACAAATTATAGGTATAATTTCATTTTCTAATAATTTAGTTGCTTTTTCTTTAACATCTTCATTTTTTTCATTAAAATATTGTCTTCTTTCAGAATGCCCTACTATACAAAAATTTACTCCAAATTCATTTAAGCTTTTAGATGATATTTCGCCAGTGAATGCGCCAGTTTCATATTTTGAAATATCTTGAGCACCTAAATAATAATTACCTTCATTTTGTTTAAAATTATTCAAATATATAGCTGTGGGACAGATAACAACGCAATTACCATTAGAAGAATTAACTTTAAGTAATTGAGTATATTCCTTGATAAAGCTTAAATTTCCATTTAATTTCCAATTTGCGATAAAAAATATAGAAAATTCAGATAAATTTATCATAATTATTTTCCCTTATAGAAACTAATATTATAGAAGCAACAAAAATTATGTTTAGAGCATTAGGTAAATCAAAAATAGCACTCGTTTTGGCAATTTTGTTTGGTATAAGTTTATTCTTTTTCAGAGGAGGTTCTAGATACTCAAATTTATTTAATTCTGATAACATAATAGCCTCAGTTTCAGGTACTTCTATCTCAACATCAAAATTTAATAGGGTCATGCAACTAAATGTTAACCAATATACCCAGATTCTAGGTAAAAAATTGACAGGAGAAGAAATACAAAAATTTCAAATACACACTATTGCTCTTCAAAATTTAATTAATAATGCAGTATTTGAAAATGAATTTGAAAATAAAAGTTTTGTTATTGATGAATCTGTTGTTGCACAAAAAACAAAAGAAAGAATACCGAGTATTTATGATAAAAATAATCAATTAAATAATCAAGCATTAAATAATTTTTTAAAAAATCAAAATTTAAAAATTGAAGACTTAGTAAATATTATTGATTATGAAACAAGATCTAGAATTTTTGATAATCTTTTTTTTGAAACTAGTTATCCAAATAAAATTAACCAAAAAATTAATTATTACAATAATCATATTAGAAAAATAGATCTAATAAATTTTAAATTAATTGATTATAAATTGGAAAGTTTGAATTTAGAAAATAAAAAAGAAATTGAAGATTTTTATAACAAAAATATTGATAATTATATGAGTAATGAAATGCGAGATGTTTCATATATTCTGATTGATAAAAGTAATTTTGAAGAACAATTCAGGCCAAATGATCAAGAAATAAAAAATTACTATAGCAATAATAAAAAATTATTTATTGAAAATGAAAAAAGAGATTTTACTCAATTTAATTTTAAAAATAAAAATGATGCTTTAAATTTTAAAAATAATACAAAAGGTTTGCAGACTAAAGAAATAATTGATTATGCAAATAAAAATAAAATTATTTACAGTAATTTTAAAGAATTATCTAAAAATGAAGTTTTAGAAGATCTGTCATCATCTATTTTTAAACTTAATAAAGATGAAATTTCAGATGTTGTAGAAACACCTTTGGCAAAACACATAATAATAATTAATAACATAAAACCTGAGATTCAAAGAAGTTTTGAGGATTCTAAAGTAGAAATATCTAATACTCTTTTAAATATTGAACTAAATAATTTTTACACAGAACTAAAAAATAAAATTTCTCAAGAAATTTTAAATGGTTTTTCTTTAAACGAAATCTCAAACTCTAATTCATTAAAAATAAATAAATTATCTAAGATAGACAACAAGATAAATAATACTTCAAATGATTTTACAAAAAATGAAATAATTAGACAATCCTTTATTATGAACAAAGATTTTGTTAGTGATTTAATAGATATTGATCAAGATAAATCTTTTATTTTAAATGTTGAAAATGTTTATACTTCAAAACCATTAAAAATCGAAGAAGTTTTCGATATAGTATCCAAAGATTATATTAAATTCAAAAAAATAGAATCAATTAAAGGTATTATTGATGATGATGACAAAAATATTTCTTTAGAATCAATTTCTAAGCAGGTTAAAAATAAAATTCAATCTATTGAATTAGAAAAGAACAATAATGAACTTTCAAAAAATTTAATTAATAACTTATTTAATGCTAATCTTGGTGAAATAATAGTTTCTTTTTCTAATGATGAAGCAAATTTTGCAATGGTTAATGAAATCATTATACCTAAAGATCAACAAAATAATTCTCAAACTATCTTACTTAACAACCAATTAAAAAATGCATTTGGAAATGAAATTATAAAAACAAAAAATATATCTACAAATGAAAGCTTACTCAATGCATTATTAGCACAATATTAATGAATGATTTTAAACAAAAGTTTATAAAAGGATATAATAATAATTTACCACAACTAATAAATAAAAATTTAGTTGCAGATGTTGAAACCCCAATTTCTTCATTGTTGAAAATCAGCAAAAATCAAAAATATTCATTCTTACTAGAGTCTGTTGAAGGTGGAAGTAAAAGAGGCAGATACTCTCTTTTAGGATGTGATCCCGATTTAATTTGGAGTGTAGAAAAAGGTGAGGCAAAGATAAGATATTCAGGTATTAATTATAATTATAAATTTAATAATGATCCTCTTAAAAGCCTGAAAGAGTTAGTTAATGTATCAAAATTTAAAAAAACTCTCCAAGAGGCTCCTTACCCAACTTTGGTAGGTTATTTAGGTTATCCTATGATACAATATATGGAAAATATAAAATTGAAAAACAAAGATAATATTAAAATCCCAGATGCGATTTTGATAAGACCAAAAATTGTTGCTGTTTTTGATAATATTAAAGATGATATATCATTAATGTCTGTTTCCTATCCTTGTAAAACAGTATCTGCTGAAAAAGCATTTAAAGATAGCACATCTTTACTTTCTAAAACAATTAAAAAATTAGAAAAAAGCATTTTAAAATCTTCAATTAATAAAAAAAATAAATCAAAACTAAAATTCAAATCAAATTTTAAAAAAGAAGAATTTTACAAAGTTGTTAAAAAAGCTAAAAATTACATAAAAAATGGTGATGTTTTTCAAGTTGTAACGTCGCAGAGATTTGAAACTAAATATAACTTGAAAGCTGTTAATTTGTATAGATCATTAAGACGTTTAAATCCTTCACCTTATCTAGTAAATCTTAATTTTGATAAAATTGGTTTAGTAGCATCAAGTCCTGAGTTGATGGTTCAATTACGTAAAAATAAAGTAACAATAAGACCAATAGCTGGAACAAGAAGAAGAGGAAAAAATATTAATGAAGATATTTTTTTATCTAAAGATTTATTAAGTGATAAAAAAGAACTTGCAGAGCATTTGATGTTACTTGATCTTGGACGAAATGATGTTGGTAGAGTTTCAAAAAAGGCTTCAGTAAAAGTTACAGAAAAAATGATTATTGAATACTATTCTCACGTTATGCATATAGTATCTAATGTTGTAGGCACAATTGATAGTAAATTAGACTCACTTGATGCTTTAATTGCTGGTTTTCCTGCAGGTACAGTTTCAGGTGCTCCAAAAATAAGGGCTATGGAAATTATAGAAGAGCTAGAAAATTTAAATAGAAGTTTTTATGCAGGTTGTATGGGTTATTTTGATTCTAATGGCGATATGGATACATGTATAAGTTTAAGAACTGGCTTAGTTAAAAAAAATAAATTATATATTCAAGCAGGTGCTGGGATAGTTTATGACTCTAAGCCAAAAAATGAACATAATGAAATATTAAATAAAGCAGGTGCATTAATGGCAGCTGCAAAAGATTCTTATAAATATAATTTATGATATTGCTTATTGATAATTATGATAGTTTTACTTTCAATGTTAAACATTATTTATTAGAACTAGGTATAGAAGTAAAAGTTTTTAGAAATGACAAAATATCAATTAAAAAAATAGTTAATTTAAAACCGAAAGCTATTGTATTATCACCAGGACCTTGTACTCCTAATGAAGCTGGAATAAGTTTGAGTCTAGTTTCTAATTTAAAAGATAAATTTCCTATACTTGGAATTTGCCTAGGCCATCAAACAATATGTCAAGCATTTGGAAGCAAAATAATAAAATGCAATGAAATAATGCATGGAAAAATTGACAATATTTATCATTTTGACCATTCAATTTTTAAAAATGTTGAAAAAAAATTTGAAGCAACAAGATATCATTCTTTAATAGCGGATAAAAAAACACTTTCTACTGACATTTTAATTACTGCTGAAACAAAAAATAAAATTATAATGGGTGTAGCTCATAAAAAATTACCAATATTTGGTTTACAATTTCACCCAGAAAGTATTGGAACAGATGTAGGTAAAACTATATTAAAAAACTTTTTAGAATTAATTAATTAATTAATGGATCAAAACTTAATTATAAATCAAATTTTTAATGGTGAAGATCTTACTATTGAAAATAGTACTTTCCTATTTAATAAAATTATGAGTGGTGAATTAGATGATATTAAAATTACTGCAATACTAATTGGTTTAAAATTAAAAGGTGAAAAAATTGATGAAATTATTGGTGCAGCGAAAGTAATGAAAGAGAAATCAATTAAAATTAATTCTCCTGAAAACACAATTGATACTTGCGGCACAGGTGGCGACATGAAAAATACACTAAATATATCAACTAGCGCAGCTATAGTTGCTGCAAGTGCTGGAGTAAAAATTGCTAAACATGGGAATAGGTCCGTAAGTTCAAAATCAGGTTCAGCTGATATGCTTGAAAGTATAGGATACAACATTTCAAGTGATGTAAATGAATTAGAAAAATCTTTAAATGATAATAACTTTTGTTTTTTATTTGCTCAAAATCACCATAACGCAATGAAAAATGTTGCAAACGTCAGAAAAAAATTGGGTACAAGAACAATTTTTAATTTACTTGGACCTCTCACAAACCCAGCAAACACAAAAAAACAACTTCTTGGAGTTTATTCTAAAGAGCTTGTTAACTTGCATTGTAATTGCTTAAAAGAATTGGGCTCAGAAAGAGCGGTAGTTGCTCATGGTTTGGATGGTTTAGATGAAATAAGTTTATCTGAAAAAACACTCATAAATGAACTTAAAAATAATCAAGTTAAAGAATATATATTTAATCCCAATGATTTTGGATATGAATTAATTAATATTAATGAGATTAAAGGTGGTGATCCAGAATATAATGCTAACTGTTTTAAAAAAATGATTAATGGAGAATACAAATCTTTTCAAAATATTGTAGAAATTAATGCAGGTGTAGCAATATACTTATCTGGTAAAGTAGAAAATTTTAATGATGGTTTTTTAATAGCTAGAAAAACAATAAATGATGGAATTACAAAAAAATTTGTAGATTCATTTGTAAGCAATGAATAATATTCTTCAAAAAATTTATAATAACAAAATAAAAGAATTAGAAGAAACAAAAAAAAGATGTTCATACAAAACTCTGGAAAAATTAATTTCTACAAATTTAAAAAAAACAGAATTCAAAAAAAAATTAATTAATTCTCAATTAAACAAAAAAAATTTCATTATAGGTGAAATAAAAAAACAAAGCCCAAGTGCAGGCGAAATAATCAAAGACTATATTCCTGAAGATTTAGCAGTAATTTATGAAAAATCAGGTATTGGAGCATTATCTATATTAACAGAAAAAAAATTCTTCTTAGGGGATGTTGATCATATTTCACTTGTTAAGAAAAAGTCTAATTTACCTATACTTAGAAAGGATTTTATAATTGATGAATATCAAATACTAGAAAGCAAAATATATCAAGCAGATTGTATTTTATTAATTTTGTCAATACTATCAGATATTGAAGTAAAAAAATTTATTCAAATTGCTAATGAATTTAATTTAGATTGTATTATAGAGGTACATAATGAAGAGGAATTAAATAGAGCAATAAAAATAAATTACCCTATTATTGGAATTAATAATAGAAATCTCAAAAATTTGAATGTAGATTTAAATAATAGCATTTATTTAAACAAAAATATTGTAAATGATTTTACTGTTATTGCGGAAAGTGGAATACAAAAATCAAAAGACATAATAAAATTTAATAAATCAGGTATTTATAATTTTCTAATTGGTGAAAGTTTGTTAAAATCAGCAAATAAAGAAAAAAAAATTAAGGAGCTTCTTTTAAATGAATCATTTTAATAAAAAGGAAAATCCCTACATAGTTGATGTATCTAAAAAAAAAATTACTGAAAGAACAGCTACAGCTAAAGGCGAGGTAAAATTTGACACTAATTCCTTCAAAGAAATTCAATCTTTTAAAACTAAAAAAGGAAATATAGAAAAAACTGCTATTATAGCTGGGATTTTGGGAGCAAAAGAAACATCTAAATTAATACCACTATGTCATAACATTCCGATCAATCACATAAACATAGATATAAAAAAGAACATTAAAAATTGTTTATTAATAGTAGAATGCACTGTTAAAACAAATTCAAATACTGGCGTAGAAATGGAAGCTTTAACAGCTGTTTCTATAAGCTGCTTAACAATTTATGATATGTGTAAATATTTAAATAAAAAATTAGAAATTCAAAATATAAAATTAATAAAAAAAACAGGTGGAAAATCAAATATTTAACTAATTGATAAATATAGATTATTTTTTTATTGTAAAGTACTAAAAGAACATATATAGAACATATATATGCTTACAAAAAAACAAAAAGAATTATTTGAGTTCTTGAAAAGTTATATTTCCAGCAATGAAATATGCCCTTCATTTGAAGAAATGAAAGAAGCAGTAAATCTAAAATCAAAATCAGGCATTCATCGATTAATAACTAGCTTAGAACAACGAGGTTATATTAAAAGATTAAAGCATAAAGCAAGAGCTATGGAGATAACTAAAGATCTTCCAAATTTTAAAAACCAAACTGATAATGATTTCAACTTTATAAATATTCCTCTAATTGGTTCAATTGCTGCAGGTGAAGCTATAGAAGCCATTGAAAATTCTGATCAATTTATTACAGTTCCAAACAGTCTTGTTTCTAAAAATTTTAAATACTTTGGACTAAAAGTAAAAGGCCTATCAATGATTGATGAAGGTATATTTGATGGAGATATAGCAGTAATTAAAAAAACAAATAACATCGAAAATGGCAAAATAGCAGCAGTTCTTACCTTAGAAAATGAAGTTACTTTAAAAAAAATAAAAGTTAATCAAAACAAGGTTTACTTAATACCTGCTAACAAATCTTATCAAACAAAAGAATATAAGATTGGAGAAATTCAAATTCAAGGTACTTTATCTGGAATTATAAGAAAATATAATTAATATAGTCATCTAAATTCAAGATGACAAATTATATAACAAGATTCGCCCCCTCCCCTACAGGCAATTTGCATCTAGGCAGTGCTAGAACAGCATTAATAAATTATATTTTAACTTCTCAAAATAAAAGCTCTAAATTTTATTTAAGAATAGAAGATACTGACAAATTAAGGTCAAAAGAAGAATACAAAGCTAATATTATAGAAGGTTTAAAATGGCTAGGTCTTAAATGGGAACCTGAAATTCAAATTCAATCAAAAAGAATTAAGAGACATATTGAGATAGCTAATATTTTATTAAAGAATAATTATGCTTATAAATGTAATTGTTCTTTAGAAAAATTAGAGCAAAAACGAGAATTAATTAAAAATAATAAAATTAAAACTAAAAAAATTTGTACAACTTGTAAAGATGATAAAAATGTTCAATTACTAAAAACTGATTTCGTAATTAGGATAAAAATACCAGAACTAGGAACAATCAATACTGAAGATACTATTCAAGGAAAAGTATCCTTAGATAACAACGAGATTGATGACTACATTTTAGTCAGAAAAGATGGAACACCTACTTATATGCTTTCTGTAGTTGTTGATGATTATGATTTAGGTGTTAATTATATCGTTAGAGGAAATGATCACTTTAATAATTGTTTTAGACAAAATTTCATTTATAAATTTATGAATTGGGAAATTCCTAAATACGCACATTTACCCCTAATTAATGGTGAGGACGGTTCCAAACTTTCAAAAAGACATGGGTCAGTAAATATTTTAGAACTTAGAAAAAAAGGGTATTTAAAAGATTCAATAATTAATAATTTGATCTTACTTGGTTGGTCACACAACCCAAAAGGTAATGAGATCATATCATTAAATGAAATAATAAATAATTTTAATATTAACAATCTATCTAAATCTTCAAGTATATTTAGTTATGACAAAT
>CACEPG010000009.1 GCA_902561355.1 uncultured Alphaproteobacteria bacterium
ATATGCTCGATGTCATAACATGACTATACTTTAAAAAAAAGGCTAAAATACTAAGCAAAACTGGGAAAAAATAAAAATTATGAATTATTTATGAGTAATCTAAGGCTCTTATATCTTTTGGATTCCAACTTACATTAATTTTAGAATTTTCTTTAATAGATACATTGCCTTCATTAGGGATTTTTACAATAAAATTTTCATCACCGCAAACATGCAATCTTGCACGAACATGATCACCTAAATAAATTAATTCTTTAACCAATCCTTCAAAAATATTATCTGAACTATCTTTTGAATCAATTACAACTCTTTCTGGTCTTATCGATAACTTAGTTTTATCGCCAATTGAACCTACATTAATTTTTAATGCTTTTACAGCACCTCCTCCATCAAGGTCTACTTCACAATATTCACCGTCTTCTTTTTTTAATGTACCGATTAAGGTATTATTTTCTCCAATGAATTCTGCAACAAAAGAATTTTCTGGCTGTTCATATAAAATATCTGGAGTTGAAAGCTGTTGAACAACACCATCATCAAATACTGCAATCCTGTTAGACATAGTTAAAGCTTCGCTTTGATCATGAGTTACATATACAACTGTAATCCCAATTCTTTCATGAATATGTTTTATTTCATATTGCATTTGTTCTCTTAAATTTTTGTCAAGAGCTCCAAGAGGCTCATCCATTAACACTAATCTTGGTTGAAAAACCAAAGCTCTAGCAAGTGCAACTCTTTGCTGTTGTCCTCCAGATAATTGAGCTGGGAAACGGCTTCCAAATTCTCCTAACTCAACCATATCAAGAGCTTTTTTTACTCTTTCTTCAGTTTCTGATTTAGAGTTTTTTCTTACCTCTAATGGAAAAGCTAAATTTTCATTAACTGTCATGTGAGGGAACAAAGCATAATTTTGAAAAACCATACCTATTTCTCTTTCATATGGAGGTATTTTACTGATAGGTTTACCGTCTAAAAATATTTCTCCATTAGTTGGTGTCTCAAAACCTGCTAGCATCATCAAAGTTGTAGTTTTACCAGAACCAGATGGGCCAAGCATAGTAACAAATTCGCCCTTGTCTATATCTAAGTTCAAATTCTTAACTACAAGAACTTCCCCGTCATAGCTTTTATCAATTTTATCAAATTTTACGAATGCGTTATTTTCAGATGAATTCATTTTATAATTTTTTTTGTTGTTGTGGATGAAATACCTGTCATAATCAAAATAGTCAAAAAAATAATTAAATAAAATGAAAATTAATGGAATATTAATTGCTTTAGGCGCAGGTCTTTTTTTTGGTGTTATAGGTCCATTAACCAAAAATGCATATAATTTTGGTGCTGGAGTAGGCTTAGCAATATTTCTCAGATATTTAGTAGCTTTAATTATTGTTTCACCAATAATACTAAAACAAAAAAACTTGCTTCATACATATATATCTAATTTCAAATATTTCTTACTAATTACGGTTGGATCTATTTTATTAACAATAGGCCTATTACTTTCTGTAAACTATATTAACGTGAGTTTGGCAATTGTGGTATTTTGCACTTATCCTATAATAGTTTTAATTATATCTATTTTTATAAATAAAGAAAAAATTTTAAATTCTATTAAAATATTATTTATAACAACATTTTTTGGATTATTCTTAGCTTTAAGTCCTAATTTTGAAAATTTAAATTTATTAGGAGTTTTTTTTGCATTTATAGCTTCAATAGGTGCATCAATAATGATTGTCGTTAACCAAACAATGTCTAAAAAAAACCTTAAACCAATACAGATCAATATTTTTATCAATTTTGTAAATACTATCTTTTTTTTTATAATTCTTAATCTATTTTTTAAAATTGATTTTAGTATTGATTTGGGAGTAATCGGATTATTGCTTATTCCTTCTTTATCTTATGCAATTGCAATATTCTTACAACTTGTTGCTGTAGAAAAAATTGGACAAACAAAAACTGCTCTATTTTTATATCTTGAGCCAATTACAGGTATTTTTGGTGCAGTAATATTGTTAAATGAAACATTAAATCTTACTCAAATACTTGGAACAACCATTGTGATATTGAGTTTAGTTGCTTCAACTTATTTTAATAACAAAACTAAAAATGATTTTGCATAAAATGAAACCAATTTGATCCTGCTATTTTAATTGCTTGTTCTTCTTTAATGCCATTATTAATCATACTATGAAATAATTTTTTTAGATCACTAGGCTGAGAATACCAATCAGGCTGCTTAGGCCAAGAAACATTTTTATCTTTAGATTCACCATAATCAGTCTTTTTTGTCCAATTACCATTACGCATCCACATGACGACCTCATCAGGCCAATTTAAACATAAATCAGAACCTATACCTATATTATTTTCCCCAATTAAATTAATTAGTTGTTTTATCATTTCACAAAAATCTTCAACCTTACAATCTCCAAAATTTTTTAGATGATAAGGATAAAGACTTAAGCCTATAAAGCCATTTTTATTTGATAGATTTTTTAATACTTCATCATCAATGTTTCTCATGGAACTATGAAAAAAAGATGGATTAGCATGGGATATAGCAACGGGTTTTTTAGAAAACTTAATTGCGTCTAAACATGTTTGCTTTCCAGCATGACTTAAATCTACAACCATACCTAAACGGTTCATTTCTTCAATAACCGCTCTTCCAAATCTTGAAATACCTGCATCTGTGGATTCAAAACACCCTCCTCCAAGAGGGGTTTGGTTATTATAAGTTAATTGCATAAATCTCAGACCTTCTTTAAAAAATTTTTCTACTAAAAAAATATCATTAGCAATAGGTGCTGAATTTTGAAAACCATAAATAATTGCTATTTTATTTTTTTTCTTTGCATCTAAGATTTGAGATGAATTTTTTGCATGCATAATAATATCATGATTATCATGAATTAATTTGTTCCATTCTTGTATCTTTATAAAAGATTCTTCAGTATTTTCCCAATAAACCAAAGTAACGTGAATAGCGGTTAAACCTCCTTTGTGGGCATTCTCTAAAAGTTCTCTATTCCAATTACAGTATTCCAATCCATCTATAAAAATCTGATCTTCATAAGTTTCTTGCATATACTATTAGTTCTTTTAGTGAAAAATTTTAAATTCACTATATATATTTATTTATGTCAGGAGAAATAAAGAATAGTTCAAATGAAATGAATTTAGAGCAAATGGGTTCTAGATATCCTTCGCGCTTAAGTTTTTCTAGAAGTATGCTGAGAAAATTAATTTTTGATAATTGGAAAATAACTAAATCGATATTTAATCTTAATAATCATGGATTTGGAACTGCAATATATGAAATTATAGCAGGTAAAGAAATTTATTCACTAGTTTGTTTCTCTCAATTTTTAGATGATAAAGATAGAAGTGACAGAGTAATAGCAAGTAAATGGGATACTGCTTATACTCTGCATCGAGGAAAAATAAATAGTAGAGAAATCAGTCGTTTAAAAAAAAATATTCCACTTCAAGAGTCTGGAAGAAATTCTCCAAATGAAATAGTTTTAAGCAGAGCTAATAAAAGTGTTAGACTGTTTCAATATGTTGTTGATTGCTTAGCAAATGGAAAACAACCTAATATCAAAGAAATAAATAAAGTAGGTTACTTACTTAGAACAACAGCTGTTTACGGTAGTGGTAAATTTGGATTATCAGATTTTATTAATATAAAAAATAATACAATCTTTAATCAACCATTTAGAGCTGAAATGCTTGCTGTATATTTAATTCGTGAATTTAGTATTGATTTAGTTGAGCATTTAGCTTTGAAAAAAAATCCACGTACTGCTGTAAAATTAAAAAAAGAAATTAAACAACATTTAGGTATTGGCAATGCTACAGGATTAGGTATGGCACCTTTTATTGTAAAACATCCAAAACTCATAAGTAAGTGGATGAAACAATTTAATCAAACATTAGAATCAATTAATAATTTTAAAATTGAAATTGATTTTATGAATATGTATTTAAAGTTATTAAAAAAAGCTCATCAATATTTAATAGAAGTACAACCAACTGACAAATTACAAATTAAAAAAAATTTATTATCTATTAGTGATTTAAATAAATTTATAAATTATTGTGCTTCACTAAAAGAAAAAAATTTAAGAGATATTAAATGGGAAAAGATACTAGAATTTGCTTATAATAATTATAATTTAGATACTTATGAAATAGCAAAAGTTCAATTAATTGAAATTTATCCCGAAGTATCCGAAAAGTTGGCAAATGATATGTCTGAAGATGAAGATATGGAGATAGAAGTATCTCAAAAACTAAGGGATTTAAAAAAAATTATACTTAAAAATTATGATTGGGCTATAAATATTAATTTTAATGATAAAATAAATAATTATCTATTCTGGTATATTTCGCAAGCAAAATTAGAACCAAGATTAGGTGAACGCTACAATGAATATGGGGGGGAAAGAGAACAAAATCTTGGTATCGCAAAAATGGTTAAAGAATTATATAATGATCTCAAGGATCAAAATCTCGACCTTTCAGTTTCTGAATATCTTCTATCTAATGCACGTTTTCGAGGTATAATTAAAAGGATACAATCTTTATCAAATTATCCGCATGCTGAAATTAGAGACAATATATTGCATAAAAATACTCATCCGATTGATATGTTACGTTTTAAATTATCTTTTTTTGGGGCAAGCCGATATGACCCAAAATCTGACAGATGGTTGCGGGTAACATTTTTTTCTGGTGCCCCATATTTGTCTGATCTTTCTCAAAACAATGTTGATAGTTGGGGATTCGCAACAAAAAATTCTTACATCTAAAGAAAGTGAGCTATTCATATTATGAAGTATATACAAACACTCAAAGAGCTTTTGCTGGAATAGGCTTCCCATATGGAGCTGATGAAGATGCGGCTTATATAATAACTTGGCTTGAATTATATAACCTAAAGGGGATAGATTTATTTTGTGAATTTGTTGAAAAATTTTATCATAAGTATGATTATAAAATTGATGTATCTAATAATGAAAAAAAAATAGATTTAAAAAATAAATCTAACTTGATGGCTGGTCCAGGAGTAATTGATTATCTTGTATCTAAATTCAATATAAATAATGAAAATACATATATTTTAACTAACTGTTATGATCCAATATTTCTCATTCCTATACTTAGCAAATATATAAAAAAAGATATTTATTCAAAAATACTGCAAGATAATGCAATTCTTTGTTTGATAGATAAAGAAAAAATTTCATTTAATAAAAAATTATTTGATAATAATATAAATAATTCAATAAAAATTATTTTATCAAATAAGCCTAATGGTACAAAAAAATTAGATATAGATATTACCTTAAAAGATTCTATAAAATTATTATCAGTTGGATTAAATCCAAATCAAAATAATTGGAATAAAGTTTCAGAACTTGCTTTTCAATCTTTTGTACCTGAATCTGAACAATCAAGATCTAAAGGGGCTGGCGGTGGAGATGCTAATGATTAGTTTACCTTACTATGTGCAAATCTCTAGAGAAATTACAAAATAGTTCACACCCACCCTCAGTCACTCTAATACTCTCACTAAGCTCTAATCCCCATGTATCCATCCACATTCCACACATTAGATGATAGGTCACATTAGGTTCTAAAACTGTCATTTCATTTTTTCGAATACTTAATGTATGCTCTCCCCAGTCTGGAGGATAACCTAGACCTATTGAATAACCAGCTCTTGATTCTTTTTCAACACCATGCTTTTCTAAAACTTTCCAAAATGCAATGGCAACATCATGACATGTATTACCTGGTTTAGTTGCTTCTATAGCTCTTTCAATTCCCTCATTTGTAATTTTCAAAGTATCTGCAAGTTTTTTATCAGGCTCACCAATGTATACTGTTCTTGATAAAGCACAGTGATATCTATGTTTTACTCCTCCCAACTCTATAATAGTGCCTTCATTATTATTGAATTTTTTATCTGTTGGTGTCAAATGAGATGCAGAAGCAGACTTGCCACTTGCTAAAATTATATTTAAGCCTCCATACTCACCTCCTATACCAATATCTTGGGTACCACCTAATAGTGTATTTTGAATTTTACCTGCAACAGTGCTTTGTCTAACACCTGGCTTTATTTCATCAAAGGCTGTTTGCATACCAGCTTCAACTAATTTTGCGCCTTCTTTCATGTATGCAATTTCTGTATCTGATTTTACATATCTTATCCAATTTACTAATAAATGAGCATTTTTAAATTTTGCATTAGAACATTGTGTTATCAAACGATTATGAATTTCAGCTGTGTAATAATAACTATCCATTTCGACACCAATATTTTTATTACTCCAATTATTTTCTTTAATAAAATCAGCAACAAAATCATAGGGATGTTTTGGAGCAGCCTGAATTAAATGTTCAGGATAACCAAGTATATTATTATGATTAAGATAAGTTGTTATCATTGCACCTTTTGAGTCTTGTTTTCTTCCAAACCAAATGGGTTCATCTTTATCAAGTGAAACGATCACTCCTTGAGGAACATAAAAAGACCAACCATCATAACCTGTTAAATAATTCATATTTGAAGGGTCAGTGCTAATTAAGATATCAATGCCTTTTGAAGACATAGAATCTTTTACTTTTTTAACTCTTAAATTATATTCTTCTTGCGAAAATATCATATTAACTAAATCTTGTTTACCTTTCTAATACTTCATAACCAAACTGCTTAGATGACTCTAATAGAATCTCCCATGTAGATATAGCAAAGCCTCTTGGAATAAAAATCTGGTAATTGTTTTTAGAAAATTTTAATAATTTAATACTAACATGATGAATTGCCGAACTAGCTGAAGAGTTGTCTTCAAAAACAGTTTCTCTTAAATCTAAAGGTAAAAATCTATTTAGTAATAATGAAGCATTTTCACCCTTTATATTAATGGATGTAAAGGCATGAGATAAATCAAGATTAGTACCTAATTCACTTGGTAACTTTAAAACATTTTTTAATATCCACCATTTTAAAGGTTCTATTCTCCAAATTGAGTTTTTGTCATTAACAAATCCTTTATTGAAATTTGGAGCTTCGCTTATATTTAAATTTTTTTTAATAAATTCTTTTGTTTCAGTTAATGTATCTGGCCAACAAACTATTTGTTTAAGATTTAAATTTGTCTCTTCCTTAAATTTAATAGTAACTTTATCATTAGTTGAAAAAATTCCTGGCTTATAAAAAGTATCTAAAGATGAGTCTCTACTAACCATGCAACCTTTTTCCTCCTGGATCTATCATGTGAGGAGATACTACTTGAATTTCCATCTCTTTATTTCTTATTGGATCACTGCCAACTACTATAGTATCCTTCCATTTTTCCACCCCACCTTTAATAAAACCTAAACCTATCCAATGCCCTAATTCTGGTGAGTGAGTAACAGATGTAACTCTGCCAATACCAAAACCTTTAATATTATTTTTTTCACAAATAATTGTTCCAGAATCAAATGTATCTTTTTTATTAACAGGAAAAAAACCTACAAGTTTTTCTCTATCTTCTGCGCTTAATACTCCTCTTTTCCTCATAGCGCTACCTATGTATGATTTTTTATTTGATGCCATATTTCCTAATCCAACATCATCAATCGTTGTACGTCCATCAAG
This sequence comes from uncultured Alphaproteobacteria bacterium, assembly GCA_902561355.1. GTDB lineage: Bacteria > Pseudomonadota > Alphaproteobacteria > HIMB59 > CACPNW01. The sequence continues at coordinate 7,667 of CACEPG010000009.1, forward strand.
TTCAGCTCCTGTTACATGACCTTTTTCTACACGAAGTGCACCTAATGCTTCCAAACCATATAAACATCCATCAAATTTTTTTGCAGAATTCCATAGTATATCCATCATTTTATTTGCGTAATCTGCTAAAATATAAATTTCAAATCCTAATTCACCTGAAAAACTTATTCGAGCAATCTTACAAGGAATTCTTCCCTTAAGATTAGCTGAGATGAAACCCATAAAAGGCAAATTGTCATTAGAAATTATTGAAGAGTCTTCAAGACATTGATCTAATACTTCACGAGTTTTAGGTCCTGAAATTGCTGCAACTCCCCATTGCTCTGAAACACTTGTTACATTAACTTTTAAATCTGGCCATCTAACCTGAAGAAGCTCTTCAAGAAATGCCATTACTCTTCCAGCTTGGGCAGTAGAAGTTGTCATAAAATATTCCGTTTCTGATATACGCCAACACGTTCCATCATCTAATACCAAACCATCATCTCTTAGCATAATTCCATATCTTGTTTTATTAATTGGCAATTTTGCAAAAGCATTACTATAAACTCTATTTATAAATTCAGTTGAGTCAGGTCCTTGAATTGCAATTTTACCTAATGAAGTAACATCACAGATGCCGACTGTTTTTCGGACTGTAGCTGCTTCTCTTATATAAGCATCATTAATTGTCTCATTTTTTTTTGGAAAATACCATGGTCTTTGATAGAGTCCTGCATCAATCATAGTTGCTCCATTGTTTAAGTTCCATTGATGCATTGGAGTTGTTCTTAGAGGCATAAAATGTTTTCCAACACTTCTTCCTGCTAAAGCTCCAATCGAAACAGGAGTAAAAGGTGGGCGAAAAGTTGTTGTGCCAACATTGGGAATTTCTTTTCCAAGTAAATCTGCCATCAAAGATAAACCAATAATATTACCCATTTTACCTTGATCATTAGCCATACCTAAAGTTGTATACCTTTTTAAATGTTCAACAGAAATAAATCCTTCTCGATGAGCTAATCGGACATCATCACAAGTAACATCGTGCTGAAAATCTACAAAACTTTTTGAACGAGATTTTTTATATTTAACCTCATATAAGGGTTCGATTGAATTTTCCCATCCTCCTTGTTTTGGGAAAAAATATTTCGTTTTAGATATTCCTAATCTGTTTAAAGCATCTAATGCACCAGAAATACCAGAAGCAATGCAATCATCTTTGCCCCATATTCCTCTTGCAGAGCCAATCATTGTAATATTTTCTTTTGCCTCACCAGGAATAAAACATTGATTTTCTGAGTCCCATTTAGGTTTTACACCTCTATGCGATAATAAATGAACTGCTGGTGACCATCCACCTGACATTAAAACTTGATCACATGTAATAGTATCTATTTTTTTATATGTTGAATTTACAGTATCAGCAATATCAAGGCTCTTTATTTCTCTTGCACCATTAATATTGTAGGGAACAACACCATTTCTAACTTCAAAATTATTGTTACTTAAATCAGAATTTAAATTCTCCCTTTTATCTAAAACTATTACTTTTGCACCTGCTTTTACCAACGCTTCAGCTGTGCCATACGCTGAGTCATTATTTGTAGAAATTACAATATTTTTTCCTGTCAAAACTCCATATCTATTTAAATAATGTTTAGAAGCGTTTACAGTCATTGAGCCAGGAACATCATTATTATTAAATGCTATATGTCTTTCAAAAGCGCCTGAACCAATTATTACATGTTTTGCTCTTACAATCCAAAATCTTTGTTTAGGTAATTCTTTATTAATAGGATTTGATTGATCTTTAACTCTTTCTATAAGACCTAAAACACAATTATCATATAGTCCAAATGCTGTAGTTCTTTTCATAACTCTAACTCCAAGACTACGAAGTTCAGCAAGAGCATTATTACTATCAAAACTAGTTTCAGACAGCTGATCTCCTCCAATAAAATTATCTTGTTCAACTAAGATGACATCAAGTTTTTTATCTGCTGCTTCTTTTGCTGAAGCTATACCTGCTGAACCAGAGCCAACAACTAGAATATCACAAAAATCATTTGCATGTTCGTATATATCAGGATCAGGTAAACGAGAAACTCTACCCATTCCAGCTGCTTTTCTAATAAATTTTTCAAAAAACATCCATACTGCAGTTCCTTTTCCCCATTCAAAAGGTGGTATTCCCATAAATGTTTTATAATAAAATCCAGCTGCAAAAAAGCGACTCAAGTAGTTATTGACTGAACCAAGATCAAAATTAACACTTGGAAAAGCATTTTGACCAGAAGCAATTAAACCTTCATATAATTCTTGTGAAGTGGCTCGAACATTTGGGTCTTTTTTATTACCAGTACCTATTGTTACTAATCCCCCTGACTCCTCAACACCACATGACATTATTCCCCTAGGACGATGGTATTTAAAACTTCTACCGACTATTCTTATATCGTTAGCTAATAATGCAGAGGCAAGAGAATCGCCTTCGTAACCAAAATAATTTTTATTTTCCCAGTTAAATCGAAATTGTTTTTCACGATTTATTTTTCCAAAATTATCTATTCTTTGTGAACTCATAATTAATTATCAATTACTTTTTGTAAGTTTTTATGACAAGGTTTAACGCTTGTAATTTCATGAGTTATTGTTGAACGTTCAACTTCTAACCACATTCGACAACCATTTATATGTTGCCAAGTTTCTTTTTGAATACCTTTGATGTTCTCTCTGAAAAAAATTGCTTTAACCCATTCTTCTTGAGGTGCATCTAAACTTGGATAAACAATTGATGCATCACCTCCATAGCTAAATTCACTATGATCTCTTTCTCCACAATATGGGCACTTTATTAATATCATAAATTAACCATGCATTTTTGGGTCAGGTCCTATACCCCGTTCATCAAGATTAATACCTTTTTCAAATCTTTCTAAATTATGATTTTCTATAACTTTATGAGGTCTTTCATTAGCTATTAAATCAGCAAAATACCAACCTGAAGCTGGACTAGCTTTAAAACCTCCATAATTCCAACCAGCATTTAAGTATAAATTATCTATAGGAGTTTTACACATAAAAAAAGATCCATCCATACTCATATCCATTACTCCAGCCCAATGTCTTAACAAACGTAATTTTCCTAAACATGGCATAATAGCCATAGCGCATTCACCATTTTCTTTAACAGTTGGAAGATTTCCTCTTTGTGCATAAGATTTGTACCAATCTAGTTCTCCTCCAAAAACCATGCTTCCTTTATCTGATTGAGAAATATAAAAATGAGCAGCTCCTCCAGGACCAAAGATTAAAACACAATCTAATAGAGGTTTAACCGCTTCAGTAACAAAAGCTTGTAACTTGTGAGACTCAATAGGTAGGTTACCTAACTCAGCCATCTGCCATAAGACTGATGTGTGTCCAGCAACGGCAAATCCAATTTTCTTACCTTTAATATTTCCTCTAGTAGTCTGCAAACTTTCAATAGAACCATTTTTACGAGTTATTCCCGTAACTTCACAATTTTGTAGAATATCAACACCAAGTGAGTCAGCCGCTCTAGCATATCCCCAAACTGCAGAGTCATGTCTAGCGTTACCTGCACGTGGTTGAACAATTGCGCCTAATATAGGAAAGCGACCATTATCATAATTAAGATGCGGTATTTTATTTTTTAGTTTCTCCAAACTCCATAATTCTCCATCAGATCCAGTTAATTTCATTGTATTGTATCGTCTTGCATATGCATCAAGTGCGCCTGGACTATGTATTAAAACTACATGAGCTCTTTGACTAAACATTACATTATAATTCAAATCATGACTTAAATTTTCCCATAATTGTAAAGTATGTTCATAAAATTCTCTATTACCAGGCATCATATAATTTGATCGAACTATTGTAGTGTTACGACCAGCATTACCTCCACCTATCCAGCCTTTTTCTAATACTGCAACATTTTTAATGTTATGATTTTTTGCTAAGTAGTAAGCTGTAGCCAATCCATGCAATCCACCACCTACTATAACTGCATCATAATTTTGCTTTGGTTCAGGGTCGCGCCACTGTCGATCCCATCCGGTTTGACCATTTAACCCATTTTTAAAAACATTCCATGCATTAAATCTTGTCATAATTTCCTTCTATATTAGTCTATATCCCAATTGACAAGTAGATTACAAACCTTAAGAATATAAGATTACTATGAATAAAATAGATTTATTAAACAGGAATGCTGTAGTAACAGGAGGGGCACAAGGATTTGGCTTAGCTATAGTTGAGAGATTCACTGCTTCAGGAGCTAAAGTAGCAATTTGGGATAAAGATCAAGAAATTCTTAATAAAATAAACATAAAAAATACTATAAAAAAGGTTGTTGATGTTTCATCATATAAAAGTGTTTCATATGGGTTAGAAACAACCCTACAAGAATTAGGACAAATAGATATTTTAGTAAATAATGCTGGTATTGCAGGACCAAGTTATAAAACTTGGGATTATCCAATTGAAGAATGGCAAAAAGTTATTGATATCGATTTGACTGGAGTTTTTTTTTGTTGCAAAGCAATTGTTCCTCATATGAAAGAAAAAAATTATGGTAGAATAGTTAATATTTCATCTATTGCTGGTAAAGAAGGTAATCCTAATGCAATGCCTTATAGTGCTGCCAAAGCAGGTGTTATTGCGTTAACAAAATCTCTTGGAAAAGAATTAGCTGAAAATAATATAGCTGTAAATTGTGTTACACCAGCAGCAGCAAAGACACGAATTTTTGATCAAATAAGTCAAGAACATATTGATTACATGCTTTCAAAAATACCACGTAATAGATTTGTATTAGTTGAAGAATTAGCCTCTCTAGTAACTTGGATGGTTTCTGAAGAAAATTCTTTTACTACAGGCGCTGTTTTTGATCTAAGTGGTGGAAGAGCAACATATTAAATCAAAAGGAAAAAAAATGACAACAACAAATTTAACATTAAAAGAAATTTATAATTTAGCTATAAAAACTTTAAAATTTAATGGTTGTGATGAATTAAACTCAGAAGCAGTAGCAGAAACAGTAACTAATGCTGAAAGAGATGGTAGTGTATCACATGGTTTATTTAGAATTCCTGGTTATATTGCTTCACTTAAGAGTAAAAAAGTAAAAGGTAATGCTAGACCAACAAATAAATTTCTTACTCAAAATGCTATAAGAGTTAATGGTGATTATGGATTTGCACCAACAGCAATTAAAATAGGTTTACCAGCTTTAATAGAAACTACTGAAAAATATGGTGTTGGGATTTTGACTATAACTAATACTCATCATTTTGCTGCTTTATGGCATGAAACAGAATCTTTAGCTGAAAAAAATTTGATAGGCATTGCTTGTACAGCTTACAAACCAAGTGTAGCTCCTGCTGGAGCAAAAAAGCCTTTATTTGGAACTAATCCGATATCATTTGCTTGGCCAAGAAAAAACAACACACCTGTAGTTTATGACATGGCAACTTCAACAATGGCTATGGGAGAAGTGCAAGTAGCTGCTAGAGATGGTCACAAAGTCCCTTATGGAACTGGATTAAATAAAGATGGAGAAAAAACAGATAATCCAGGAGATATTGCTAATGGTGGCGTTTTACTAACATTTGGCGACTATAAAGGATCAGCAATAGCAATGATGATTGAATTACTTGCTGCTGGCTTAGTTGGCGATTTGTTTAGCTTTGAAGCAGCAAAAGAGGATAATAACGATGGAGGACCTGCAAGAGGGGGTGAATTTATTATGGCATTATCCCCACATTTAATTGCTGGCGAAAACTGGAATGAACACTCTGAAAAATTTTTTCAAGAAATGAAATCTTTAGAAGGTGTTAGATTACCTGGCGAAAGAAGACATAAAAATAGATTAAATACAGGATCAAGAAGTATAAATAAAGAACTAGTCGATAAAATTATTTCCTTGTCTGAATAAAATATATTGTTTTGATTAAAAATGACTAACGTAGTTGCCGCTATTATAAAAAAAGATAATCATTTTTTAATTGTAAAAAGAAATAGAAAAAAACATTTAGGCTTAAAGTGGGAATTTCCGGGGGGGAAAGTTCAGGAAAACGAAACATTCGAAGAAGCATTAATTAGAGAAATAAAAGAAGAATTGAATATTAAAATTAGTCTACAAGATAAAATAGCTGAAGAAAAATATAAAGATGAAAAAATAGATATAGTTTTACATTATTTTTTGTGTACTCAAGAAGATGGCACTATTGAACTCAATGAACACGAAGATCTAGCTTGGGTAGAAAAAAAAGATTTTGATAAATATAATTTCGCTGAAGGTGATGGAAAGATTTTAGCATTACTATGATATTTTTGGCCATGTATCATTTAATTTATATCCTTCTGGAAATGGGTCATCATCAGAAATATACATTTCTTGTTCACCGGTTATAAATGCTGAACCTTTTATTGATGGAACAATCATTAATTGGTTTCCTTCAGTATATTCACGAGTAATATATGATTCAAAAGTAGAACCGATAATTGATCTTGAAATAAATTTTTCATTAATATTGATTTCATTTTTTGCATACATTAATGCCAGTCTAGCCGAAGTTCCAGTACCACATGGTGATCGATCAAGTTTTCCTGGCCTAATACATACAGTATTCCAACCTTCTTTTTGATTAAGGTTATTAATCTTTACCGGTTCTATAAATTGACAAAAAGAAATATAATCTAATTGAGATAATAATGGGTGTGTAAAACCAAGAGTTGCATTTGCTTCTCTGACAACTTCTTTTGAAATTTCAACAAATTTTTTTGCATTATCTGGCTTTATAGTCAAATCAAAATCCTGTGCATTACAAATTACAAAGCTATCTCCTCCAAATACCGTGCTTACAATTATTTCTCCAAATGTAGGTGTGTGAAGCTTTGCTTCAAGTTTATCTACAAATGATGGTAAGTTGTGTATTTCAACAAAACTAACTTTTTTATTTTCTATAAATGCTTTTATAGGAATAATTCCTCCTGGAGCTTCAAGGAAGAATTCTGTTATAGGTTCAGTCATTTCTATAATACCTTTCTCTAATAATACAGTAGCTACACATATACTGTTAGATCCACTCATTGGTGGATTATCCTCTGGTTCCATTATAATAAATGCGGCTTTAGCTTTTTTATCAGTTGTTGGTACTAATAAGTTAAAATGTTTAAAAACTCCTCCTCTTGGTTCATGAAGAAGAAAATTTCTTAATTTTTTATCTTCAAATAAAAATTTAGATTTTTCTAATGTATTTTTTCCCCGTAGATTAACATTTCCAGCTACAATTACATCACCAATTTCACCACAACAATGTGCATTGTAGAGTTTAAGTTTATGCATTAATTAATTATTAAATCTTCTATTTCTTTTGAATGATGTGTAATTTGTTCATATCCATCTTCAGTAATTATAAAACTGTCACCTACTTGACCTCTAAAATCTTTTGAACTACTTCCTCCATCTACTGCAAAAACCATTCCCGGTTTTAAAATTGTTTTATTACCAACAACAAGCTGTGGTTCTTCTAAGAAGCTAAAACCAGTGCCTCTGCCACATCTAAAAGTAGGATAAGGATAACCTTCAGATTGTATAGTGTCAGCATAAGCGGCATGAACTTCTTCAGCGGTTACTCCTGGACCTAATACACTTAACGCTGCTTGTTGAGATTTTACAGCAACTTCAAAAGCTTTTATTTGACTTTTATCTTTTATTTCATTTACCCAAAAAACGCGGTCAAAACCTAATTTAAATCTATGAAAATTTGTTGATCCACAATAACAACAAAATACAGGCTCTCCCCTTTTAACTAATTTTGTCGATGCACGACGATGTGTGTATGGCAATTCTTTTCCTGAAGTTATGACTGGCAAAAAATGAATATTAGGTGACATATTGGGACTATTTGGGTAGTGAGATTTAAGCAATTCTGCTGCTTTTCTAGTACCAGCCTGTGCTTGTGCTAAAGCAATTTCATATTGAGGAACATCATGTGCTATTAAAGATTTTGCTCCTTCCATCATTGCCATAGCAACTTGACCAGCATGCCTTGCTATCTGTAATTCTTCAGCTGATTTAATCATTCTTATATCATTTGTTATGGGTGTAATATTACCCATAGATTTATCATTTAATAATTCAGCTAAATAATTACTAACTGTTGCATTAATCTTATATTTCTCACAAAATATATTCTGATGTTTATTTATTATCTTTGGCAAAAGTTCTTTCCATTCTTTTCCAATTCCATCATTCCAAGTTTCTATTTTATCAACTGGAGTATCCTCAGGGACTAAAAGAACATCTAATAATGGTGTGATTAAAGTGCTCTCACCATCTTTTGGAACAAGTAGAATAGTTGGTCTATTAAAATCCATGTGAAGAAAATCATGATAACCAGTAAAATAGTACAAATTATCATCATCAGTTATTATAGAAAGATCTATATTATGCTCTGCCATTTTTGATCTTAATTCATTCAAGTTTTTTGCGAACATTTTTCTCTCCTATATTTTAAAAATTATTTTAATTGTTGTTCAACTAACTCACTCCAATAAGATGATCCTATCACTAATAGCTTATCATTAAAATCATAATCTGGAGAATGAAGTGGTTTACCATTACAGCCAGTGGTACCATTACCAATTAAAACAAAACAACCTGGTTTTGCCTGAGACATAATAGAAAAATCCTCTGAAAATGGTCTAGGATCAACGTCCCCATCAGTATTTTGTTCACCTAATAAATTTGCAGCAGCTTTTGTTGCAGAGTCAGTCTGTTTTGATTGATTGAAAGTCATTGGACAAGAAGTCTCATATTTCACTTCATAAGAAAAACCATAAGCATCACAAATCCCACCTACAAGTTGACGCATATTTTCTTCAATCATTTTATTAGTTTCTTGTGAAAATGCTCTTGCATCTCCTTTAATCAATCCATTACCAGGAAGTATATTTTTTTTTCCATCTGTAATGAATTCAGTTACAGACACTACACCTGTCTTTACTGGATCTAGTTTCCTTGAAACAATAGTTTGTAGTGCTACAATTATTTGACTACCAATTGTAATTGTATCTTTACTCATGTGAGGTAAAGCTGCGTGACCACCCTTGCCTTCAATCTTTATTTCAAATAAATTTTCACTTGTTGTAATTGCTCCTTTTCTAGTTCCAAAAGTACCTGTTTCCATTCCGGGAATATTATGCAGTCCATAAACTTCATCTATTGAAAATTTTGTAAATAAACCTTCTTCAATCATTGTTTTTGCACCTAAACAATTTTCTTCATCTGGTTGGAATATAAAATAAACAGTTCCATCAAAATTTCCGTGCTCTGCTAGATATTTAGCTGCACCAAGCAAAATAGAAGTATGACCATCATGACCACACGCATGCATTCTATTCTCAATTTTTGATTTATATGAAAATGTATTCATTTCATTTATAGGAAGTGCATCCATATCCGCTCTAATACCAATACTTTTTGAACTATTTCCTTTTTTTAAAACTCCTACAACACCTGTTTTAGCAATACCTTGATGTACCTCAAGTCCAAAATCTTTTAGAAGATTTGCAACTTTATTTGAAGCATACTCCTCTTCAAAACTAATTTGGGGATTCATATGTAAGTCATGCCTCCATTCAACTAGCTGATTATGAAGACTTTGTGTTTTCATATTAATCAAATTGAGTTGAAATCATTTATTCTATCATCAAGTGAAAGCATATACCGATAATGCTCATTCCAAAAATTTTGATTTCTTCTTTTTTCAAAATCATTTGTACTTATTCCTTGTTGCTCGACCCAAGTATAATAACCAAGATTAAAAATTCTTTCTTTATCTTTTTGATTTAATTCTAAAGTATTATCTGTGCTAATTCCCTTTAGATACTGACCAAAAATTTCTCCACACGCAGTTTCATCATAAACTCCTCTAAATTCTGCTTTAGTCTTATTTAATTCTGAAAGATATAAATCTGCCCCATCAGTAGCAACAGTAACAATTGCATCATCTTTTCCTAATTTCATATATTTTGCGAGCTTAATAGATGCTAAAATATTTGCTATTGCAGAAAAACCAAATTCAGGAAGTCTTTTTATAAAATCAATTTCAAAACCTTTTTTTCTACTTAAGTATTGTTGACCAATTTCTGTATTGAACATCATATTAAGATTATTAGTTGCTTGATCTGTTATTCCTACAACAAAATCAGTATTCATTACGTTATGAATTAAGGGGACATGTTTATCTCCAATGCCTTGAATATTATGCTCACCATATCCATTATTTAGTAATGTTGGACACTCTAATGCCTCAACAACAGCAATTTGAGTATTTAATTTATCTTTTAAATAATCTCCCGCAGCAAGTGTTCCACTCGACCCTGAAGCACTAACGTAAAATCTTGCTTTTAAATTTGTATTTCCCTTAACTTCTAAGAAAGATTTTTCAAATGAAGGACCTGTTACTGCGCGATGAATTGCATAATTATAATATTCGTCAAATTGATTGATTATATCATTATGAGGATTTTTTTTAAGTTCATTGCACGCATCATATATTTCTTTAACATTACTTTCTGTCCCTTTAGTTTTTATAATGTCATTTTTATCTTCCACCCATTCTTCTAACCAATTAAATCTTTCCTTACTCATTCCTTCAGGCAATATTGCTATACTTTTCAAACCAAGTATTCTTGATATAGCGACACCTCCTCTGCAATAATTTCCTGTTGATGGCCACACTGCTTTATGTTTTTCAAAATCAAAACTGCCATTAAGAATTCTTGGTAACAAACATCCATAAGCCGCCAAAACTTTATGTGCAGTAATCAGGGGAAATAATCTACCAATATTAACAATTATTTTTGCTTCTACCCCTGTGAATTCATCTGGTAATACAATATGCTCAGGTACTTTAGAAAAACTTGAATGATCTCGATTATTAAACCAATTAACCCGAAATAAATTTTTTGGATCAACAGAATTTTTATCTATTGACTTAAGTTTTAACTTTACATCATCATTAATTGAATGAGGGTTTTGTAGTTCAGAAATTTTTGGAAGAATTATTCCTCTCCCCTTAAAATATGCTGAAGTTTTGCTAATTATTTCATTATTAAACATACTATATCTTTGTTCCTAATTTTTTTCTCATTGCGATATCGAAAGTAAATCTTGCTATTGCAGTATCCTGAACTCCTGTACCTGTTAAATCACATATAGTAATATCATCTTTACTTTTTCTTCCTAAATCTGGATTCAAAATAATATCTCCTAATTCATTAAAATGTTCATTTGGTGATATTACTTTAGCTTGAATAGCATGGTGTAATTCACCTAGTACTGCTGTTTGAGATTGACTATCAGGTATATAAATATCACAATTTTTTAAAATTTCAGGATCTATTTCATTTTTTTCTTCAGCATCTGAGCCCATTGCAGTGATATGTAATCCTTTTTTTAACCATTCATTTTTAATTAAAGGTGATTTACTAGGAGTTGTTGTCACAACTATTTCTGATTTAGTAATTAACTCTTCAATTGAAGAACATTTTTCAATCTTGAGATCTAAATATTTAGTCTCTTCCTCAAAATGATTAAGTTTATCTCTGTCTCTTGACCATATAAAGGCTTTATCAATAGGACGAACTAATTTTAATGCTTCAAGTTGCAACTTTGCCTGCAAACCTGCTCCTATTATTCCTGCTTTTGTTGAGTCTTGATTAGATAAATATTTTGCTGCAATTGATCCTGCAATTGCTGTACGCACATCAGTTAAATAACCTTTGTCTAATAAAAGTGATTTAATAACTCCAGTTTTAGAATCTAATAAGATCATCATGCCATTACTCGATGGAATGCCAAGTTTTGGATTATTAAAAAATCCTGAAGCTACTTTTATTGCATAACTATCTAAACCCTCAATATATGCCGTCTTCACATCAGTTTCACCATTATATTTGTGAACATCAAGGCGTAAAATTGGTGGCATAATAGTCTTCCCTACTGCTAAATTTTTAAAAGCATCTTCAATAACAGGAATAAGTTGCTCATTTAATTGAACACATTTTTTTATTTCTTTTGATTCTAACAAAACTGTCATAATATTATCTTAGAAAATAGTTCGGTATCGATATTACCACCACAAATTAAACAGATTATATTTTTACCTAAGTGTTTTGACAAATTATCTTTAACAACCATTACACTAGTAGCTGCTGCGCCCTCAGTTACTAATCTATGTTCATGAAAATTTAATCTAATACCTTCCTCAATTTTTTCCTCACTAACTAAAACAAAATCATCAATTGTTTTTTTTGCAATATCAAATGTATATTTATTTTCTAAACCTATACTTCCACCCAAACAATCAGCTAAAGTTTCTAATTCTTCCACATCTACTGGTTTACCATGTTTTAAGCTTTCATACATTGATGGACCCCTTTCCATAGACACTGCAATAATTTTTATATCAGGTTTTTGTAATTTTAGTGCTAGTGCAATACCACCTATCAATCCACCACCTGATGTTGGAATAATTACAGTATCTACCTCAGGAAAATCATTTAGCATTTCAATCCCTACAGTCCCTTGACCAGCAATAACATCCTCATCATCAAATGGATGAATAAAAGGAATACTATTCTTTTTTGAAATTTCTCTAGCATAAAGATCTGCTTCATCACTATTTGATCCATATATTTCAACTTTTGCTCCTAGAGTTTCGATTGCTTCCTTTCTGTATTTTGGAACCATTTTTGACATATATATAGTCGAATTAATATTGAGTTTACTTGAAGCAAAGGCAACACCTTTTCCATGATTACCTGTAGAGACAGCAATAACACCTCTTTGTTTTTCATCTTCAGTTAAAGAAAGTAATTTATTTGTTGCACCTCTTAACTTAAACGAACCTGTTTTTTGAAGTGACTCTAATTTTAGTTTTACAGTTCTGTTTTTTGATAATAAATCAGATGAAATTAAAGGCGTGTGATTTACAAATGGTGAAATTTTTTTATGAGACTCTAAAATTCTATCTAATGAAATCATTTTGATTTTTACAATATATATAACTCTCTAGATGTTTTGGATAAAAGCTCAACACCTTGATTAGTAATTATAATATTATCAATTAATCTTACTCCTATTTTGTCTTCATAACTAAATGCAGGAGGTTCAATGGCTATAACCATACCTGGTTCAAAAAAACGCTCTGAAGATCCATCAACGATTAAAGGCTCTACCCAAGTTGGAGGAAATGCAATTCCTAATGCATAACCTGTCATGTGTAAACGATACTTTTCCATACCTGCTTTTTCTATTATTAATTTTGCTGCATTATGTGCTTTTCTTACTTCTTTACCAGGACCCATCTCAGCTATGCATGCGTCTCCAGCTTCTTTAACAACATCGAATATTTCTTTCATTCTTTTAGTTGGTCTACCAACACACATATTTCTACCAATTGTGCAACAATACCTTCTATAGTGTGATCCAAACTGCAAATGCATAAAATCTCCGTCTTCTAATTTTTTATCACTTGGCTCACCATGTGCAAACATAGATCTGTCACCAGTTAAAAAATTCATTGGACTTGAAGGTATATCACCGCCATTAATAAACATTTCATAGTGTATATTTGCAGATATTTCTCTTTCTGTTATTCCTGGTTTTATTTTTTTTAAACCAGCATTGAAACTTTTATCTGCAATTTCTGAAGCTTTACGAACATAATTTAGTTCTGTTTCTGACTTTAAAAGTTTAATTTCACCAATTAAATTTGTAGATATATGAACAATAGATTTTCCAAGCATTTCACTAAGTTTTTTATATTCAAATGGGTGAAGATAATAATAAGGTACTTCTATTCCAATTTTTTTATTTAATAGGTTTTTTTCTGACATCAGTTTATACAATGCATCAATTGGATCTTCTGGCTCTTGACCACCCCAACCATAAACTTCGTCCGCTAATGAGTAATCATTCATCATTTCAACTTCTGATCTTCTTGTCATCATAATCATTGGATCAGAGTCAATTGGAAACAATAAGGCTTCAAATTCTTGATAACCTTTAGCTGGAGTGCCTATTAAATAATTTATATTGGTTGGGGATATTACCATAAGAAGTTCAATATTAGATGATTTCATAGAGCTTCGAACTTTTGCCCAACGATTTTTAAATTCTTCTATAGAAAAAAATTCTTTAGACACTATTATTAAACTACTATCAGGGTAGTTGGTGTTTTGTTAGTTAATACTTCAGCGCCATTCTCAGTTAAAATAACTGTGTTAGAATAAAAGAAATCACCTTTACCTGACCACATTAACCAAGAATGAGTATGAAAAACCATTCCTACTTTTAAAACTTTTTTGCTATTTGGCGCTAATCCTGTAACCATACTTCCTCCAACCCAGCTAGGAGGAAAAGCAATACCAACGAGATAACCACAATGGTGACGTCTATATTCTGGAAGCCCTGCTTCATCAACCACATCCTGCCAAGCCTGATAGACATCCCCAGTTGTTGCGCCAGGCTTAATGGCTTTAAGTTGAGCCTCACCAGCTCTATTACTCAAATCAGCTGCAAAATCTGCATCATGTGGTTTTTCTCCTATAAAAACAAGGCGACCCATTGGTGCTTGGTATTTTTTAAAAGATCCTGCATGTTCAATATACAATGCATCTCCCTTTCTCATCACATCCCCTCTCCAGGTTGTATGTTCTTCATTAAGGCGATCAGTCATTCTTACAAATGGTCCAAAACCTGGGTATTCACTACCTGCTTTAATCATTGCAGAATGCATTTCAGCAGATATGTCTCTATCACTTGCTCCATCCTTTGCAGCCTCTATTGCTGCTAAAGCACCTACATCAGCAGTTTCAGCAGCTTTTCGTGTGTATTCAATTTCAAGTGGAGATTTGACTTGTCTTAACTCATCAACTAATCCAGAACAATTAGAACAATTTGCCTTATTTAATTTAATAACTACTTCTTCATAAATTGCGGGTGTTAAAAAAAGCGAATTTTTTTCAATGCCAATATTTGAGTCTTCACATTTAGAGTCTTTTATTGCCTTTAAAATAAAATCTGCAGGATTTTCGAAATCCTTAAATCCATAAAAATCTGCATTGAGTACATATCTTTCAACAGATACTTGCTCCATTTGTCTGCAAATAAGTATCATATTTCCTTCTTGTGGAACAAAAAGAACATGACAAGCAAAATATCCCCAATGGTCTAAACCAGTTAAATAATATATATTTTCAGGAGCAGATATTAAAATAGCATTTAAATTATTTTTCTTCATTTCTTTACGAACGAGACCTAGACGATTTTCTAATTCTTCTTTAGGGAAAGCATGACTAATTGGCATATAATAACTCCATAAAATAATTTTTTTAATAAACATTAAATATAGCTTAAAAAAATGCAATATTTAATCAATTTATTTATCAAAATATATTAATTTTGTTAAAAGGATTTTATGTCAAAAAAATTTATTGGAACACATTGGGGCACTTACACGCATGGCAACAAAAAAAGTAAACCAAAACTTGGCTATTGGACAAAAGATTTAAATCCCACAAAATTTGGTTTAGATTTTATTAATGCAGCTCAGGATAACTTGAGAATAAGTCAACCCTACATCAGAAAAGGTTGGTTAGAAAAAAATAAAACACTTAGAGGCAGAGATACTTTTATTCCAGTTTCATGGGATAAAGCTATTAGATACGCTTCAACAGAGTTAACAAAAGTAAAAAAAAAATACGGAAATGAGTGTATTTATGCTGGCTCATATGGATGGGCAAGTGCAGGTCGATTTCATCATGCTAAAAGCCAGTTAAATCGTTTCTTAAATTTATTTGGAGGTTTCTCTCATTCGTTTCAAAGTTATTCTTATGCTGCAGCACAAACGTTGCTTCCTCATATAATTGGTAAATCATTATATGAACTTCTTGATGATCATACATCTTGGAATGCGTTGTCGAAGAAAACTGAATTGGTTGTTATGTTTGGTGGAATGCCATTAAAAAACTCTCAGATTTCTTCTGGAGGAGTTGGTAAACATTCAACAAAAAAAGGATTAGAAGAATGTAAAAAAAACGGGGTAAAGTTTATTAATATTAGTCCCTTAAAAACAGATGCACCTTCTTTCATCAAAGCAAAACAAATTTTCATAAGACCAAATACTGATACTGCTTTAATGCTTTCATTAGCTTACTTATTAATAGTAAATGACACATACAACAAAAATTTTATAAATAAGTACACAGTTGGGTTTGATGAATTTAAAAAATATGTGCTTGGTAAAAAGAAAAATAAACCTTGTACACCTAAATGGGCTTCTCGTATAACGGGCATACCAGAAGAAAATATTATAAATCTATATAAAATTATTGTAAAAAAACGAACATTGATTTCTATGTCATGGAGCTTACAAAGGGCCTCTCATGGTGAGCAACCTCTCTGGATGGGAATTACTCTAGCAAGTATGCTTGGTCATATAGGAAAATCTTCAGGAGGTTTTGGTTTTGGTTATTCTGCAGTCAATAGCACTGGTGATAGTTTTAATAAAATTAAATGGCCAAGTTTACCACAATTAAAAAATAAAATTAAATCCTTTATACCGGTAGCAAGAATTACAGATATGCTAAATAATCCAGGAAAAAGTTTTTTATATGATGGAAAAAAAATGAAATATCCAAAAATAAAATTAATTTATTGGGCAGGAGGTAATCCCTTTCACCATCATCAAGATTTAAACAAACTAGTTAAAGCATGGCAGAAACCTGAAACAATTATAGTAAATGAAATTTGGTGGAATTCACAAGCACGACATGCTGATATAATATTTCCAGCAAGCACAGCTCTAGAAAAAAATGATATTATGTTAAATCCAAGAGACCCTACCATTATAGCAAATCATAAAATCATAAAAAATGTTGGGGAATCAAAAAGCGATTATGAAATATTTTCAGAATTATCAAAAAAACTTGGGTTTCATAAAAAATTTACAAATAGTTTTAATGAAAAACAATGGTTAGGATCACTATGGGATCAAGCGAGAATTGAAGCAAAGAAAAATAATATAAAATTGCCATCCTTTAAAACATTTTGGAATAAAGGATATTTAGAATTACCTAAAATAAAAAGAGAAAATATAATGCTAAAAGATTTTATAATTAATCCAAAAAAAAATAGATTAAATACACCTTCTGGAAAAATAGAAATCGTATCAAAAACTATAAAAACATTTAAACTAAAGGATTGCAAAGAATATCCTTTTTGGTTTGAGCCTTATGAATGGTTAGGAAACAAAAATAAATTTACTCTTCATCTTATATCAAATCAGCCAGAACATAAATTACATGGTCAATTGGACAATGCATATTTAAGTAAAAAAAATAAAATAAAAAAGAAAGAGCCAATTATAATAAATCCTTTAGATGCAAAAAAAAGAGGGCTTAAAAATAATGATTTAGTTGAAGTGTTTAATAAAAGAGGAAAAATGTTGGCGGGAGTTAAAATTTCAAATAAAGTGATGGAAGGTGTGGTAGTTGTATCTACTGGTTCTTGGTTTAGTCCTTATAAAAAAGAACAATTAGAAATACATGGAAACCCAAATGTTTTAACTGGAGATATACCGACCTCTTCTCTAAGTCAGGCTCCATCAGCGCATACAACTTTAGTTGAAGTAAAAAAAATGTCAAAAAAATATAATAATTTAAAAACTCTTCTTTATGATTTTTCTCACCTATAATTTATTTGCTTATTCTATCCTTTTATTCTATCGCCATTTGGATCATAAAAAGGTTTTAGAGAAGCTTCAGCTTTGTATTTAACTCCCGCAGACTCAATTTCCCAGTTTCCATTATCAATATAATCCTTATTAATACCATTTTCATATTTAATGTATCCTAAGGCTACAGAACTTTTAAAAGTAAATGAGTATGCTCCAGAACTAACATAGCCGACTATTTTATCATTACGGTAAATAATTTCTTCGTGCCATAAAACTCCTTCTGAGTCTTTGAGGCGAAAACAAATTAAACGTTTTTTAAGTGGTCCGTTTTCTTTTTGTTTAATTAAAGCATCACGACCAACAAAACCATTTGGTTTGTTCCAATCAATAGTAAAGCCCAATCCTGCTTCCAATGGTGTATCTTCTGGTGTTAAATCTAACTCGTATTCTCTGTAAGCTCGTTCTGATCGTAAATGTTCAAGTGCGTGATAACCTGCTGGTTTTAAATTAAATTCCTTTCCAGCTTTTATTAAGTTATCGAAAACATCAATTGAATGTTCAGTTGGTATGAAGATTTCCCAACCTAACTCACCTACATAAGTTAAACGATTTGCAATAACATTGGTATATCCAATTTCGATTTCTTTTGAAGTAGCAAATGGGAAACCATCGTTTGTTAAATCAGCATTTGTCAACTTTGATAGGATATCTCGAGATCGTGGTCCTTGCAATGATAGTACTGTGTAATTGTTTGTAACATCAGTAACAAAAACTTTTTCATTTTCTTTGATTGATTTTTTAATCCAATTTAAATCTCTTGGTTGAGTGGTGGCAGAAGATATTATCAAAAATTCATTCTCTTTACGTCTGTTTATTGTAATATCTGTTTCTATTCCCCCTCTATCGTTTAGCATATGTGTATATATAATTTTCCCAATAGGAACATCAATGTTACTTGAACAAGTACGCTGTAAAAATGAAAGTGAATCATATCCTTTAATCAGATGCTTTCCAAATGACGTTTGATCTAAAATAATTGCACTTTCTCTTGCTGCCTTACATTCATTTTCTGTTGCTTCAAACCAATTAGGTTTTTTATGTGAATATATATTTTTAGTAGACTGACCATTTTCAGCAAACCACATAGGTCTTTCCCATCCCATTGCTTCACCAAAACTTGCACCTAATTTCTCCCATTGATCATGAATCTTGCTTTTACGTACTCCCCTTGAAGTAATTTTTTGATAATGAGGCCAATGAGGCTTGTAATGCAGACCAAGAATTTCAGGTATTCGGTCATGTAGATAATTGGTATTATTTTGAAATGGATGAAAACGCGCAATATCCACCGCACTCAAATCCATAGTTGGTGAGCCATTAACTATCCATTCAGCCAAAGCTCTACCTGCACCAGCTCCAAATTCAATCCCCTCTGAATTATATCCAGCTGATATAAAACAATTTTTTATTTCTGGAGCTTCACCAATTGCAAATAAAAGATCAGGAGTAAAACTCTCAGGTCCGTTAAAAAATTTTGAGATTCCTATATTTTTTAAAGGGTCTAGTAACTCCATAGCTTTTGTATAAGGTAATTCAAAGTGATCCCAATCTTCAGGAAGTTCGATAAATGGTGTATCTTGTGGAAGCTTATCTAATGATATTGCTTTTCCCCAAGGCTCAAAAGCACCAACTAAAAATTTCCCTGCATCTTCTTTTATATAAACATGACCATCTGTATCGCGCAAAACAGGTAAGTTTTTTTGAGCGTCTTTAGTTCCCTCAGTGACAACGTAAAAGTGTTCAGCGGGATATAGAGGTACTTTAATTCCTAATTTTGAGGCCAAACTCCTTGTCCACAAACCACATGCAATAACTAACTTTTCACAATTTATTTCCTCATTTTTTGTGAACACTGTAAATGATTGATCAAGATTTTGTTTTAAATCAACTACTTCAATATTTTCATGAACAGATACTCCAAGTTTTTTTGCACCAGCAATTAGAGACATTGTTGTATCTACAGGATTTGTTTGACCATCTTTGGGTATATATATGGCACCTTCAATACATTCTTTATTCAGTGTGGGATAAAGATCCTTTGCCTCTGCAGGTGTCATTATTTCAGTTTCAATATCAAAACTTTTTGCAATAGTCGCAATACTCTTTGTTTCATGCATGCGATCTTTAGTACGAGCAACACCCAATGTTCCATTTTGTTTGAAACCAGTAGCAACACCAGTTTCTGACTCAAGTGTAG
The DNA here is from genome assembly GCA_902561355.1 of uncultured Alphaproteobacteria bacterium. Lineage (GTDB taxonomy): Bacteria > Pseudomonadota > Alphaproteobacteria > HIMB59 > CACPNW01. The sequence goes on from CACEPG010000009.1 coordinate 27,686, forward strand.
AATAGAGTTCAACATTATATTTTGCAATTTCAGTCAATGAATGTGTTGATCGTAACTGCATAATTAAACCTGCTGCATGCCAAGTTGTTCCAGAAGTTAATTGATGTCTCTCTAATAAAGTAATATCAGTCTTATTTAACTTGGCTAAATGGTATGCAAGACTTGAACCAGCTATACCGCCTCCAATTATTACAATTTCAGTCGTTTTTTTTAATTTCATTATTTTTTATATAGATTTTTTAGTCCACTGATCTAGAAGTTTTAATAAATTTTGTAGACATTTATCAAGCTCAGATATACTTACAAACTCATTAGCTTTATGGGCTTGATCTATTGATCCGGGTCCACACACAACAACATCCATATTCATTTCTTGAAATATACCTGCTTCAGTTCCAAAAGAAATTACCCCTGTAGAATTTAATTGCAATAAATCTTGCATAATAACTCTAGCTTGATTATCTTTTTGCGGAATTAGACCTGGTATCTCGCCAATTATCTCTGTTGCTATTTTTGCTTCTGCGAATTTACTTTGCATTTCTGGCAAAAGTTTATTTTGACAATATTTAAAAAGATTAATTTTAACAAATTTTTTGTCTTCTTCATTAATTGGTCTCATCTCCCAATCTATAGAACATTGTCCGGCAATAACATTATGTGCAACTCCTCCCTCAATTTTACCTACTTGAACTGTTGTCCAAGGAGGATTGAAAGGACTATCACTGGGAGCTCTTTTTTTTAGTTCATTGCCTAACTCGAAGAGTTTATTAGTAAATAAAGAACCATATTCAATAGCTGATAGTCCTTTTTCAGGATTAGAGGCATGACCTTCTATTCCATGAAAACAAGTTGTATATTCACAATCTCCTTTATGAGCCTCAATTATTTCCATGTTAGTTGGTTCACCTATAATCACTATTGAAGGTTTATATTTATATTTTTTTAACTCTTTAATTAAATGTCTTGCACCGAAACATCCTATCTCTTCATCATAAGTAAAACTAAAATGAACTGGGTAATTTAAATTTTTATTTTTTAAAATTTCTGCTGCAACAATTGTTGAAGCTATAAACCCTTTCATATCACAACTACCTCTTCCATAAAGCAAATCATCTTTTCTTGTAAGTTTAAAAGGATCAGAATTCCAATTTAATTCTTTAGCTGGAACAACATCTGTGTGACCTGATAATACAATACCTCCATCAATCTCTGGTCCAATTGTTGCAAAAATGTTAGCTTGTTTATTATCTGCTGTTTTAATTATATCAATTTTTCCTCCTAAGGATTTAATTTTATCTGATAAGTAATTTATTATATCTAAATTACTCTCCGAAGAGACTGAGGGATATCCAATAAGATCTGTCAATACAGATATAGTTTTGTCAAGAGTGGTCATTTATAAAAATCTAATTTATACATCATACTATCTTGACTGAATATATGAAAAAAAAGCACTAAACTAACTTTTTATAGTGAATTTTTTACTATGGAAATGACATTTTTGTATACAATTATAAATTTACAAGTAAAAATAAAGTATAAGTAAATAAATAATTAGGAGGAAAAAGATATGAGATCTTTATTAATTACATTAACTATTATTTTTTCATCTTTTTCTATTAGTGCTCAATCACTATCGGAAAAAGTAGCAGCTGGAGCGAGCCCTTCACTAGGTTTTGCCACAGCAGTTCCATGGGGTTATCCTGGTGAAAATGGAGAACCTTTAGGTTTCGTTAATGCTATAGCTTTAACAATACTTGAAGAAATGGGTATCAATGAAGTTGACACATCAGTAAATGAATGGGCTGGATTAATTCCAGGTCTTAATGCAGGACGTTATGATATTATAACTGGTGGTATGTACATTCTTAAAAGTAGATGTGAGAATATTGATTTCTCTGATCCTATAGGCTACTTTGGTGATGCCATGATGGTGCCAGCTGGTAACCCTAAAGGAATACACAACTATGAAGACGTTGTTAGAACTGGCGCTACTCTTGTAACAGGTATCGGTTTCAATACAGTTGAGGCAGCAAAAAAATATGGTGTCCCAGATAGTCAAATGCTACTTGTAGATGGTGAAGTTGGAATTCTTGCAGCTATGAATGCTGGTAGAGCTGATGTTGCAGTTCACACTGTATTTAGTGTTCAAGAACACGTTGAAATTTCAGAAGGAAAATTTGAACAAACTGATGCTACAAAAATGCCAAAAGAAGTTATGAACGTAGTGGGTATAGGTTTTAGAAAATCAGACTCAGATTTCAAAGAGAAGTTCAATGCTGCTATGGCAAAAGTTATTGGTGGTGATAAATGGATGTCAAGTACTGCTGAGTATGGATATACTGCAGCACAACTACCTCCAGAAGGTTTCACAACTGAATATGCTTGTGCTAACAAATAATTAAATCATTTAATCAGGCAACTTAAGTTGCCTGATTTTTTTTATATTTTTTCAAGGATAAATAAGTTTGAATTTTTTTACTTTTATAATTGAATATGGTCCTAAATTTACTTCTGCTGCAATAGTTACAGCACAAGTATTTTGTTATTCTGTTATACTTGCAGTATTCATTTCAATGGTTTTTGGAATAATGCGACTTTCAAAAAATTTTTTTATACAAGCTATAGCTACAATATACATAGAATTTTATCGTGGAACATCTCTAATTATTCAAATGTTTTGGATATATTATGTGCTTCCATTATTTGGTCTTCCATTACCAGCATTATTAGCTGGTGTTTTAGCTTTAGGAATGAATTTTGGTGCTTATGGCGCTGAAGTATTCAGAGCTGGAATTTTAGCAGTGCCTAAAGGTCAATGGGAAGGAGCTACAGCACTTAATTTTAGTAAAATAAAAAGAATGCAGAGAATAATTATTCCTCAAATTTATCCAATAATTTTACCACCGGCAGCTAATTTAGCCGTAGAATTATTAAAAGGAACTGCACTTGTTTCTTTAATTACACTTGTTGATTTAATGTTTGTTGCAAAACAAATTAATATGATGACTTGGTTTTCAGCACAATCGTTTGGATTAGCTCTTATAATATATTTTATTATGGCAAGATTTATTCTCGTTCCTTTTTTGCGTTGGCTTGAAGTGCTTGCAGCAAGAAAAGTTGGAAGAGGGAAAGTATAAATTATGTACGTAGAATGGCGTTGGGAATGGTCATTTGAAATATTACCACAAATGCTGTGGGCAACTTTAAATACTTTTTTAGCAGCAGGAGTAGGTTATGCAATAGCAGCAATTGTAGGTATTTTATTTATGTTAGGTCAAAGAACCTCTTATAAAATTATAAATATTCCTACAAGAGAAATTGTAGAATTTATTCGCTCAACCCCTCTTCTTGTACAATTATTTTTTGTATATTTTGTAGCACCACAATTTGGATTAACTCTTTCAGCTTGGGTTTGTGCTATGATTACAATAGGACTTCACTATGGAACATATCTTTCAGAAGTTTACAGAGGAGCACTTGAGGGTGTTCCAAAAACTCAGTGGGAAGCATGTAGAGCATTAAACTTTTCAACTAGCTATAACTATCGCAAAATAATATTGCCTCAAGCTTTTCCCATAGCAATACCAGGAATGGGTAATTATTTAGTAGGTATTTTTAAAGATACTCCTTTACTTGCTACAATTGGAGTTGCTGAACTATTTTTTACAGCAAATTCGATAGGTGCTTACACATATAGATATTTAGAACCATATACTATGGTGGGAGTTATATTTTTAGTTATTTCATTACCGACTGCATTTGGTATAAGAAGACTTGAAGCAGCAGTGAATAAAGCACAGGGAAAAGTAAATGTCTAAAATATCAGGTATAATATGAATCAAGAAAAAAACTCAAATGATATTTTGGTTAGATTTTCTGAAGTAACTAAACAATATGGTGATTTGGTTGTGCTTGATAAACTTAATCTAGAAATAAAAAAGAATGAAATGGTCTCTATTATAGGTCCATCAGGTTCAGGAAAAACAACTGTCTTAAGAGTTTTAATGACATTAGAAAAAATAAATGAAGGTGTTATTTACTTAGACAATGAACCTTTAACTCATATGCAGGAAAATGGGAAACTCATAGAAGCGAGTGAAAAATATATTAGAGAAAGACGTTCAAAAATTGGTATGGTTTTTCAACAGTTTAATTTATTTCCTCATATGACTGCATTACAAAATTGTATTGAAGCCCCTGTTCATGTTCTTGGTTTGAAAAAAGAAGAAGCTGAAGAAAGAGCTCTTGAATTATTAGAGCTTGTTGGACTTACTGATAAAAAAGATGAACATCCAACAAGATTATCAGGTGGTCAACAACAACGTGTCGCTATTGCAAGAGCATTAGCAATGAGACCAAAAGTGATGCTTTTAGATGAAATTACTTCTGCATTAGATCCAGAAGTTGTTGGAGAAGTATTAAATGTTATACGTTCTCTTAATAAAGAACATAACTTAACAATGATTATGGTTACTCATCAGATGGGTTTTGCTAGAGAAATTTCAGATCGTGTTTGTTTTTTTTATGAAGGAAAAATTTTTGAACAGGGTCCTCCAGAAAAATTATTTGGAAATCCACAGAATGAGAGAACTAAACAATTTCTTCATGCAGTTCTTGATGCAAATTAATTTTTTAAACCTAATTTACTCTAAATAAATTTCCATAATCAAAAACATTATTTTTTATATTTAATAAATTTAAACAATCCCAAATTAGTGCTTGATTACTAGAAACAACATTTATTTTAAATTCTTTTTCAACTTCATCTAAAATGTCAACAATTTTTAAAGCTGTACAAGAAACGAAAAGACCATCTATATTTTTTAAATTAATTTTAGAAATTTGAGTCATTAAACTTTCTAAACTTACTTGAGCTATCTCTGAGTCATAATTAAGGTTAAAGGAGTTAAAGGAATCTATCTCAAAATCATTTTCTTTAAGATAATTAAAAACAGTCAGATTTACATCTTTTGGATAAGGTGTTAGCACTGCTATTTTTTTTAAACTTAGTTTTTTAAATGCTTTTATAGCTGCAGTTATAGGTGTAGTCACTAAACAGTCAGGTTTTGTTTTCTGTATTTGCTCTGTGATTTTTTCAGCACCAATTGCAATTGTACCTGAAGTACAACCATAAGCAATTACATCAATTTTTTGATTAGGTAAAATTTGAGCAGATACTTCAGGTATGTGTTCAGACATTTTTAAATAATTTTCATGATTTAATGGATTTTCAAACGGTATACGGTTAACGAAGATATCTACAGGGATTTGGTGACAGATATTTCTATAATCTTGTTCAATAGTAAAATCTGTTGATAAAGCTATTAGTCCTATTCTTGGATTACTAGTTTTAACAATGTCTGCAGTTAAATCATGCTGTTTAAATTTATTCATGGTTGAGTAGGGAAATAATCTTCACATTCACCTTCTCTATAAACATCAGTCGTTGCACAATGAAGACTACCTCCAAAAGCATAGACATCACGAAAAGGAACCGGGATAACATTCATGCCAAAGCTTTCCATTTGTTTAATCATTTTTTCTTCACTTGCTTCTACACAAATAGTTGTAGGATTTAAAATTAATACATTCATGGACAACCAAATTGTTGAATAGCACATTGGTGGAGGGGTATTATGTACAGAAGGTGCCGCAGCATGAATTTCCCATTTATTGTCATCAAATATTTTTCTTTGCTCTTGAGATATTTTTCTATTTGGATTGATAATTATTACGCCAGGTTTAATGGGTGTAAAACATGCATCAATATGAGTAGGAATTAATTCTCCTGGTAAATTTATTTGATGAACTCGATGATTAGGAAAATGTCTTCTTAGCCAATTCAAACCCTTTAAATTTGAAGTAAAATTATTATGATAAAATAAATCTTTTCCAAAGCGTAGAATTTCAGCTGCATCAAAAAGAGGTTCTTGTTCAGTTAAAATCATATCTCTGTCTTCAATTTTTTTATATCTGTCTTCTTCAGTTATACCTTCAGGTAAATAATTTGATTTATAAGTTTTAGATGTAAGACGTGGCTTGGGAGCTGACTCCCATCGCATATTTGGATCTTCTTCATAGTATTTTTCAAGTAATGGTCTGTAAGCAAGATATTCAAACCACCTACATCGATAAGACATTGGAGCTTCTAGCATTTCATTACCAACAGTTAAGATCACATCTCTAGGTGGCATTGATCCAAATTGGCCATCGTTTTTCCAATCAGGTGTAGAGATTGCTTTTGTAAAATCTATAGGAGTTGGGCGATCAACTTGCACTTCATGAGACTCTAAAATTTTTACAAAATTAGTAAGTTGAATGTTTGCTTTATCAATAGACTCTGGTTTTCTTGGACCGTGAGAACCGACCATCCCGCTATCTTTACTTATTTTTGGTTCCAATGCGGGTTCCATTGGTGGGACATTAGAATTTTCAACTGTACCAACTATAACATGTTTCAGTCTATCCCACTCATTCCAAGAATTAACTATTGTCATTTTACTTCCATTAAATTAATGTTTAACTAAAACTAATTTAAATTTATATAATAATAAACATGGAATTAAAAAATAAATCATTATTTAGGCAAGAGTGCTTTGTTGGAGGTGAATGGATTAAAAGCATCAGTGGCGAAACCATTGATGTTGATAACCCAGCTACTCAAAGTTCGATTGGAAATGTACCAAAATGTGGTTCTAGTGAGACAGAAACTGCTATTAATGCAGCAAATGACGCATTTCAGGATTGGAAAAATAAAACAGCAAAAGAAAGATCTATAATATTAAAAAAATGGCATGACCTTATTTTAGAAAATATTGAAGATTTAGCTCATATAATGACAGTTGAACAAGGCAAACCTTTGGCAGAATCAAAAGGTGAAATTCTAATGGGAACAACTTACATAGAATTTTATGCTGAAGAAGCAAAAAGAGTTTACGGTGATATTATTCCTGACCCTCTTCCTGATAGAAGAATTGTTGTAATAAAACAACCTGTGGGAGTTGTTGGAGCTATAACTCCTTGGAATTTTCCTAGTACAATGATCACTAGAAAATGTGCTCCTGCATTAGGAGTGGGTTGTCCCGTTGTTATTAAACCAGCTAGTCAAACACCTTTTTCAGCATTAGCATTAGCTGTTTTAGCTGAACAAGCAGGTTTCCCTAAAGGAGTTTTTAATGTCATTACAGGTTCTGCTAATGAAATAGGCAAAGAACTTACTGAAAATCCTATAGTGAAAAAAATATCATTTACAGGTTCAACAGAGGTTGGAAAAATTTTGCTTAAACAAAGTTCTTCAACGGTAAAAAAAGTATCTATGGAACTTGGAGGGCATGCTCCCTTTATTGTTTTTGATGATGCAAACATTGATGAGGCAGTTACTGGAGCAATTACAAGTAAGTTTCGAAATTCTGGACAAACATGTATTTGTGCAAACAGACTTTTTGTCCATGAAAAAGTTTATGATGAATTTTTAGAAAAATTTGTTGCCGAAGTTGCTAAAATTAAAGTAGGAAATGGATTAGAGTCCTCTACTAGTTCAGGTCCATTAATTGATCAATTTTCTCTTGAAAAAGTTCAAGATCATGTGAATGACGCTGTTAATACTGGAGCAAAAATAGCTATTGGTGGCGATATTCATAGCTTAGGTGGAAATTTTTATAAACCAACAGTACTTTCACATGTAACAACAAAAGCTAAAATTACTTACGAAGAAACTTTTGGTCCAGTTGCTCCTATTTATAAATTTTCATCAGATGAAGAAGTAATTAATTTAGCTAATGACACACCATTTGGATTAGCTTCTTATTTTTTTGCAAGAGATATAGGTAGAATTTGGAAAGTTGCAGAGGCACTTGAATATGGTATTGTAAGTGTTAATACTGGACTTCCTACAAAGGCTGAAATACCTTTTGGAGGAGTAAAAGAATCTGGACTTGGAAGAGAGGGTTCTCGATACGGTCTTGATGATTATTTAGAAATTAAATATATATCAATGGCTGGAATTTAAGATAACCAAGCCGCTCCTCTTACCCCACTTGAATCTCCATGATAATTTTTTACAACTTTAGTATCAAATGTATCACTAAAAATGTATTTTTTAAAAGCTTCATCTATATTCTCATAAATATAAGAAATATTTGACATACCGCCACCTAATACAATTATATCTGGATCCAATATATTACAAACTAATGATAGACCTCTAGCCAAATGATCAACATATTGATCAAAAGCTACTTTTGCTTGTTCTTTTTTCATTTTTCAACTCATCTAATATTTTATGAGAATCATAATCAGTATTATTTTTTAAATTAAAAACACTAGCAAAACCTGGTCCTGAAATATAAGTTTCCATGCAACCATTTTTTCCACAGTAACATTCTTTAACATATTTTTTTTCGTTATCAGTTCTGTTAGGCAAACTAATATGTCCCCACTCGCCTGCTATATTATTTTTACCAGGTAAAACTTTATTATCAACAACAATACCACCGCCTGTACCCGTACCTATAATGACTCCAAACACAACTGCGTGACCTTTTCCTGCACCATCAACCGCTTCTGATAAAGTAAAACAGTTAGCATCATTTTCAAGATTTATTTTTCTATCAAGTGCAGTTTGAAGATCCCTTTTTAAGGGTTGCCCATTTAGCCATATAGAATTAGCATTTTTTACTAATGCAGAGTCTGATGAAATTGCTCCAGGCATTCCAATACCTATAGAAGAAGAGTTACCGAATTCTTTTTCAAATTGTTTTACAATTGATACAATGCCTTTAATTGTACCTTCGTAATTTTTTTCTGTTTTGATTCTATCTCTTTTTAATTCTATACCATCATTATCAATTAATATGCCTTCTGTCTTGGTGCCACCAAGATCTATTCCGATCTTCATAAACTATTTAGTTTTTAAGAAATTATGTAAAGTTGGTAAAATAGCAACAGCAAGAGCAATTTTAAATAATTCACTTGGAATGAATGGCAATAGCCCAGCTTGTATAGCCTTTTCATAACCGATAATTGATCCTAAGTAAAAAATTCCTATAGAAAATATAATTACTGAAGCTAATAAAAGTGTAATCGTAGTTTTTAAATAAGTTAAAGTATATCCTTTGTTTGCTAAATAACTGATTAATACAGCACTTACAGTCATTCCATAAAGATATCCAGCTGTTGGACCACTTAAATAAGCTATACCTCCTCCTGAAGCAAAAACAGGTAAACCTAAAGCTCCTTCAAATAAATAAACAGCAAGAGTAACAAAAGATAATCTAACACTGTAAGTAGCTCCGATTAGAAACACTACAAAAGTTTGCATTGTCATAGGAACTGGCCAAAATGGAACTTGCACTTTTGCTGATATTGCAAGTAATAAAGTACCTGCTAAAACTAATAATATACTTAAATAGGTAGAATTGATTCTATTTAAATTTTTGAGCTCATTTACTAGGATTCTGTTTTTATTCATTTTGTTTTCCTTTAAAGTACTAATTAAACTATTTTGTATTTAGCTTCAAGTTTATCCCAAAAAACCTTTTCAATTTGAACATTATTTAATTGATTTATTTGCTTGATTCCTGTTGGTGAAGTAACGTTAATTTCAGTTAAATATTTTCCAATTATATCTATACCTGCAAAAAATAAATTTCTTTTTTTTAATTCAGGTCCAACAACTTCAATAATTTCTTCATCTCTAAAAACTAAATCAATCTTTTTCGCCTTACCTCCAGCATGGAAATTAGCCTTTATCTTTCCTTTTTCCGGTATACGGGCAACAGAACCTGCATATTCTCCATCGATTAATATAATGCGCCTATCCCCTTGATTTATTTCAGGAATAAATTTTTGAATCATTATTGGTTGATCTAAAAAATCTTTATTTATATCAACCCCATTTATAATACCGTCTTTACATCTATAAATTCCTTCGCCACCATTTCCATAAAGAGGTTTGATAATTATATCTTTGTGATCTAAAAAAAATTTTTTTATATCTTCTATATTTTGTGTAACAATAGTAGGTGCCATATATTGTTTAAACTGAAAAGTATAAATTTTTTCTGTAGAATTTCGAACCGCTGATGGATTATTAATTACAATTGTTTTTTTAGGCAAGCAATCTAAGATATAAGTAGTAGTGATATAATTCATATCAAAAGGAGGATCTTGTCGAAGAAAAATAAATTTAAATTCTGATAAATCTAATTCAATTTTTTCTGTTAAATAAGAATAATATGATTTTTTGTCCTCAACCAACTTTACATAATAACCTTTCGCCTTGATATGTGATCTATCCATAAACAATTCATGAGGATTATAGTAAAATATTTTATAGCCTCTTTTTTGACCTTCAATTGCAATCATAAAGGATGTATCATAATCGTAATCGATTTTGCTTAAATCATCCATTTGTATTGCTATCTGTTTGTTCATTAAAATATTAATTCTTTATAAATTGGTTTTACACTTTTGTTCCAAACAGTATTAAATTTATTAATTATATTATCAGCAGGTGCTAAACCATTAGTTAAGTTATTTTCAAGCTCTTTCATATGTACGGTTTCATCAAATTCATTATTTGATGACATAATTTTTCTTTTACTTAAACCATTTTTTGATAATTGAAAAAAATCTTGCGCAAAATCAATCACTTTTTTATTTTTAAAATTAGTTTGAAGTCCATGAATTGGAATTGATTTATTCAAATATTCCCTATCTTCATTATCCCATTCCTCTACAATTTCATTAACCTCATTCATTGCATCATCATCATAAATAAGCCCTAACCAAAAAGCAGGTTGCGAACATATCAATTCCCAATTACATGCATCCATAGATCTAATTTCTAAATAATTTTTTAAACGTACCTGAGGGAAAAGAGTAGATAAATGATTAATCCAATCCTGAATATTTGGCTGAATATTTGAAGATAAAATAATTTTTTTTTCAAAAAAATCTCTAAATGTATATTTAGTCATATTAATATACTTATGATCTCTAATTACAAAATACATAGGAATATCTAGAGCATATTCTGCATATCTTTCAAAATTAAAATTTTTCTCAAAAACAAATGGAAGTAAACCTGTTCTTGCTGGATCTGTTTGTTGCCAAAAAAATGATCTTAAACTTTTATATTTTGATAATTTTCCATTATCAAATGGAGAATTAGAAAAAATAGCATTAGCTATTGATTCAAGGTTTAACATTATACGAAATTTATTTTTCATATCTTCTTCAGAACAGAAATCTAAATTTACTTGATTAGTACATGTTCTTTTCATCATGTGATGACCAAAATTACCTACAGTAGGCATATAATCTTTCATTATTTTATATCTCTGTTTGGGCATCCAAGGAAAGTTTTCTAGCTTTGAAAAAGGCTCTACTCCTATTCCTAATAAAATAAACCCTAACTCCTCCCCTATTTTTTTGAATTCTTTCAGATGTTTAGTCGTTTCATTGCATGTTTCATGAATATTTTTTAAAGGAGCTCCAGAAAGCTCAAGTTGACCGCCAGGTTCAAGAGTAATAAATTCATTTTCTTTTTTTAAAGCTGTGACTAAAGAATTTTTATCATCATAAATAGGATTCCATCCTAATTTAATACATTTTAAAAAAATTTCATTAATTCCATTTTTTTGTTCATAAGATACTGGTTTAAAATCTTTTCTATCTAGTACAAATTTTTCATGTTCAACACCTATTCTTTGTTCGGTTTTATCTTTAATTCCTCTATAAAAGTAATCGATTAAATCATTTTTAGTGAGCATAATTTCAAACTTTCATATATCATGGTGCGGCTGAGAAGACTTGAACTTCCACAGGTTTTATCCCACAGCGACCTCAACGCTGCGCGTATACCAATTCCGCCACAGCCGCATATTTTATAGAATTAAATATCAGATAGGATATTAAGTAGCAACTAATCTTAGAAATCATGAAATGGGCAGCTTAGAAGTAAAACAAACAGATAAATTTATTAATTACGAATTAGCTTTATCTGATATGCAAAATAGAGTTGATCAAATAATAACAAAATCTAAAAATGAAATGATATGGTTTTTAAATCACAATCATATTTATACTCAAGGTACTAGTAGTTCAGATCAAGAAATATTAAAAAAAAATAACATACCTATATTCAAAACTAATAGAGGTGGCAAAACAACATATCATGGACCAGGACAAAGAATTGTTTACTTTATGATTGATTTAAACAAAAGAAATAAAGACTTAAGAAGATTTATCTCTTTGATAGAAAATTCTTTAATAAATATTCTATACAAATACCATATTGAATCAACAACTTTTAAAAATAGAGTTGGTATTTGGGTTATAAAAAATCAGGGCAAAACCCTAGATAAAGAAAAAAAAATAGGAGCTATCGGATTAAGAATTAAAAAATGGATTACCTATCACGGATTAAGCTTTAATATTAAAACTAACTTAGAATATTATGATTACATAAATTCATGTGGCTTGTTAGAATATAAAAATACCTCTCTTGAAAATTTAGGCATAGATATTTCTGTAAGAGATTTTGATAAAGAATACTTAGCTGAATTCAAAAAAAATTTAAAAAATTTATAAATTTGGTTCTAAACTTTTATATTTAGTTAGTTTTATATTTTTTGAAAAATTTACAAAATCATTCGGTAAAATAGATTTAAATATATATTTATTTGATTTTATATTAAATTTGAGAATATGTGCATTAAGCTTCAATTTTTCATCTTTAAATTTATTATTATAGTTATATTTTTTATCTCCAACTATTGGACATCCTAAATTTTTTGAAACAATTCTTAATTGATGGGTTTTACCAGTTTTTGGTTTAAAAAGAATTTGTGAAATATTATTTTTAAAACCCAATAGTTTATAGTAAGTTTTAGTTTGGATATTAATTTTTTTATTTTCTTTAGATGGAATAAAAAGATCTACTAAAGATTCTGTTTGTTTGGGCTTACCCTGACATAAAGCTATATAATATTTTTCTATTTCGTGATTTTTAAACATATGTCCAAACAACTTAGTATAAACTTGGTTTTTTGCTATAATCAAAAGACCTGAAGTTTCTTTATCTAATCTATGAACTAAATTATATGAATCTGATTCATTTTTTATAATATCATCAATTGAAATGTTAATTTTGCTTCCACCTTGAGTTGAAATACCAAACCACTTATCCAAAACCATAAAATTATTATCTTCATAAATTTTAGAGGCTTTATAAAATTTATTTATAATTTTTGGTATAATAATATTTTTTTTTAATTTAGGATAATGTTTATATTTTTCTCCATTAAAATTTAAAATTTTAATTTCATCATTTAAATTTAATTTGAATTTAGAAATTGCAGATTTATTATTGACCAAAATATTTTTTTTTCTTAAATTTTTTTCAATAAAACTTTGTGTCAAAGAAGAGAAATTAATTTTAAGCCACTTGTCTAGTCTAAGATCTTCATGAGATTTAATAACTTTTATTTTTTTTATCAACTTATAATTTTATTAAAATTTAATCCAATAAAAGTAAATAATAAACACAAAAATAGTGATGAAAAAATATATATTAATGCTAATGATGTCTTATTTTCACTTATCATCTCTATAGCTTCTATAGAAAATGTAGAAAAAGTTGTAAAAGATCCCAAAATACCAATTATAAAAAAATATTTAATAAAATCTTGAGAAATATTTTTATTTTGAGTAACTGAAATTAAATATCCTATTAAAAAACAACCTATAATATTAACTATAAAAGTACTTATAAAAAAATAATTATGAAAAAAATAAATTTTAAAAATTTGTCCAATACCGAATCTTAAAGAAGCACCAAGAGCACCTCCTAATCCTACTAAAATTAAACTATTCAAATTTTAATTATTCTTCTTGCTCTTCAGTAGGTTTTTTTTCAATCACTGGACCACTATCTAGTCCTTTTGCGTCTTCATCTCTATCAATAAGTTCTATAACAGCAATAGGAGCATTATCTCCATATCGATTTCTCAGTTTAATTATTCTAGTATAACCACCATTTCTATCTTTATATCTGTCAGCAAAAGTATCAAAAATTTTTTTAGTCATTTTTTCATCTTGCAAAATTGCAATAGTTTTTCTTCTAGATTGAAGATCTCCTTTTTTTCCTAAAGTAATTATTTTTTCAACAAAAGGTTTGAGCTCTTTTGCCTTTGGTAAAGTAGTGGTTATTTGTTCATGCTTTATCAAAGCATTAGAAAGATTCATCAATAAAGCCTTTCTATGAG
>CACEPG010000010.1 GCA_902561355.1 uncultured Alphaproteobacteria bacterium
ATTTGAATTCTACATAGATACTGTTGGAACAACATTTAAAAACAAAAAACAATTGGATATCAATTTTGATACAAGAAGCAAAATAGAAGTAATAAAGGATTTTCAAAAAAATAATAAAATAATTTATCCTGGCACATATTTTTTTGATTTATATGAAGACTCTTATTTTTCTAATTTAAAAATATATCCGTTTGCTGGTATATCTAATTCAAAAACTATAAGTTGTAATGAATTAGGTTATTGGCCAGTTATTACAAGAGATAGGTTTGGATTTAGTAATAAATTTGATTTTTATGAACAAGAAATAGATTATTTACTTATTGGAGATTCATTTGCGGAGGGTTGGTGTGTTAATGAAAAAGATAATTTACAAAATATTTTAATTAGAAATAATAAAAAAACAATAAGTCTTGGAATTTCTGGATCAGGACCATTATTACAGCTAGCAATTTTACAAGAGTACAAATTACTAATTAAACCTAAAAAAATAATTATGATGTATTATGAAGGTAATGATTTGAAAAATTTATATGATGAAATAAATAATAAAATATTATTAAAATATTTTAATGATATAAATTATCAACAAGGACTGAGTAATAAACAAAACACCATAGACCTATTTATAAAAAAATTTATTAAAAATAAATATATATATCGTGAAAATAATAGTTCAGACGATTTAACGTATTCAAATACACTGTATAGAATTATCAAATTATCAAATATTAGATTATTAATAAATTTAGTCTCTTCAAATGATATCAAATCTAAAAATAGCAAAAATAATATCACAATTATTAATAAGTATGATAAAATTCTAAACAAAATTAAAATAATTTCTAATCAATTAAATTCAGAGTTATATTTTATATATATCCCAGATTGGACCAGAGTAAAGCAAGGAAAATTAAATGATAACAATTTAAATTATAAAAAAAACATAATTGATTTAGTAAATAAAAAAGATATAAAAATTATTGATTTTACAGATAAATTAAAAAAAATTAAAGATCCACTATCAGTATTCCCTTTTAAAAAACATGGTCATTTTAATAAAGAGGGGTATTTAATTCTAAATGAATATATTAAAGAAATAACTACAAAATAAAATGAAAAATTTACAAATAGCTGTCACTGGAGCAGGTGGTTTTTTAGGCAATAATATTCACCAAAAATTTATTAAAACCTATAATGTTTCAAAGATAAAATTAAAAAATAAAAAAGATATTATTGTATTTATTAATAATTTAAAAAAAAAAAAATATAACTTTGTAATAAATTGTGCAGCATCACTTAAACCAAGAAATGATTGGGATCACTTCATAAATTCTAGATTACCAAGGATATTTAATTATATAATAAGTAAATATAGTAAAAAAACAAAACTTTATCATATTAGTACAATAAATATTTTAAATTTAGAATTAAATGATGCCTATACTATAAGTAAGAGAAAAGCAGAGCACTATTTGATAAATACAGAAACTGTAATTATTAGACCCAATATGATATTATCAAAGAAAAAAGAAGGACCATCTAAAATTTTACATAATTACTTAGAAAAAAAATTACCTTTATATTTTATGCTTAAAAAAGGAAACTCTTATAAACCTATAAAAATAGATGACTTCATAAATGAATTAGAGATAATAATTAGTAACAATAATAATAATACAATTTATAATATTCAAGGAGAAAGTATTAAAAATATTTGGGATATTTTTTTTGATATTAATAAAAAATATAAAAAAATAATAATACCAATAAATATATCTTTTATTAAATATTTATTTCCACAATTTGTTAAAAGAGCACTAAATAAAAGTAAGCATTTTCAACACTTAAACGAAAATGATATATTTATTTAGTCTTATTTTCTAATAAAAATAATATTATTAAAATTTCAATTAAAATAGCAGATGGTATAATGTGTCGCGTAGCAGTGTAAAAAGTAAAAGATAAAAAAACACTCTTTAACAGAATGTGTGAAGATGCAAAATAAATTATAGGTTTAAGTTTATTCATATTTTGATAAAAAGAGTAGTAAATTATATATCCTAGACCAAATAATAAAAACATTCTGTATAAAAAATTAATTATCTTAGTTACTAAAACAAAAAAATTATCTTTTAAAAAATTTATTTTATCTAAGAAATCCAAATTAATTAAATAATCATATGTAATATTTGTATTATTAAAACTTCCCGGAAAACCTAAACTTGTTACTGGATTGAGCCAAAGAGCTATTATTCTTTTAGCTGGAAGCAAAATATAAACATAGAATGAATAATTTTCTCTATTATATTTAGCTAAATCTTTAAATTTCTGATCTATTTCTTCTGGTATTGGCTTACCGTTATGTTTTTTCAAACTATTTAAAAATTTCAAAATTTCTTTTTCTTGTTTTTCATTAAAATAAGCCTTCTTACTAATCTTAATTTCATTATAATTTCCATAATCTAAAGGATATAAAGCATTAGCATACATATAATTTGTTGATGACCATGTTGTAACCCAATCAATATAACCTATTGGTGATGACGGCCCTTCTTCTAAATGCAATCCAATTTGTGTCGGAGGAATTATATCTAAACCCACTTTATAATTTCTATATAAATAAGGAGCAACTAATATCGTAGATATTAATGATATTTTAATACTAGTTAATATAAAGTTTTTAAAAGTTAATTTTAAAAATAATAATAATGCTATAGGGGCTATAAAAAATACAAAATCATATCGAATATAAAAACCAAAAGTTATTATTAAACCTAAAAGAATTGAATTAATATTTTTACCATTAAATAATGGGATTAAAATTGATGTTAATATTAATACTAAAGAGAAATTAATAGACTCAGTTAGTATAGATCTATGCCAACCCATAGTTATAGGAGAAATAAATAAGATTATTAGAATAATATTTTGTGGTTTAATTTTATAAAACTTTTTTATTTGTAATATTAATAAAAAAATTGAAAACATATGAAAAACTAATTGAAATATTCTTATTGGTAAAAAATTTTCACCAAAAAAATAGAATGAATATGCAATTATCAAAGGGTATCCAGGACCTTGATTGCTACCCCAATGAGCTTTACATTCACCACTTTCAGGAATAGAAAGGGAAATACAAAAGTTGTCTAAAATATTCTTAGCTACTAATTTTATTGTATATGCATCTCCACTTGCACTGGGATATAAAAATATAAAAATTAAATTTAATGATAAAAAGATAAATGAAAAAAAAATTAAATTTAAATAATATTTATTTATTTTTATCATTTAAAAATTTTTTTAATTGAGTATTTAATGCGTATATAGCCCATCTTGCATAGTGTGGGGTCCATTCTATTAATTTAAATTTACTTTTACCCTTAATTCTTTCTCTAAAATCACCAGGAATTTCAATCATTTTAAAATTTTTTCTATGAGCTTTAACAGTATATTCAATTATAAAAGTGAAACCATGTTTTGATTCAAGTTCAAAGTTTTCAATCACTTTGCGAGAAAACATTCTAAAACAATAAGTAATGTCTCTAAGAGGGAATCTTAAAATATGAAAACAAACCCAACTACCTAAATAGGCAATTAAAGCTTTTGAAAACCTTACACCTTGAGATTTGCCACCTTTCATGTATCTGCTTGGTGCAATAATGTCATATCCCCCTTGTCCCAATTTTAACATTTCATCTATTCTACTTGAATTATGAAAATCATCAGCATTATATATAAGTACAAATTTACTATTTGAAAAAAAGAGTCCTGTTTTAATAGCCGTCGCTGCCCCCTGCCCTTTATTTTTTACTAAATTGATTTTTAAATGTTTGCTCTGAAATTTTTTAATTTCAATTAAGGAAGGATCTTCATCGTAATCATAACAAATAAGTATGTTAGCTTTTGATCTTAAATTATCATTAAGTAAATTTAATGTTTTTAATATATTATCCTGCTCTTGATAGACTGGTATGATTATATCTAGCAACATGTAATAATTTAAATTTTTTTATACCATGCAAATTAAAATAATAATATAGTTCAATATATCATAATTAAAAAATATGATTGGAAATATAAGTTATATTATAATTTATAAATGAAAACTATATAAAAGTTATCTTAAATTAATTTAGTAATTCAATGACTTTACTAATAAAAATTTCCAAAAGATTTTATCTTACAATTTAAATTGTCTTTTATCTTCATAGAATCAAATAGATTCCATACATCATATATAAGGCTATCTTTATTCATCAAATGTGAAAATTTTTTTAAATTAAGTTTTTTAAAGTCATTACTATTATTACATATTATAACAACATCTGATTTTAGAAAAGCATATTTATAATCACTACAATATTTTAGATTGTTTTCTAAAATAACCTTCTTTTTCACAACTGGATCAAAACAATAATATTTAGAATTTTTTAATTTATTTTTAATTTTTTTAAATATTTCAAGAGTATTAGAGCTTCTAATATCGTCAGTTACTGGAAAACCTTTAAATGCAAGTCCAAGAAAAGATATTTTATAATTTACCCTTGAGTTTTTCTTATAAATTAAAAAATTAGTTATATAATCAGCTATCTCATCAACTACTTTATCATTTGTTTTTCGACTTAAAATAATAAAATCATTTGATAATTTAAATTTTTTTAAAGATGATGCAAAAATATAAGGATCTTTAGAAAGGCATGGGCCCCCCACAGGACCAGGCTTAGCTATATTAGTTCTTTTATAAAACTTATTAGCTCCCTCGATTACCTCTTTTGATTGAATGCCAATTTTATCACATAATATGCCAATCTGATTAGCAAATGAAAAATTAAAATTTCTATAGAGGTTATCCATCAATTTTATTAACTCAGCAGTTTCTAATGAAGATACAGGTATAGTTCTTTTTAAAAAAAGTTTAAAAATTTTATTAGTTTCATTTAATCCAAATTTAGTATTTGAAGAAATAATTTGAGGATTTTTTATTAATTCATTTATTGAGTCTCCCTCAAGAGTTCTTTCAGGACAAAATGAAATATGAAATTGTTTTTTGGATTTATTTAAAACTGGTAACAACAAATCTCTAGTAGTGCCTATATTTACTGTTGATCTTAATATAATTAAGTCATCATTATTCAAATTTTTTGAAATTTCTTTAGCTACTCTTAAAAGAGCTCTATTATCAGTTTTTTTAATATTTATTAATGGGGTTCCAACACAAATGATGTAAACATTTGTTTTCTTATGCTGCTTACTTGATAGTTTGCTAGTAAAAGTTATTTTTTTATTATCTTTAATTTTTTTATAAAATTTTTGAAGGTTTTTTTCATAAAATGGAATTATGCCTTTTTTTAACTTTTGTATTAAAGTTTCACTTGTATCTACCCCAATAGTTTCTTGATTGGACTTGGCTAACAATAATAACAAAGGAAAACCAACAAATCCCATACCATATATAGAAATATTTTTTTTCATTTTTACAATAATTCGTTATTTTTTTTTATTTTATTATAATTTTTTTTATACCATGAAATAGTTTTATCTAAACCTTTTGATAAACTGAG
This sequence comes from uncultured Alphaproteobacteria bacterium, assembly GCA_902561355.1. Taxonomy (GTDB): domain Bacteria; phylum Pseudomonadota; class Alphaproteobacteria; order HIMB59; genus CACPNW01. The sequence goes on from CACEPG010000010.1 coordinate 5,562, forward strand.
TTTATTTTTAAACCCTATTTTTTTGATTTTTTTAATGTTTGGAATCCTTTTTAATATATCGCCTCTGGGTTTAGAGATTTTTTTTAATGAAAAAGAAACATCCATTTTAGATGCAATAATATTTATAAGTTCTATAATTTTTACTGGTTTATTATTACCTATATTATAAATTCCAGTCTTTCCTTTTTTTAATAACAAGTCTATCGCTCTTAAAAAATCATCTATATAAATAAAGGACCTTATTTGATTGCCGTCACCTTTAACTATTAAAATATTTTTTTTATTTTGGTTTTGCTTTAGAAATTTTAAAATAAATTCAGGTATAACATGTTTTGTTCCCATATCAGGACCATAAACATTATGCGGTCTAAATATTATTACATCTTTAATATAAATTGATGCATAGTGAATTGAATAAAGTTCACTAAATATTTTTCCTCCTGAATAAGAAAATCTTGGATTCATAACATCTGGTATTATAAGAGGTACTTTTTCATCTGTAGGAATAACAATAGGATTATTGTATACTTCAGAACTAGAAGCAATTAATAATTTTTGTATATTGTTTCTTTTGCATGCTTCTACTACGTTGATTATCCCTTTACTTGATACATCTATTATTTCATCAGGAATTGTATAAAAATTTTCCGTTCCATTAATTGCCGCTAAATGAATAACAATATCACAATATTTTAAATTTTTTATTAATTGATTTTGATTTTTAATATTTGTTTTGTAAAATTTAATATTGCCTTTTGTTTCTATAATTTTTTTTGTTTTATTTGATCTTATAAGATTATCAATAATGATGATTTTATTATTTTTTTTTTTACTTAAATAATTAGCTAAAGAAAACCCTATAAAACCAGCTCCTCCAGTAATTCCTATTGTTATCATCTTTGCCATAATATAATACAAATTAATAATATAGATAGTACTGTTTCAATGAAAAAAGTAAAAGTTAAAAAAATTTCAAAATGCAGGATATGTAATAACGAAATTTTTTTTGAAGTTATAGATTTAGGCAAGCAACCCATTTCTAATCAATTTATTTCAAAGAATAATCAAGATATAATAATATATGAAGGCGCTCCATTAATATTGATAAAATGTACAAAATGTGGTTTGGTTCAATTACATCATACTGTCAAAAATGACCAAATTTATAGAGAATATTGGTATAGATCAGGTATCAACAAAACAATGCAAAAAGCTTTATTAGATATAAAAAATACTGCAAAAAATAATATAAAACTTAAAAAAGATGATCTCATAGTTGATATTGGATGCAATGATGGAACTCTATTAAATTTTTTTGATAATCAAAAATTTAATCTAATAGGTTTTGATCCAGCATTAAATTTATCAAGTAAAAAAGAGAAATTTAAAAGAGTTAAAAATTATTTTAGTTATAAGAATTTCAATAATTTAAAATTAAATAAAAAAGCAAAATTAATTACTTCTATAGCTATGTTTTATGATTTAGATAATCCTAATAAATTTGTTACAGACATAGAAAAAGTATTAGATGATGAGGGTCTATGGATAGTTCAATTTGCAGATTTACATGAAATGTTAATTTCAAATATGTATGATCAAATTATTCATGAACATCTAGAATATTATCATTTAAAGCCACTTGAATATTTATTTAAAAAAAATAATCTAAAAATTGTTAAAATTGAAAAAAATAATGTAAATGGAAGTAGCTATCGATTATTTATTAGAAAAAACTCAAAAAAGTTTAGTCTAGATAAATCAGTCAAAAAGTTTCAAACTATTGAAAAAAATGCTAAATTAGAAAATAAAAAAATATATTCAAAATTCAGAAATCAAATTCAGAAATCTAAAAAAAATTTAATTATTTTAGTTAATAATATCAATAAAAAAAATAAAATTGTATTTGGTTTGGGAGCATCAACAAAAGGAAATGTTATATTAAATTATTGTGGTTTTTCTAGATTAGATATACCTTTTTTAGTTGATAGAAATATTCGAAAAAGAAATTGCAAGGCTATTGGTTCTGAAATTCCAATAATTACTGAAGATAAAAGTAAAAAATTAAAACCAGATTATTTTCTTTTACTACCTTATTTTTTCAAAAATGAAATTATTAAAAGAGAAAACATATTTTTAAAAAATGGAGGAAGGATTATAATTCCTCTTCCTTCACCAAAAGTTATTTATTACAAAAAAAATAAAATCATAGAAGAAATTTTATAAAAACTAATTTTAATTGGTAGCGGAGGAGGGATTTGAACCCCCGACATCACGAATATGAGCCGTGCGCTCTGACCAACTGAGCTACTCCGCCTTAACCTTTTTCAGTATTACCTTTAAATCACAAAGATTTATTGTCAATATGCAAGAAATTCTTGAAATGGTTTTTGACTTTAGATCAAGTTATTTTTTATATATCTTTCAATTATAATAAATTTGTTCCCTTTTGCTCCAAATGGAAATTTTTTAATAATTGGTTGAGTATATTGATAATACTATCCTTAGGTTTTTTTAAATTTAAACATTAAAAGATTCACCACAACCACAAGTACTTTTTTCATTTGGATTGTTAAATACAAATCTTGATGATAGTTTATCAGAACTATAATCCATCTCACTACCAATTAAAAACATCGTTGCTTTAGGTTCAATAAAAATTTTAATCCCATCTTTTTCAATAACTTCATATTTCATAGGATCAATATTTTTTGCATAATTAAGTTTGTATGCATATCCACTACAACCAGATTTATCTACATCAACAATTATTCCTTCTACTTTAGTACCTGCATTTAAAATAATTTTTTTAATTTGCTTTACTGCTATATCTGAGACTGTAATTATTTCATTCATATTTATGTTATAAATTAATTAAAATATATCTAAAGCAAGTTTTGCATCTTCAGACATAAATTCTTTATGCCATTTTGGCTCCCAAACTAATTTTACTTGAATTGATCTAATTCCTTTTACTTTTTCAACTGATTTTCCTAAATTTTTAGGCATTTCACCCGCTACAGGACAATTAGGGTTAGTAAGTGTCATTTCAACTTTAACATTATTATTATCATCAATTTCAATTTTATATATTAATCCTAAATCATACAAATTTACTGGTATCTCAGGATCCATAACAGTTTTAAGACATGTTATAATTTCATCTTTTGAAACTTGTTTGATTGATTCTATGTTGTCAATGTCGAACGATTTAAAATAACTAGAATTTTTATCAGGTAAAAAATCATTTAATTTTTTATTTGAAATCATACGTTTTTCAAAATTTGCATAACTTCATTAAGACTTTTTATAAAATAATCTACGTCATCTTTAGTATTATAGACACCAAATGACATTCTTGCTGTTCCATCAATTTTGAAATACTTCATAAGGGGTTGAGCACAGTGATGCCCTGATCTTACAGCAATATTTTTTTTATCAAGTAAAAGGGATAAGTCATTATAATGAATACCTTCAATATTAAATGATATTATTGCGCCTTTATTACGAGACTCACCTAGAAATTTTATATGATTTATACTTTTTAGTTTTTCTAATGCATAATTATGGAGTGTCATTTCGTGGGAAAAAATATTTTTTAAATTTGTTTCTAAAACAAAATCTATTGCAGATGATAATCCTATAACTTCTGCAATTGGCGGTGTACCTGCTTCAAATTTTTCAAAACCACTGGCATAAGTACTATTTAAAATATTTACATCCTCAATCATTGATCCTCCACCTTGGTATGGTGGAAAAATTTCAAACCATTTATCCTTCATGTATAAAATTCCAAGACCAGACGGTCCATATAATTTATGAGCAGAAAAAACATAAAAGTCTGGATCATATTGCTTGATATCAATTGGTTTATGAGGGATGAATTGACACCCATCTATCAATAATGGAATTTTGAACGGTTTTCTTAATTTATTAATTATTTCAATATCAGTGATTGAACCTGTAACATTTGACATATGGGTTAATGCGATCAATTTAGTTTTTGAATTTATTTTATCTTTTAAATCATCGTAATCAATTTCACCTTCCTTGTTAATATTAACTGGTATGATTTTAATCCCTATGTGATTTTGAACTAAATGCCATGGAATAATATTAGCATGATGTTCTAAATGACTAATAATAACTTCATCATCTTTTTTTAAAAAATTCGATTTCATACAAGTTGCAACTAAGTTTATCCCTTCAGTTGCACTTTTAGTAAAAATAATATTTTTTTCAGAAGGAGATTTTATAAAATCAGAAACTTTTAAACGTGAGTCTTCATATTTTTTAGATAATTTTGCACTTAAATCATAAATTCCTCTGTGAATATTTGCGTATTCAAATGAATAGCAATTATTTACTGCTTCAATCATGCTATCAACCTTTAAAGCTGATGCAGCTGTATCAAAAAAAACTAAATTTGAATTATTTTTAAAAACTGGAAACCTATTTTTTATATTTTCAATACTCATACAATATTATCTAAAAATTCATTTAAATTTTTTGTTACAATTGATTTTATTTGTTCATTAGAAATATTTTCTAGATCATCATTGATGAAAGAAGAAATAATCATTTTAATAGCTGTATTTTTACTTATTCCTCTAGACCTTAAATAGAAAATTGCATTTTCATCAACAGGACCTATAGTAGATCCATGTGAACACTTTACATCATCTGCAAAAATTCTTAATTCAGGTTTAGAAAAATAAGTTGAATCTTTTGACAATAAAATTCCTTTACTCAATTGATAGCCTTCAGTTTTTTGTGCAATTTTATCTACGTATGTATTACTAAAATAGTTTGCCTTTGATTTATCAGTCAAAACTCCTTTGTATATTTGATTACTTTGACAGTTTGCAGCTAAATGCCTTACATAGGTTTTGTTATCAGATATATTATCTGAATTTATAAAAAAAAATCCAATATGTGATACTGTTGAGTTTTCTTCTACTAATTCAGAATAATGATAATTTCTTACGTAGCCATTTGAAAAATTATAGACTTTTTGATCATATTCACTACTTTTCATACAGCTTGCGTAAGATGAAAGATAAAGTTCATGATTTTTAGAATTATTTTGAATTACAAACTGATTCAATACTGATTTTTTTTTAACTTCAAAAACATTATATATATTATGGATAGATGAATTTTGATTATTATATTCTTCAACTAAATTTACTTTACTTCCTTCTTCACAAATGATTAAATTTTTTTGAAAAATTGTTAAACCATCTTCCAATACAATATTAAGAATTTTAATATCTATATTTTTATTTTTATTAACTATAATTTTAACACCACAATTTAAAAACAAAGAATTTAAATCAATTAGAAAATCACTTGTGTTAGCTAATTTGTTATTAAAAAAAAACTTGGAGTCATTAGAATCAATATTTTTGATTTCTAAATTTTCATCTTTATAATTATCACATTTTCCATTAAATAATTTGATAGTATAAGAATTATTACTATTTTTGATAGCTGAGTCTACATCAGCTGGTTTTTTATAATTATAATTTAGATTTGCTAATTTGTTATTATCAACATTTTTTATACTTTCATTATTTTTTTTATCAAAATAAATAGGTACGAATTTTTTTAAAACATTATCTCTTTCTTCTCGCACTTCCTCAAAATCAGAAAATAATAAATTTTTATAATTTTCTAAATATTCTTTATCTATGTACATTTATTGAAAAATTTTAAATCCATTTTTTTCTATGTCAGCGGCAACTGATTTGTCACCAGATTTGATTATTGAACCATTCATCATTACATGAACAAAATTAGGAGAAATATAATCTAATAGTTTTTGGTAGTGTGTAATAATTAAGAATGAATTATTTTGATTTTTTAATTTATTAACACCTTCTGTAACAATTTTTAATGCATCAATATCAAGCCCAGAGTCTGTTTCATCCAAAATTGCTAATTCAGGATCTAGAACACTCATTTGAAGTATCTCATATCTTTTTTTCTCTCCTCCAGAAAAACCGGTATTTACTGAACGTTTCAACATATCTTTATCAATACCTAGATCTTTAGCTTTTAATCTTAACAACTTCGCAAACTCAATATTATCTATTTCATCTTTATTATTACTTTTTAACTTTGAATTAATTGAAGAATGAAGAAAGGGAGTTATGTTCACTCCCGGTATTTCAACAGGATATTGGAAAGCAAGAAATAGACCTTGTTTAGCTCTTTCCTCTATATTTAAATCAAAAAGATTTTGATTTTTAAAAATTATTTGACCAGAATGAATTTCATAATCTTCTTTACCCGCTAAAACATTTGCTAAAGTGCTTTTCCCTGATCCATTAGGACCCATTATAGCATGTACTTCACCTATATTAATCTGAAGATTAAAATTATGTAAGATTTGATTTCCTTCTACAGAAACACTTAAGTTTTTTATATCTAAAAACATCAACCTACACTCCCCTCTAAAGAAATAGATACTAATTTTTGAGCTTCTACAGCAAACTCCATAGGAAGTTCTTGAAGAACTTGTTTACAAAACCCATTAACAATCAGTGAAACTGCTTCTTCATGACTTAAACCTCTTTGTCTACAATAATATAATTGTTCTTCATTAATTTTTGATGTTGAAGCTTCATGTTCTACTAATGCTGAACTATTTTTGGATTCAATATAAGGGATTGTATGAGCGCCACAGTTATTACCAACTAAGAGAGAGTCACATTGTGTATAATTTCTTGATTTATCAGCTTTTCTTAAAAATGAAACATTACCTCTATATGTATTTTGAGATTTTCCTAGAGATATGCCTTTAGAAATAATTTTGCTTTTTGTATTTTTTCCAATGTGAGTCATTTTAGTTCCAGTATCAGCTTGCTGGTAATTATTTGTTATAGCGACTGAATAAAATTCACCAATTGAATCATCTCCTTTAAGAATACAGCTAGGATATTTCCAAGTAATCGCTGAGCCAGTTTCAACTTGTGTCCAAGAGATTTTACTATTTTTACCCTTACATAAACCTCTTTTAGTAACAAAATTATAAATACCACCCTTGCCTTCTTCATCACCTGGATACCAATTCTGAATTGTAGAATATTTTATTTCTGCATCATCTAATGCTATTAACTCAACATTCGCTGCATGTAACTGATTACTATCTCTTTGTGGAGCAGTGCATCCCTCTAAATAACTTACATAACTTCCTTTATCCGCAATTATTAGCGTCCTTTCAAATTGACCTGTATCTTCGGCATTAATTCGAAAATAAGTAGATAATTCTATAGGGCATTTGACGTTTTCAGGAATGTAAACAAATGATCCATCAGTAAAAACTGCTGAATTCAAAGCTGAAAAACTATGATCTCCTGTTGGTATTACTGATCCTAAATACTTTTTGATCAACTCCGGATGCGTTTTGATTGCTTCACTAATTGAGCAAAAAATTATTCCAAGTTTCTCAAGTTCTCCTTTGTAAGTAGTTGCAACGGAAACGCTGTCAAATACTGCATCAACTGCTACACCAGCTAAAACTTTTTGTTCAGCGAGAGGTATTCCAAGTTTATTATAGGTCTCAATTAATTTTGGATCAACTTCACTTAAATCTTTAGGTTTTTCTTCAAATCCTTTCGGTGCAGAGTAATAATAGATATCTTGATAATCAATATTAGGTATATTTAAATTAGACCATATAGGTTTTTTCATTTTCAACCATTTGCGATAAGCATTTAATCTCCACTCTAACATCCAATCAGGTTCATTTTTTTTGTTTGAGATAAATTTTATAGTATTTTCATCAAGTCCTTTTTTTGGACTTTCAGAAACAATATCAGTAACAAATCCATATTTGTACTTTTCTTGATTTATGTCATCTATTGTTTTTGTTATTTCTGAATTCACATTAACTCAAATAAGAGATTTTTTAAAAAAATCCAGATATTTCAATAAAAAATTAATAAATTTAGAATCTATTCTAATTTTCTGTTATCCATCCACCCCCTAAAACTCTATCTTTTTTGTAAAATACACAAGCTTGACCTGGAGCAGTAGAATTTATTGGCAAATCAAATACAAAAGTACCTTTATCATCATTAATATTTAAAATTCCTGATTCTTCTTTCTGAGTTGATCTTATTTTAGCAGTGCAATGAAGATTTTGCTTATTATAGTTTTCACCTAACCAATTTATATTTTTAAATTTGATTTCAGATTTTTGAAGTTTGTCCGCTTTTCCTAACACAATATAATTTTGTTCTTTGTTTATTTCAGTTACATATAATGGATATTCTTGACCACCTACTCCAAGTCCTTTTCTTTGACCGATAGTGTAGTTAGCTATACCTTGATGTTTACCAATTATATTAGAATTATGATCTAAGATATTGCCTTCCCTATTTAAGTCAGGTTGTATTTTGTTTATTAAATCTCTGTAAGACTTTGAAGTTACAAAACATATATCTTGACTATCTGGTTTATCATTCACATGAAGATTATAGTTTAATGCTAATTGCCTGATTTCAGATTTTAAAAAATTTCCTAAAGGGAATCTAATATAATTTAATTGATCTTGATTAGTTGCAAATAAAAAATAACTTTGGTCTTTATTTTGATCTAATGCTTTATAAAGTTTGGCTGAATTAAGACCTCCTTTTCTTATTGCATAATGGCCAGTAACAAGCGTATCAGCTTTTAAATTTTTGGCTTCGTTTAACAAATCAGTAAATTTAACTGTTTGATTACATTGTATACAAGGAACTGGAGTTTCAGCATTTGCATATGAATCTACAAAATTGTTAATTACTCCATCAAAAAATTTATCTTGATAATCATAAACATAATGGGGAAAATCATAATGTAAAGCAACTTGTTTAGCATCATCAATATCTCTTCCTGCACAACAAGACTTGGACTTAGTTACATCAGATTGATTATATAATTTAAGGGTAACTCCAATTACATTGTAGCCTTCTTTTTTTAATTTAACCGCAGCAACTGAACTATCTACGCCTCCTGACATAGCAACTACTACTTTTGTATCCTTTTCAGACTTATCAAAACCTAGAGAATTCATAATTTTTATTAATCTATATTTACAAAGTCAGATAAGTTCAATAATAGCTTTTTCAAATGGTAGATTTATTAATTCCAGGTCCAGAAGGCAAAATTGAAGCAAAATATACACATAGTAATAATGACAAATCTCCAATTGTCTTAATATTACACCCAGAACCATCTAGAGGTGGGACAATGAATACAAAAATCATTTTTAAACTTTACAAAATGTTCGTTAATAATGGTTTTTCAGCAATTAGATTTAATTTTAGAGGTGTAGGAAAGAGTGATGGAGTTTATGATGATGGTGAGGGTGAATTAAGTGATGCAGCAAGTGTTCTAGATTGGTTACAGCAATACAATACTAATTCTAAAGTATGCTGGGTTGCTGGATTTTCTTTTGGAGCTTGGGTTGCAATGCAATTACTAATGAGAAGACCAGAAATCAATGGATTTGTAAGTGTTTCTCCTCCAGCTAATTTAAGGGATTTTAGTTTTCTAGCCCCTTGTCCCTCTTCAGGCTTAATAGTTCATGGTGATAAAGATAATATTGCATCATTTGATTCAACAAAAATATTAGCTGAAAAATTACAAAAACAAAAGAAAGTTGAGATCAAATTTAAGGCAATTAAAGGAGCAGATCATTTTTACGAGAATTTTTCAGAAGAATTTGTAAGTATTGTTGATGGTTATATAAAAGAGAATCTAAAAAAAATATAATATAATTATATAAATTTATTATGAAATACAAATCAGCTTTTCTTAATGAAATAAATTCTCGTGGCTTTATTTATCAGTCAAGTGATATTGATGAACTAGACTTATTGATGAAGAAAAAAAGTATCACTGCTTATATTGGTTTTGATATAACAAATGATAGCTTGCATATAGGAAGCTTAGTACAACTTATGCTACTTAACTGGCTAGACCATTATGAACATAAAGCGATTGCTTTAGTTGGAGGTGGTACAACTCTCGTGGGAGATCCTTCTGGTAAGGATGAAAGTAGAAAAATTATACAACCTAAAGATATTGCAAAAAATATAAGCAAAATTGAAAAAACATTTAGTAAGTTTATTAATTTAAATAAAAATGGAAAAATAATAAATAATAATGAATGGTTATCTAATTTAAATTATATTGATTTTCTTAGAGAAGTTGGATCAAAAATAACTATTAATAAAATGCTTACTTTTGAATCAATAAAAAATAGACTTGATCGTGAACAACCTCTTACATTTTTAGAATTTAATTATATTTTGCTTCAGTCATACGATTACTATTATTTAAACAAAAAGTATAATTGTGCGTTACAACTTGGGGGATCCGATCAATGGGGAAATATTGTTAATGGTATAGATTTAATTCGTAGGCTAAATAATAAAAAAACTTATGCAATAACATCTCCTTTAATAACAAATTCAGATGGTACAAAAATGGGCAAAACTGCTTCAGGTGCAATATGGTTAAATGAAGATAAATTATCAAATTTTGATTTTTATCAATTTTGGAGAAATGTAAATGACTTTGATATTCCAAAATTTTTAAATCTTTTCACTAAACTTCCATTTGAAGAAATTACAAAGCTATCTAAATTAAAAGGACAAGAAATAAATGAAGCAAAAAAAATCTTAGCTTTTGAAGTTACTAAAATTACAAGAGGTGAAAAACAAGCTCAAGAAGCAATGGAGATTAGTAACAATATTTTTACAAATGATACTCTCGATGATAGAATTAAATCACATAATGTTAAATTAAATCAAATAAAAGATTCATCATTTAACTTAATTGATGCAGTTGAAAAATTAGATCTTGTAGAAAGTAGAAGTGAAACCAAAAGATTAATAAATTCTAATGGAATAAAGATAAATGACCAGACCTATAATAATAAAAATTTTTCGTTAAATGAATTTTCTGAATTTAATGAAATAAAAATTACAGTTGGTAAGAAAAGAATTGGTATAATAAAAATAATTAAATAATTTAAATTAAAGAGTTAGAGATTTTTCTAAGAATTGATCTATATCTCCGTCTAAAACTGAATTAACATTTGAAGACTCATATTCAGTTCTTAAATCTTTAATCAACTTGTATGGGTGCAAAACATACGATCTAATCTGGTTGCCCCATCCTATATCTTTTTTTGAATTATTAATTTTATTTTCTTCCTCTTTTCTTTTTTGCAATTCTAATTCATATAATCTAGATTTTAACATAGACATAGCATTGGATTTATTTTTGTGTTGAGAACGATCACTTTGGCACTGAACAACAATTTCACTTGGTATGTGTGTGATACGAACAGCGCTATCAGTTTTATTTACATGTTGACCTCCTGCACCAGAAGCTCTGTAAGTATCAATTCTTAGATCAGATTCATTAATTTCTATTTCTATTTTATCGTCAATTTCAGGATAGACCCAAACACTGGCAAAACTTGTATGTCTTCTTTTATTACTATCAAATGGTGAAATTCTAACCAAACGATGTATTCCGCTTTCTCTTTTGAGCCAACCATATGAATAATCGTTATCAATTTTTAAAGTACAAGATTTGATTCCTGCTTCCTCCCCTCTCGATTCTTGAAGTAATGAAACTTTACTATTATTTTTTTCCGCCCATCTTATATACATTCTTTGAAGCATTTCTGCCCAATCTTGACTTTCTGTACCACCTGCCCCAGCATGAATTTCTAAAAAAGCGCTGTTATGATCTGCTGGTTCACCCATTAAGTTTACATATCTAGCTTTATTAGACTCTTCCACCAGCGTTCTAGAATCATCTAAAAGTTGTTTTATATTTGTGTCATTTTCTTCTATTTGAAATAATTTATATAATTCCTCTAAATCACTTAAAGAATATTTGATTTTATTAAAATCTTTTAACTGAGTTTCTAAATTTTTAATTTTTTTTAAAAATTGATTTTGCTTCTGGATCATTCCAAATATTTGGATTAGAGCTTTTGACCCTTAAATCATTTAAGTCTTTTTCGATTAAAGAATAGTCAAACCCCCCTCCTTAAAAGATCAAAATTTGATCTAATAATTTTAATATTTTCATCTAATTCTTCTTTATTAATCATTAGTTGTTTAATAAACCACCTGTTCCAGAAATGGAATTATTATTAATTGAACCAAGGGAATCTAAAATATTCAAATCACTTGAATTATACGGTTCGGTACCAATTATAAAAGGCTCTAAAATGCTATTTTTTTTATTTGATGGAAGGCCGGTGCTTGGATCAATTTTAACAAAACTAATACCCGATGGAACACGGAAAGGTATTTTATTTGAATTTATATCAGCTTTTTCTATGAAGTTTTTAAATATAGGGACTGCTACTGAAGATCCTGTCTCTTTGTATCCAAGTGATTTTGGCTGATCGTAACCAACATAAACTCCAATAACTAAATCTGGTGAAAACCCTATGAACCATGCATCTTTATTTTCATTTGTAGTACCTGTTTTACCTGCTAAAGGAATTTTAAGAGAATTTAGTTTTCTTCCTGTGCCTCTCAAAACAACTCCCTCAAGCATAGAAGTGATTTGATAAGCAAATTTTGGATCTAATATACTTATTTGATTGTTAACAATTGTTGGTATTTTTGTAGTATCAACAATTTTTTCAATTTTACAATTTATACATTTTTTTACTGAACTATTATAAATTTTTTTACCTTCCTTTGAGTAAATACTTTTGATCATATTAGGAGAAATTTTTTTTCCTCCATTAACGATCATACCATAGGAATTTGTAAGATCTGCTAAAGTAACCAAGCCTGAACCAAGTGACATTGAAAGCTGCTCATCAATATACTGATCTAGTTCAAAATCTTTTACTGTTTCAAGTATTTTTTTCATACCAATTTTATCTGCTAATCTTATTGTCATTAAATTTCTTGATTTTTCAATTCCTGTTCTCATTGTTGTTAATCCGAAAAATTCTTCAGTATAATTAGCCGGCTTCCATTTTGGCAATCCTGGTCCTTGATCGATAACGTATGGAGCATCTAGTATCAAAGTAGATGGATTATAACCTTCTTTTAATGCTGAAATATATACTAGTGGCTTAAACGCTGATCCGGGCTGTCTTTTAGCTTGAGTTGCTCTATTAAACTCACTTAATTTATAACTAAAACCACCAGCCATTGACAATATATCACCAGTATGAGGATCTATAACTATTATAGCGCCATTAACTTTTGGAACTTGCCTTACAAGAATTTTATCAAAAAAATTTTCTACAAAGATTATATCTCCAATATTAAATTTTGTTTTATTTATCCATTTATTTTCATGTAAAGATAATTTAATTACGTATTCTTTATCTTTTTCATCAAATCCTATTAAATTATTATTTCCGATATTTGTTAAAATTATTGGAAACCACTTAAAAGGAAAGGGATTAAGTGAATTAAATTTATTAATTCTGAATTTAAAATTTTTTGTATCCAGGTTATCTAATGGTCCGCTCCAGCCATGCCTTTTATCATATTGAACCAATCCATTGACCAGGGCTTCTTCTGCTACTTCTTGTAACTTAGTGTTTATTGAAGTCTTAATTATTAATCCATCTTGATATAGTTTAGCTTTGCCATAATTTTTGTATAAATATTTCCTAATCTCTTCATAATAATAATCAGCTTGTGCAAATATAATATCTTTTCTTTTAATAATTTGAATCGGTTTTGTTTTAAATTTTAAATCTTCTTTTAAAATATATTTGTTTTCATACATTTTATCTATAACCCAATTTCTTCTTTCAAAAGCTTCATTGTATTTGTTTATCGGATGATAATTATTAGGTGCTTTAGGAAGTGCAGCTAAAAATGCTATTTCATGAAGTTCTAATTCGCTGAGTGATTTATTAAAATAATTTAAACTCGCACTTGCTACTCCGTATGATCCAAATCCTAAATAAATATCGTTTAAATATAATTCTAAAATTTTATTTTTTTCTAAAATTTTTTCTATTCTAATCGCTAACAATATTTCTTTAATTTTTCTTTCATAGCTTACCTCATTGGTCAGTAATAAGTTTTTTACTACTTGCTGAGTAATTGTAGATGCTCCTATTAATTTTGAATTATTTACAGTCGCTAATATATTTGAAATGATTGCTCTAAAAATTGCTACAATATCTATACCAGGATGTAAAAAAAATTTTTTGTCTTCAGCAGAAATAAAGGCATTAATTATTTCTCTTGGTATTCTATTTATAGGAACATATATTCTCTCTTTAGTATAATAACTTTTTAACAAAATTCCATCAGAAGTATAAACTCTTGAAGAAAGATCAGGTTTATAATTAAGTATTTTTTCATAACTGGGTAATTCTGGAGAAAATTTCCATAAAATATAAAATACAGCTCCCAAACTTATTATGGATGAAAAAAACCCCAGCAATAAGATAATTTTCAAATATTTAATAATGTTTTGCATTTATTTTAAATCTAGATTGTGAAATAGTTAAAAATATGACAATAGGGAGAAACATAATAAAATAATAATTACACACAGTTTTTATATAAAAATGCAAAAGAATTATAGCAAATACAATGGAGTTTCTCAGTTATGTCAAAGAAAATACTTATCGATACGTCGGATTCAAACGAAACAAGAATTGCAGTCACAGAAAATGGAAAATTAGACGATTTTGAAAGTGAATTTAATAAAAAAAATGCTGTTAAAGGAGATGTCTATCTTGCAAAAATAACTAGAGTAGAGCCATCTCTTCAGGCAGCTTTTGTCGACTTTGGAACAAACAGAAATGGTTTTTTGCCACTTACAGAAATCCATCCTGATTATTTTAAAATACCTTCAGCTGATTAAACAAAACTTAAGGAATTGACAGATAGATTAAATAAAGCTGGAATAGAAGAGGATGAGTTAGATGGGGAAAAAAATTATGGTAATAATCAAGAATTTTTAGAAGATACAAATATACAAAATAGTAATATTGAAGATGAAGAAGAGGTCAGCCAAGAAAATCCTAGAAAATTTAAAAGCAAAAAAATTAACCCCAAAAAAGAATATTTTAATTTTTTTAAAAAATATAAAATTCAAGATGTGATTAAGCCTAGACAGGTAATACTCGTACAAATTAATAAGGAAGAGAGAGGTTTAAAAGGAGCAGCCTTAACAACATTTCTTTCGTTTGCAGGCAGATATTGTGTTTTAATGCCAAATAGTATGAATAATGATGGTATTTCAAGAAAAATAGGAGATCTTGAAGAAAGAAAGAAACTCAAACAAATTTTATCATCAGTTAATATACCAGATAAAATGTCAGTAATTATAAGAACTGCCGGTATAGGCAAGACTAAAAAAGAAATTTCAAAAGATTTAACATTTCTAGTTTCACAATGGAATAAAATTAGAGAGCTTACAATTAAATCTGAAGCTCCAAAATTAATTTATGAGGAAGGAAGTATTTTAAAAAGAATCATAAGAGATTCTTTTACTGAAGATGTAGAGAGTGTCTTAGTTGAGGGCAAGGATGGCTATGATAAAGTAAAAAAATTAACAAAGAATCTAGTGCCTAATCAATCAAAAAAAATAAAATTATTTAAATCAAAAGATAAATCACTTTTTGCTGAAAATAATATTGAAAACCAAATTAATGAGTTATTTAGTTTGAGTGTTAAATTAGAATCTGGCGGTTCTATTGTTATTAATACTACTGAAGCACTTGTAGCAATTGACGTTAATTCTGGAAAAAATACTTCAGAAAGAAATATAGAAAACACAGCTTTAAAAACTAATATTGAAGCTGCCAATGAAATAGCACGTCAATTAAGATTAAGAGATTTAGGAGGATTGGTTGTAATTGATTTTATAGACATGGATGATTATAGAAATAATTTCAAAGTAGAGAAAACGATCAAAACTGCCCTATTTAGAGATAGAGCTAGAGTT
Source organism: uncultured Alphaproteobacteria bacterium (assembly GCA_902561355.1). Lineage (GTDB taxonomy): Bacteria > Pseudomonadota > Alphaproteobacteria > HIMB59 > CACPNW01. The sequence continues at coordinate 21,522 of CACEPG010000010.1, forward strand.
CAAATAGGTAGAATAAGCATGTTTGGATTACTTGAATTATCAAGGCAGCGATTAAGATCTAGTTTAATTGATAAATCATTTGAAAAATGCAATTATTGTAAAGGATCTGGATTAATACTAAATACTAGATCAATTAGTGAGCAAATAATCAAAGTGATAAAAGAAAAATTATCAAATTCAAATAATTTAGATTTAACTGTTAAATGCAACACAGCACTTGCTGAAACTTTAATTAACTTAAAAAAGCAAGAGATTAGTACAATAGAGAATTATTATAATTCCAATATTAGTTTTGTATTTGATGATCATTTTTCTCTTCATGAGCCTGTAGTTGAATCACAAGAACAGAAATTAGAAGAAAAGAAAATAAAGATTAAACCTAAGACTAAAAATATTAAATCAAAATTAATTACAAAGAAAAAAAATACCATAAGAAAAAAACAATCATCAATTAAAAAATCTGACAAAAAAAATACTAAATTAGCTGAAAAAAATAGAGTTAGCTCTGATGAATTAAAAGATGCTGAAAATATAGAAGAAAAAACAGGCTGGTGGTCATAATTAGAATATTAAATTTTTTTATTTTTTTATTTTTAATTAACATTGCTAATAATGTTTTAAGTTCTGAAATAATAGATTATGAAACAGAAAGTTATATTAAAAAAATAAATCAAGAAATTTTATCAGTAAATAATTACGAAAAAGAAATAAACTTTAAAATTATAATTGATAGAAATCCCAATGCATTTATTAATCAAGATAATATCTTATTTATTTCATCTGGACTCATCATTGACTCTCCAGATTATGTAGCTTTTTTAGGTGTATTAGCACATGAAATAGGTCATTTAGAAAAATATCATATTTCTAAGAGAAAAGAATCCATTCAAAGTCTTAAATCAATTAATGCTCTAGGTAATTTATCAATAATCGCAGGCTCATTAATATCTAATAATCCAGAGATGATGAGTGCTCTAGCTGTAAATCAAGTAGGTATTAACAATTTTTACTTAGGTTTTAGTAAAGATCAAGAACGAGAAGCTGACTATTATGCTATAGAAACATTAAACAAGCTTAGTCTTTCTTCTAATTCTATAATTAAGTTATTACAAATATTAGAGAGCAATGCAATAAACAGAGGAATTAGTGAAGAATTGCAAAAATTTTCAACACATCCAATCTTTAAAGAGAGATATCAAATAATTACTGAAAAAAAAATCGATAAAAAAAATAAGTTTAATGAAAAATTAAATGATGAATTTAATTTTATTAAAGCAAAATTTTTAGGATATTCAGAAATAGAAGGTACTTTTAGTTTTAAAAAATATCATCAAGAATATTATGAATCAATAAAGCTTTCAAAATCAGGAAATTTATTAGATTCATTGAGATTACTAAATAAATTAATTCTGCAATTTCCAGATAATGTCTATCTTGTAGAAACAAAAGCAGACATATTAATATCATATGGATACAAAAAAGAGGCGATTAAATTTTATAAAAAGGTTTTAGATGTAATTCCTGATAATAATTATGCTAAACTTAGAATATTTCTTAATTTAGACATAGATTCACTAAATTATAATCAAAAAAAACAATTATTTAATGAATTTATTAACTTGCTATTTGATTTTCCTAAAAGCATTAAAATACAAGGAAAATATAATAAACTTTCTTATGATTTAAACAAAAAAAATTGGATTGATTATTTTAGTTTAGTAAACAATAATAAAAATTTAGATAAAAATATTTATAATAATAAAATGGAAGAACTAATGAAAAAAACTAATGATACTAAATTAATAAAACTTATTAAAAAATCAAAGAACACATGATAGGATCTCTTATTTATAATGATTATAAAAAACTCTTTAAGCAAAATGAGTTACAATCAACATTAAACATAGACAAACAAATCCAACCATCAAGTTTGGACCTATCTTTGAGTGAAGAGTGTTATGAAATAAAATGCAGTTTTCTAAGTCCAAATTCTAAAGTAAGAGATAAATTAGATGGATTAATTATTAAGAAAATTAATTTAAAAAATAGTCAATTATTTACTAAAAATAAAACTTACTTAGTAAAATTAAATGAAAAATTAAATTTAAAAAATAATATTAAAGGTTATTGTAATCCAAAAAGCAGTACTGGAAGATTAGATATTTTTTGTAGAACTATTTTAGATCATTGTGATGAATATGAAAAAATACCATTAAATTATAAAGGTGAGATGTTTATAGAAATTACAACAAGATCTTTTGATGTAGAATTTATCTCTGGTGATAAATTAAATCAAATGAGACTTGTTTATGAAAAAAATAATTTTATAAAAGACAAAGAATTAATTAAAATTAATAAATCTACTAAAGTTATTTTTAATTCAAAAATAGCAAATATAGATAATGGATTGAAAGTTTCCGTAGATCTATCTTCAAAGCAAAAAATATGTGCTTATATAGCAAAAAAAAATGCACCTCCATTAAGGTTTAATAAAGTCAATTACTATAATAAGAATAAATACTGGAATGCACTAACTACTAAAAAAAACTCATTAATTATTGAAAGAAATATGTTTTATATTCTTAAGTCTAAAGAAAAAATTAGAATACCCACAGATATGGCAGGAGAAATGATACCATATGATACAGGTATAGGAGATTTTAGAGTGCACTATGCTGGGTTTTTTGATCCTGGGTTTGGAGATCCTAATGGTTCATTTGCTGTTTTAGAAGTTAAAACAAATGAAGTACCTTTTTTATTGGAAGATGGCCAAACTATTGCTAGGATAAGATATGAAAAATTGAATAAAAAAACCACTGTGGTATATGGAAAAAAAATTAAATCGAATTATCAAAACCAAAAACTTGCTTTAAGTAAACACTTTATTTGATTAAACTAAATGAAAAAAATATTAATAATAAACGGACCTAATTTAAATCTTTTAGGTAATAGAGAAAAAAACCATTACGGAGATTCTTCATTACAAAAAATCAAGTCTCTTTGTGAAACTGTTTGTGAAAAAAATAATTTAGAATGTGATTTTTTTCAAAGCAATAATGAAGGAGATATAATTGACAAAATACACAGTGTTGACAAAGGATACGATGGAATAATTATTAATCCTGCTGCTTATACACACACATCAGTTGCAATACTCGATGCATTGAAAGCTAATGCAAAACCTAAAATTGAAATTCATATTTCAAACATATATGCAAGAGAAGAATACAGAAGAAAGAGCATTACATCTGAAGCTGTCAATGGTTTAATTTGTGGTTTTGGTGAAAATAGTTATACCCTTGGAATTGAAGCAATAAGTAAATTAATTTATAAATAGTATATGACTAAAATAGATAAAACTGATTTAGATAATATTAAAATATTAATCAAGGAGACTAAAATTGGAAATATTTCAGTCATTAGAATAAAAAAAGGTACATATGAAATAGAAATAAGTTCAAATACTTTAATTAAAACTAATCAAAACATTGATAAACTTGAAAAACAAAATAAAAATAAAGTACATGAATCAAAAGAAAATATTGTTAATGAAGATAGTGTAGTTAAATCACCAATGGTAGGTGTTGCATATTTATCAGCTGATCCTTCCTCTCCCCCTTATGTAAAAGTTGGCCAACATGTAAAAGCCGGTGACACTCTTTTACTTATTGAGGCTATGAAAACATTTAATGAAGTAAAGGCACCAAAATCTGGTGTAATAAAAAAAATTATAGCTCTAAATAGTCAACCTGTAGAATACGGTGATGACCTTATAATTTTTGAATAATGTTCAAAAAAATACTTATCGCCAATAGAGGTGAAATAGCGCTTAGAGTATTAAGAGCTTGTAGAGAACTAGATATTAAAACTGTTGCAATCCACTCTGAAGCAGATGAAACAGCAATGCATGTAAGAATGGCTGATGAAAGTATATGTGTTGGGCCATCTTCAGCACAATCTAGTTATCTAAATATTCCTGCAATTATAACTGCAGCTACTATAACTGATGTTGATGCTATACATCCAGGATATGGATTTTTAAGTGAAAATAAAAGATTTGCTGAAATAACAGAAGAACATAAGATTAAATTTATTGGGCCTAAATCCGAACATATTAAAATGATGGGTAACAAAATAGATGCCAAAAAAATAATGCATACAAATAATGTGCCTACAGTTCCGGGATTAAACCATTTAGACAATGATGATAAAGTTAATGATTTTATTAATAAAGTTGGTTTACCAATTATTGTTAAAGCTGCTAGTGGTGGTGGTGGAAAAGGAATGAGAATAGTAAACAAAAAAAGTGAATTAAAAAAATCTATAGAAGCTGCAAAAGTTGAAGCAAAAAAATCATTTAATGACGATGTTGTTTATTTAGAAAAATTTCTAACAAATCCTAAACATATTGAAATTCAGATTTTAGCAGATTCTTATGGAAATGTTGTAACCCTTGGTGAACGTGATTGTTCTATTCAAAGAAAACATCAAAAACTAATTGAAGAAAGTCCTAGTACAATCTTGTTAGATGAAGAAAGAGAAAAGATAAGCAATCTTTGTCGTAAAGCAGTTAACTCAATTAATTATGAAGGTGTAGGTACATTAGAATTTTTATTTGAAGAAAATAAATTTTATTTTATGGAAATGAATACAAGATTACAGGTTGAACATCCAGTAACCGAAATGGTAACAGGTATTGATTTAGTAAAACAACAAATTTTATCAGCTAGTGGAGAAAAACTAAAAATAAAACAAGAAGATATCAAAATAAAAGGTCATGCTATTGAATGCAGAATTAATGCCGAACATCCAACAAGTTTTATACCTTCGCCTGGAAAGATAACTCAATATCATCAACCAGGAGGATTAGGTGTTAGAGTAGACTCTGCAGTATATCAAGGATATGTAATACCATCTCATTATGATAGCATGATAGGTAAATTGATTACTTACGCTGAAAATAGAAAAGAGTGCATTGAAAAAATGAAGAGGGCTCTAGAGGAATATGTAATTATGGGAATAAATACTAATATTCAACTTCATCAGAAACTAATTAAATCAAATGAATTTAATGAAGGAAAGTATGACATTAATTATATGTCAAAATATATTTAATAAATATAAAAATTAATTTTTAATTTAATTACAGTCAATTAACCATAAATCATAAACTGGATGCTCTAATGGAGAAATATCAGGTGAAGATGAAATCATCCATCCTTGATAAATAAATTCTTTTTCATTGTTTAATTTATCAATTATTTCTAAAAGCACATAATTTTCAGGAATTTCATCTGGTGGAGAACTGTAGCAAGCATGTATATATACATCAAGAGAACCCCAAGAATTAGAGCTATTAACTCCTATATTTTTTTCGCTTACATTATTTGAAGTTTTATCAAGTAATTTTAATTTAGCAAAATTTTTTTGAATTGGATCTGCCAAAACTTGTGATGCAAATAAAAAAAATAATAAAATAAAATTATGGAGACCAAGACTCATAGTCTGCCTTTATTTCATCAGGATTGTAATTTTTTGATAATGGATGTGAAGATGGATAATATGCTTCTTTTGTTCCTGTCATATTTGGCTTATGTTCTTTTTGCCAGGAATATTTATGTTTATAATTTAATGGAGGTTTATCAATAGATTTATGTAACCAAGCATGCCAATGGGGAGGGATATTAGATGCTTCTACTTCTCCTTTAAATATGACCCATCTTTTTGTACTTTTTTCTGAAAAATTTAAAGAATTAGCATAGTACTTATTTCCAATTTCATCTTTCCCAATATATTTACCAAAAAACCAAGTATAAAGTGTATTAGAAATACTCATTTTATCCCTATACTTTTAATTATAAAAGTTTCCAATTAATTTTTTTGTTTCCAAAAAAATTTTTAATTTTAATTGATTTTTCTTCTGTAAATTCAGGCGGGTACCATGAATTTTTTTCTAAAGTGATTATTCTTTCATTTTTTGGCAAATTATAAAAATTTGGACCATTGATTGATGCAAATTGTTCAAGAGTGTTTAATGAATCTTCTTCATCAAATATTTCAGTATATAACTCTAAAGAACAAACTGCAGAAAAAATGCCTGCTTTAGTATTAAGGTTTTCAGACTTTTCACGTACATGATGTGGGGCAGAATCTGTACCTATAAAAAATTTTGTATTATTTATACAAGCTGCATTTCTTAATGCTAACAAATCTTTTTCATCCTTAACAACAGGCATACAGAAATGATGTGGATTTATAGAATTGTCAAAAAATACATCTTTTTTTGTTAATAACATATGATGAGGCGTAATTGTTCCTGCAATATTTTTATTTGATTTAATGTATTCAACTCCGTACGCTGTTGAAACATGTTCCAAAACTATTTTTAAATTTTGAAAATTTTTTCTTATTATCTGTAAATCTTCATCAATATAATATTTTTCTCTATCAAAAATATTAATATCCTCACTAACTTTTTCACCATGAATCAATAACATCTTATCTTCTTTTTCTAGTATTTCAAAAACTTTGAATATTTTTTTTATATCTGAAACTCCTAATGATGAATTTGTTGTAGAATTAACTGGATATAATTTGCCTCCAATAAATAAATTTTGTTTTAATGCATTTGAAAAATCATGGAGATCTAAATTATCTGTAATATAGCAGGGGATTAAAGCTTCAAAATTTTTGTGATTTGAATTTTTTTCTATTATCGATTTATAATTTTTTGCCTGATTAGAGGTGGTTATCGGTATTGTCGTATTTGGCATTGCAATACATCTTCTGTTTATTCGAGATGAATGCTTTGTAATAACACTTAACATTTCATCTTCTCTAAAATGTACATGCCAGTCATCTGGCTGTCTAATTGATAGTTTTTTAATCATAAAATTTTATTTCTTCTATTATTTTAGAAACTTTTGAAGGAAGAATTGAATTCATATAAGATATATTTGGATTGATTTTTATTGATTGAAAATGCTCGTAACTTTCATCTGTTCTCAAAACTATATTATTATTTCCATAAGGACCATATACTTTATCATTAGTTGGACCAAACAAAGCTATAGTTTTTAAATTACTTGCTACAGATAAATGCATTAAACCAGAGTCATTACCAATAAATAAATTGCTTTTTTTCATATAAGCTGAAGTTAAAGTAAGATTAAAACCAAAAAGATCAATGATATTCTCTTTATTGATACCACTTGTAAGTTTATTAAAACAATGTTTTTTTTCAAATTCTGAACCAACAATTATAAATTTAATATTTTGATTATTACTATGAATTAGTTTCATTAATTTATTATAATTTTCAATTGACCACAACTTTGGTTTCCAATTTCCACCTGGGAAAATTACTATGTATTTATAATTTTTTGATAAAACCTTTTTTACTTCATAATCTTCTTCTTCACTAGTTTTTATATTTAATGATGAACAATCAAATCCAAATGATTTGGAAAGCTGATCAACATGATGAATATTTTTTGTTTTTGAAAATACATATTTTTTATTTTTTTGAAGAAAAAAAGATAAAAGAGATGATCTTAAATCAATAACTATATCCCATTTTGAATTAGATGTTTTCCTTAAAACTTTTACCCAGTGCAAATTATATTTCTGTTTATTAATTGTAATTATTTTATCTATATTATTATAATTTTTTAAGATTGGCTTTGCTGTTGGACCAATTACAAATGTAAATTTCGCGTTTTGATATTTATTAGCTAAATTATTAAATACGCCTGTAGATAGGATAGTATCCCCAATTAAGTTTGAACAAATAATTAATATTTTCACAGGAAAGTCATTACAAAAATAAAAATAAAGAATATATATTTAATATAAATATGACAACAGCATACTTTTATAAAAATACTAACTCTAGATTTTTAGCAATCTCAGGAAGAGATGCACTAGCTTTTATTCAAAATCTTGTTACAAATGATGTTAATTTATGTACTGAAAACAAATATATTTATAGCTGCCTCCTAACACCACAAGGTAAGTTTTTTGCAGATTTCTTCATATTTAAGAACAGTGAAGATTATTATATGGAAGTTCACAAAAAATTTTATGAAGATTTAATTTATAAATTAGAAATGTATAAATTAAGATCTGAAGTTAATATAATTCCTAATAAAAACTTATATTCATATGTTTATTTTGGTGATCTAGCAATTAATAATGTATTAATCAAATCTAATGATCCAAGAAACTTAAAACTAGGAAAAAAAATAATATCTAAAAATAAAATTAATACAAATATAAAGCAGATTTATGAAAATGAATATCATGAGATTCATATAAAAAATAACATTCCTTATTCTCCATTTGATCTTGATCAAAATAAATCATTATTATTAGAAAATAATTTCGATAATATTAATGCAATATCTTGGGCAAAAGGTTGCTATGTTGGACAAGAGATTACAGCAAGAATGAAATATAGAGCTTTATTAAAAAAAAGAATTTATCCTTTGGTATTAATAAAGGGTTTGCCTAAAAATAAACAATCTATTTGTGAAAATGAAATAGAGTTAGGAAAAATTATTAGTATGGAAAATAATTCTATACTAGCAATGTTGAAAATAGAATTAGCTGAAAGCAAAATAAAGTCACAAAAAAAAATAAAAACTAATGATGGATTAGTTTTAGATTTTATTAATTAAAGTGTTTTTTTGAAAAAAAAATAATTGGCAAAATAAATAAAAATATAATTAGAATAGGAAAAAATATAGAATTTACTCCATAACTATTTGCTATTATTCCTAATGTAGCTGGAGCTCCCATAAATGTGCCATAAACTGCTATTGACACAATAGCAATAGCTGACCCGCTATCTATTCCATCTACTTTTCCAGCTAAACTATAAGCTATTGGAACAATTGCTGAACCTCCTATTCCAAGTAAAGCAAAACCACAAATTGCTGCAAAAACACTGTTATAAGTAAATAATATATAGAGACTTAAAATCGAAGTTAAAAAAAGTATAATTAGAAGATTATAAACACCTATCCTATCTCTTATCCAATCACCACTCAACCTTCCTATAACCATAAAAATATTAAAACTCACTGTTGCTAGACCAATTTGAAACCCATCTACTTTAATAAAATCTCTCATATAAAGAGCTCCCCATGAGTCAACACTTCCTTCTGTTAAAGCATTTACCATAGCAATTAATGCCAGTACAAAAATAATAAATGGCCATATAAAAAAAATACTCTGTTTATTATTATTAGTATTTTCAATTTGATCTTCTTCAAGTCTTAGAACAATAAAAATATTGATTGGTAATAATATAATTACATAAACTAAAACATTTTTTAAAAGACTTATATTCCACTCTAAAAAAAAACTAGTAGCTATTGATCCAGACAATACTCCCAAGCTCCAAAAAGCATGAAAAACTGACATCATTGATTTTTTTTCTCTTTTTTCAAGATTAGATGCATACAAATTACAGCTAATTTCAAAACTGCCGTAACAAAGACCAAAGATAAATGAAAAAATCATAAAGGCTTCTAAAGAAGGTATAAAAGGTGTTGGTAACCAAAGCAAAGCTTGAATTATGCTTGTAAATAGCAAAACTGTTCTACAAGAACTCATTTTGATTATCTTATTAGCAAAAATCATTGCAATAATTGAGCCAATTGCAAATGTTGCCATTACTAACCCAATACCAAAATAATCAGTATTAATTTGATCTTTAATTGTAGGTATTCTAATAGTCCAAAGGCCTACAAAGAAAGCCATAATAAAAAATAATAATCTTATAGCTATTATGTCATTTATAATTTTCATACTTTCAGAGATTTATTTAATGAAAGTATTTTTGATAAAATTGATTAAGATCTTTTGATGATACTCTTTCTTGACTCATTGAGTCACGATCTCTAACAGTTACTGAATCATCTTCTAGCGTTTCAAAATCTACAGTAATACAAATTGGAGTTCCAATTTCATCATGACGTCTGTAATTTTTTCCAATATTTCCAGAATTTTCTAAAATCACTCTTCCCATTCCAAGATTTTGTAATTCATTTTTAATAGCTTTTGCTTTCGCAACAATTTCTTCATTATTTTTTTTCAAGGGAATAACTGCTGCTTTAATAGGTGATAGATGTGGTTTTAATTTCAACACTGTTCTAGCATTTCCATTTTCTATAGTTTCTATTGTATAAGCTTCATTGAGGATAGCAAGTAACCCTCTATCAACTCCAGCTGAAGGTTCGATTACATATGGAATATAAGAGGTTTTTTCATCTAAATTTTGTACCCCTAATTTTGTTGTAGAATATTCATTTTTTTTAACATCTGAACTAATGTTATAATCTTTTTGATTTTTAGTATGTGAACCTAAATCAAAATCAGTTCTATTTGCAATTCCTTCAAGCTCCTCTTTGCCGTGTGGAAATTTATACATAATATCTACAGTTGCTTTTGAATAATGTGATAATTCACTCTTTTCTACTTCTATAGGATGTAAATTTTTTTTACTTATACCTTGCGTTTCCCACCATTCAATTCTTTTATCTACCCAATATTTATGCCATTCATCATCAGATCCTGGTTTAACAAAAAATTCTAATTCCATTTGTTCAAATTCCCTAACTCTAAAAATAAAATTTCTTGGGGTAATTTCATTTCTGAATGCTTTACCAATTTGAGCAATACCAAATGGAAGTACTCTGCTCGTTGAATCAGTAATATTCTTAAAGTTAGTAAAAATTTGCTGACATGTCTCTGGTCTTAAATAAGCAAAAGAAGAACCATCATCAACAGGTCCAATCGCTGTTTTGAACATTAGGTTAAATGGTCTAGGCTCTGTCAGATCTTTTGATTTACAATAAGGACATTCACTGTTTACTATTTGATCAGCTCTAAACCTAGCTTTACAAATCTTGCAATCGACTAATGGATCAGAAAATGTATCTTCATGACCTGATTGTTGCCATACGACAGGGGCACTTAAAATTGATGCATCCAAGCCTTCAATATCATCTCGTTCGTAGACCATAGACTTCCACCATGCTTGTTTTAAATTATTTTTTAATTCAACACCCATTGGTCCATAATCATACAAGCCCTTAATGCCACCATAGATATCATTAGATTGAAAAATAAATCCTCTTCTTTTGCATAAAGAGACTAATTCCTCAATTGAACTCGCAGTCATTTATTCCTTTGGTTTATATTCTTTTGTTTTTGGGTCTTTTTCTAAATCAATAGTTGTTTCGTTTTGATTTTTTGTACTAGTTTTAATATTGTTTCTTCCTGCAAAAATTTTGAACATTAAAAGAATAAATAATATTAACCCAATTAAAACAACAATCTTCATTATAAACCATATCTAGACCACATTATCATTTCTTCGAGTCTGTTAAAAATATCATTATTATTTATAGAAGAAGAAAGGCGTTTTTGTAAAAAAGATTTTTTTTGCTCTATAATTTTAGTTTTAGCCTTTTTACCAAATTTTTCTTTAATAATTTGATTAATCGAACCCACGCCATCAGCTAATCCTAGCTCAACACCCTTTTTTCCTACCCAAAATAAACCAGAGAATACTTCATCTTCATTAGCTCTCGAGAGCTTTGTCCCTCTTCTTTTTTTGACATAATCAATAAAATTTTCATGAATCTGCTCTTGAATTATTTTTAGTCTATCGATATCTTCTTTTTTTTCTTCCTTAAATGGGTCCAAAAAACTTTTACTTTTTCCAGATGTATAAACCCTTCTTTCAACACCAATTTTTTTTATAAGGTCAACAAAACCAAAGCCAGGAGAAATAACTCCTATTGATCCTACAATAGAGTTTAAATCTAAATAAATCTCATCTGCTGCACAGGCTAACCAATATCCGCCAGATGCCGCAACATCCTCAACAAAGGCATAAACTTTTTTATTTTTATCTTTTGATAAATTAATAATTTTTTCTGCAATTAAAGAAGATTGTGTGGGAGAGCCTCCCGGAGAATTAATTATTAAAGCAACTGCTGGTGCTTTTTTATCTGAAAATAACTTGTCAATTAACTTTTCAATACCTGTAATTGTTAATCCAGATCTTGCTATACCAGCCTGTCCAATAACACCTGACAATCTTAAAGTTGGTATAATTATATCTTTTGAAAAAAATCTCTTAAACACAGGACTTAATAACAAATGTTAATCTTTACTTAAAGGTTAAAAGTGTTCAATTAATTGAATTTTACTTAAAAAAGTTTATCAAACTTACAATTATCTATTAATTAAATAAAATTGATCTATATATTTAATATGGCAGAAATTATTCGAATACATCAACATAAAGAAAGCTTTAATGAAGCCATTAAAGATTTATCTAATTTGTGTAGTGAGGATTTACATTCAATTAATACCTTAGTTTTAGAAAAATTAGATAGCTCTGTTCCGCTTATTCAAGAAATTGGCAAATACTTAATTTTATCAGGGGGTAAAAGACTGAGACCTCTTCTCACAACATCGTGCTTTCATATACTTAATAGTGATTTAACAAACAACATTAATCATATTGGGCTAGCTGCAGCTGTTGAATTTATACATGCTGCAACTCTACTTCATGATGATGTAGTAGATTTAAGCAAAGATAGAAGAGGAAAACTAACAGCTAATGAAGTGTGGAGCAATAAAACTAGTGTTTTGGTTGGAGATTTCCTTTTTAGTCGATCTTTTCAATTAATGACAAAATATGGAACTATGGAAACATTAAAAATTTTATCTGATACAAGTGTTATTATTTCTGAAGGTGAGGTTTTAGAAATTAGTAATGATAAAAATCTAGAAATAAATGAAGATACCTATTTTCAAGTTATTAATGGCAAAACTGCTTCATTATTTAGTGCCGCATGTCAAGTGGGTGGCATTAGTGGAGGTGCAAAAGAAAATGAACAAAAAGCGCTAAAATCTTTTGGTACAAATTTTGGAATGGCCTTCCAATTAATTGATGACGCCATTGATTATTCCTCTAATTTTGAAACAATGGGAAAAAATATAGGTGATGATTTTAAAGAAGGTAAAATAACTTTACCGATTATTTTAGCTTATGGAAGATCAAATAAAGAAGAAAAAAAATTTTTAAAAACTGTTATTTCTAAACCAGATGAAAATGAAAATAATTTTAATCTAACTAAAAAATTATTAACAAAATATAATTGCATTAAAGATACAATGATTAGAGCCAATCATTTCGCTGATATTGCTATTGAATCATTAAGTATTTTTAGAGATAATGAATATAAGAGCGCTTTAATTAAATTAATTGAGACAAGCATAAAACGATTAGCTTAATTAATAATCTTCGTAAGATTTAACTTCAATAATTTGAGATCCAAATTTTTTATTGATATTAAGCTTAACATCAGATCTTTTATCATTTGTAAAATACACTGATCTTGCAAGTTCTATAAATTTTTGATCAAAGTTTTTATTTCTTTCACAATCTCGAATATCATCTTCAATTACCCATAACTTTGAATTAATTTCAATTAATGCATCTAAATATTCTTGAATATGATCCCTGTTAACATGCTTATCAAGAGTTTGGTTCAATAGTTCAAGCTCTTCTTTAATGAATTTAATTTTTTCAACATCTTTTATATTAATGTTTTTAATATGTAGTATTGATATTTTATCTACCAACTCACCTACTGAAACTGGTGTACTAATAATCATAAATCTCTCTTATATATATCTTCGTATCGCTTAATATCATTCTCATCAAGGGTATCTCCAAACCACATTTCTATAACTATTAAGGAAGTATTACCTTTATTTACCAGCATATGCTTTGCTCCTTTGGGAATAAAAATGTGTTGATTTTCCTGTAACTTGAATCTTTCTTCATTGATAACTACCTCTGCATTTCCCTGAGCAATCAACCAGTGTTCAGAACGGTATTTATGACTTTGTAGAGAAAGCTGACCACTTGGTTTCACTATTATTTTTTTAACAGTATATTTTTCACCTTCATTAATGATTTCAAAAGAACCCCATGGTTTATTAACAATAGTTTTCATTATCAATGTGTAATATATATTATATAAATAAAATCAAAATGATTAAAATTGCCCCTTCCATACTTGCTGCGAATTTAGTTGATATAAAAGAAGAAGTAGAGTTAGTTGACAAAAATGGAGCAGAATTTATTCATATAGACGTGATGGATGGTCATTATGTACCTAATATTACATTTGGACCAAATATAGTTAAATCTTTAAGACCAATAACTAAAAAAGTACTAGATGTGCATCTAATGATTAGTCCAGTTGCAAAATATATTGATAATTTTATAAATGCAGGTGCTGATATAATAAGTTTTCATCCAGAAGCCGATCAAAAATCAACAGAGATCATTAAAATTATAAAATCAAATAATTGCAAAGCAGGAATTGCAATACATCCTAAAATAAATATATCTGATATTGCTAAATATTTAGATGCTATAGATTTGGTTATTGTAATGACTGTTGTACCCGGTTTTGGTGGTCAAAAATTTATGGAGTCTGAAGTAGCTAAAATTATAGAACTTAAAAAAATAAAAAATGAAAAAAAACTTAACTTTGAAATTGAAATTGATGGTGGTATAAATAATGAAACTGCTAAAATTTGTAAAACTAATGGAGCTGATGTGTTAGTTGCAGGATCTTATATTTTTTCAAAAAATAAAGATGAATATAAAAATTTAATTGATTCACTTAGATAATGGATTGGGATAAATTAAAATCTTTTTACGAAGTAGCTGTTTTAAAAAGTATCTCTAAAGCAAGTGCTAAACTCAACATTAGTCAGTCTGCATTAAGTAGACAAATACAAGACCTCGAATATAACCTAAAGACCCCTTTATTTATTCGTCATCAAAAAGGAGTAAGATTAACTGAACAAGGTGATAATTTATTTAATACTGTCAGTCAGATAAACTTTTCTATTTCAGAATTTGAAAAAAAATTGATGTACAAAAAAACCAAACCTGCTGGAAAATTAACAATAAGCACAACTGTCGGATTTGGTTCGACTTGGTTAACTCATAGAATAAATAAATTTACCAATCAATTCCCTGATATAGATGTAAGTTTACTCATGAGTGATGAAGAAGTAGATTTATCAAGTAGAGCTGCTGATGTAGCAGTTAGAGTAAAAAAACCAACACAAGCTAATCTTATATTTAAAAGATTTGTTAATTTTCATAACCATATTTATGCATCTTCAGATTATTTACAAAAATTTGGAATACCTAGAAATGTAAATGATTTAGACAAACATAGTTTAATTTGTTTTGGATCAGGTCTTCCTTCTCCAATTTCTAATATAGATTGGATATTAAAAATTGGCAAAACTGGTTCAAAAAGACGCCCTAAGTTTCGTTTAAATAGTATCTATGGAATGTCTCTTGCTATTGAAAGAGGTGCTGGATTAGCTTCTTTACCTGATTACATGGTTGCTGATAAACCACATTTAGTTAGAGTTTTGCCAAATTTAGAAGGACCATCTTATCAAACTTATTTTGTTTACACAGAAGAATTTAAAAATGACAGAAGGTTAGAAGTATTTAGAGATTTTTTATTTAATGAAGCAAAAGATTGGCATTATTAATCTTTGACTTCATAATTATATTTTGTATATGTTCTAATCAATTATGGGATATCCAAAAAAACACCGTGGACGCAGAAAACGAGGATCTAAATATAGACGTAATAAAAAACGTCAAAAAAAGAAATAATTTAATTTAAATTTTTTTAAAAAAACTATGTTATTATAACTTCTTAATAGGAGGAATTATGACTTTGTTTAAACCTGTAACTGATGAAAAAGCTAATTCAAAAGTAAAAAAAATTTTTAATACAATTAAAAAAGAAAGAAAAATAGATTTTATACCAAATTTTTGGAGAATGATTGCAAATGATCCCAGTACTCTAGAAAGAACTTGGAGCACTCTTAGTCAAATTATGAAAAAGGGCTCTTTAGATCCTCTGACAAAAGAAATGTTATATATTGCTGTATCCATAACTAATAGTTGTGAATATTGTATTCGCTCTCATACTGCAGCAGCTAAAAAGAAAGGTATGACAGATAAAATGTTAAAAGAATTGATTGCAGTTGTTGGTATGGCGAATGAAACTAATAAGTTAGTTGAATCTTATCAAGTGGAGGTAGATAGTTTTCTTAAGAAATAAAACTATCTTTTTTAATAAAATCTTTGATATATAATAAATAACATATGTTTAAATTTTTCACTGATCGTAGATGGTTTATATGGGCTTATTTAGGTTCAGTAGTAATTTTAACTTCTATTTGGGTACAGGTACAAATAGATGTAAAAATTAATGAATGGTTTGGTGAATTTTATGACATGATTCAGAAAGCTCTTGGAACACCTAATGCAATAACTATGCAGGAATATATGTCTCAATTAGTTAGTTTTGCACAATTAGCTGCAATTTCAATTTGCCTGGGATTGGCAATAAGTTTTTTAACTTCTCATTTTCTTTTTAGATGGAGAACCTCAATGGTAGATTGGTATCATAGTGTGTATGATAAAGCTCGTACAATTGAAGGAGCTAGTCAAAGAGTTCAAGAAGATACAATCAAATTTAGTCGTATTATGGAAGGTTTAGGCACAAGTTTAATTGAGTCAGTTTTAATTTTAGTAGAATATTTTCCATTATTAATGGGTCTATCTGTAGGTATACCAATCTTGTGGTTTGGTGAATGGCAATATGGTTTAGTATCTGGAGCTCTTATATGGGCTGTAGGTGGAACTATATTAATGATTGTGCTGGCTTGGCTATTAAGATTAGTTGGCATTGAATATGATCTTCAAAAAAAAGAGGCAGCGTATAGAAAAATATTAGTAATTGCTGAAGATGATGGAGGCATTAGACCAAAAACACTAGAAGAATTGTTTGATGGTGTAAGAAAAATTCATTTCAAAAGCTATTTATATTATTTATATTTCAATATTGGAAGATTAGCATATTTGCAGGCAAATGTTTTGGCAGCATATATATTTCTAGCTCCAGCAATTGTAGCTGGTGTTATGACGCTTGGTGTTATGCAACAAATTGTAAGAGCCTTTGGTAGAGTTGAAGGTTCACTTCAGTACTTATTTAGAGCTTGGCCTACATTAGTTGAGTTAGCAAGTGTATATAAAAGATTAAGAGAATTTGAAAATCAAATTAATATTAATATAGAAAAAGATAACATTGAAATTGTTGGAAAATGATTTTTTTTAGCCTTTATTATAATTCCTATTGTCGAAATAAGTATTTTTATTACAATAGGATCTAATATCGGAATATTAAATACAATCGCAATTATTCTGCTAACAGCATTGATAGGAATATTTTTGGTTAGGAGGCGAGGAATTAGCCTTTTGTTTGATGCTCAGAGCAACTTATCTCAAGGAATTATGCCTACAGAAGAAATTAAAGGTGGCATCTTTCTTTTAATTTCAGGTTTGCTTCTTATCACACCTGGATTTTTTACTGATTGTATTGGGTTTGCAATTTTTCTTAAACCAGTTCAAAGCTTTATTTCTTTGAAAGCAAAAAATTATTTTCAATCACGTAGACGGTATTAAGTCATCAATTTTACTAACTAGCTCCTTAAGTCCAATAATTGTTTTATGATTCTCAGGATTTTCTATTTTTTTTAATGGCGGCATTAAAGTATTCCATTCAGGCACGTTATCAATAATAGAAAAGTAAGCTTTCATTACACTTATAGGCTCATGTGAGGTTAATGCTTCACGAATTTTTTCCATTAATGACTGTAATTCTCCAAAATTTTCAATTTCTTTTTCTTTATGAATATTATGAATAATAAAACACAAAAGTTTTCCAGCAATATTTGTACCAGCTGTAATAGCTCCCGCTCCTCCTCTTCTGCAAACATGTAAAGCTAAAGAATCATGACCACAAAAAACAGCAAAGTTATCAAAATACTTTATTATTCTTAACATATTATCTCTATCACCACTTGAATCTTTTATTCCAACAATGTTATTTGGGTATAATTTTAATAATTGTTCAATAATTTTAAAATTGATTGTTACAGAAGTAGTTTGTGGAATATTATAAAGTAAATATTGAAATTCTGAGTCTCCCACTTCTTCAACTATGTGTCTAAAATAATTAACTACTCCTTCATCACTTACATTTTTATAATAAAAAGGTGGCAATAATAAAACAGCTCTCACATCATTTTTAACAGAATGTTTAGTCATATCTATTGCATCGTAAAGTGATGATGAGCCAGTACCTGGAATTAAAACTTTAGGATCTAGACGATTAGAAATTAAAAAATCTAAATTTTCTTTTTTTTCTTTAACAGATAGGCTGTTAGCTTCTCCAGTAGTTCCAAAAATTGCTAAACCATCATGTCCTTGATTCATTAAATACTGACAATGGCGCAAATATAAATCCTGATTAATTGATAAATCTGTTTTTAATGGAGTTAGTGCAGCACTATATACTCCTGAAATTTTAACCATAAAAAAACAATAAAAGAAAACCTATAATAATTCTATAGATAATAAATAAGTTGAAATTTGTACTCCGAATAAGTTTCATCATAAAATTAATTGCCAGTATTGCTGTTATACAAGCAATACTGGCTGCTAATATTGGTTGTTGTAAATTAATATAACTATATTCTGAATAAGATATTTTAAAAAGTATTAAAGTTAATGAAGCTAAAATTACAGGAATTGATAACAACATTGAAAAAATAGCTGCATTGCTGCGATTAAGTCCTAAAAATCTGGCTCCAGTAATAGTTACTCCTGCTCTACTAGCTCCAGGTATAAATGCCAATATTTGGAATAGTCCAATTATAAAAGCTTCCTTATAAGTAATACCTTTCCATTCTTTTTGATTTTCATAATTTCTATCGGATATGTATAAAATCATAGCAAATACAATACTTGAAATTGCAACTAATTGTAAATTTCTAAAATAAAGATTCACAAAATCATATATAAAATAACCCACTATAATTGCTGGAATAGTAGATATAGTAATTTTAAAAATTATATTACTTTCAATTAAGTTAAATTTTATTAATTTTTTTAATAAAAAAAATATTTCTTTTCTTAAATAAATCATTACAGCCAATAATGTTCCGACATGTACAGCAATATCAGTAATTAAACCTTGATCTTCCCATTGAGTAATTTTTGAAAGTAAAACTAGATGTCCAGATGAAGAAATAGGTAAAAATTCAGTTAAACCTTGGATCAAACCAATAAAAAAATATTTTAATTCAATCATTAACCAAAAATATACTTACTTAATTCAGGTCCCGCAGGAAGTGGTTCAGCATTTTTATTTGTGAAATATTTTTCAAGAAAACTTAAATATTGATTATAATCTTTTAAAATTTGTAATTTTTGACTTTGCATCTCATCATCATAATCCTCTTCAAGACGACTGAATTCAGTATCAATTTGATTCATAGCTTCAGGAATTGTAGTAAAAGGTCTTTCTTGATTAATAACTAACCTATCATGCATTTCTTTATGCATCATTTTAAAATCGTCAGTTGATAATGTCTTTGGACTTTCATCAAATATCAAACGTTTTAGTATAAAATTTGCTCTTGGATCTTTAATACCTAGAGCAATTTTATATTTTTCAGACCAATCTTGTTTTTCATGAAAAGCTAATAAATCTGAAGATTGTTTAAATTGAGTAAAAAGATTAGCTTTACTTTCTGGAAATATATTGTCTTGAGAAGTTTCGTCTTCTTTTTCTATTTGACGATCTATTTCCATCAGTTTAAATTTTTCTGCCAATACTTTATTTTTATAAACTTTTTTAGCTCTTTCATTTAAAATATCAGATCCTAACTCGTTATATGGTTCGTAGTTGATAGCAATTTTGCCAGGCAAT